>JBDNSL010000008.1:0-53295 GCA_047719095.1 Acetobacter sp.
AATCTCGATGAAAATTTCCGCCCTACCCGGGTCAGTTCTCAGTGAAAATCAACACAGCGCACTTCCCGCCAGCGCAAAAATGGCCGCAAAGTTGATATTCCGGTCCACAAGCCACGCCCCGATATTTGCACCCGCCAGCATGCCCGCTCCCCAGATCACCATATACAGCATGACCTGCCATTCGGGCACATGTGTTACATTTTGCAAAACACTCGTCAGGTACGTATAGATTGCAAACATACCCCCAAAGCCAATAGCGGCTGTCAGCAAGGTTAGCAGAACCTGCGCATTGCCCAGTGCTGCAACCTCCCGGAACGGGGAGTTAGCACGGTTGGGCGTATCGGCAGGAATAAAGCGCCACACCCCTACAAAGGTTAAAAACCCGAACAGGCCAATAATCAGGTAGGCAACACGCCAGCCAAAATGGTTGGCTGCAAATGTGGAAAAGGGGGCCCCCACCAAGGTGGAAATGGCAATGCCAGACAGAACACGCCCAACAGCCCACCCCCTGCGCGAGCGCTCCACCATGGAGGCGGCCACCAGAGCCGACACACCAAAAATAGCCCCATGCGGCAGACCAGTTATAAAACGTGCCACCTCCACCAGCCCCGCCGTGGGCATGGCAATACTGAGCAGGTTACCAAACCCGAACAAAAGCAGCAGCACCAGCAGCAGTTCCCGCCGGGACAGGCGCGCCCCCAGAATGGTAATAAGTGGTGCGCCAACAACAACCCCCAACGCATAGGCCGTTATGGCGTAACCCGCATCCGCCGTGGACAGGTTAAGGGAGGCTGCAAATTCTGGCAGCATGCCCATAATGGCAAACTCGCCTGTGCCAACAACAAATGCGCCAAATGTCAGAACAAGCAGTGCAGCAGTGCGGCCACTTGGCGAGGGGGCCGAAAGCACACCACCCTCGGGGGATACGGTTTGTATTGTCATAAAATGTCTCTTTGCCCAAAAGCCCTGTCAGGCTGAAAGAACCTGTGCACCCACGCGGGCTATGGCAATATCGTCCTCCGTGCTGGCACCCGAGACCCCAATTGCACCCAACAGCGTGCCATCTTTTGCTTTAAGGGCCAGACCACCACCAAAACTGGCCATGCCGCCATTGGTGTTTTCCAAGGTGTAGGCGCCACCATTCGGGTGACCAATTTTAGCAAAATCCGCACTATCCATCTGGAACAGGGCGGCGGTGCGGGCTTTTTTGTTGGCCACATCAATCGCACCCAGAATGGTGCCCTGCATGCGCAGGAATGCAACAGGCCATGCCGCGGCATCCAGAATGGAAATGCAGACCTTAACCCCTAGCCGCTGCGCCTCGGCATGGGCTGCGTCCATCATGGCGGTTGCAACTGTATCTTGCATGGTAAAAACACCCCTTTTGCATAAAAGCCGGTACGTTAGCCACACAGACGGATAAGGGAATAAACAAAACGGAACAAAATTTATTTATTCAATATTGTTGAACATCGTGCTGTTCCACGGCGCGCATCATCATCCATGCAAGCCTGATCAGGCGGTGTTGGGGAAATCTGTCGGGCGGGCCAGTCAGGCACAGGCTGGCCTTGACCTCCCCATTCTCGCGCCATGGAATGGCAACGCCATTTAGCCCCGGCCTGTAGGCCTCCATATCAAGCGCATATCCCTTGATCCGCACATCCTCAATTCTGCTCAGCACGTCCTCGTCCAGCGCGTTGGCGCGGGTTGCCAGCACCCGCTTGCCCAACCCCGGCACACAGGCCAGAAAAACCCAGCCCACGGCAGAGCCTTCCAGATTTTCACGCCGGGGCATGGCGGACAGGGTGGGGCAGAACCCGTTGGGGTCTACAATATCCAGATAGGTTGCCTGGTCCCCACTGGGCACGGCCAGCCATGCCGTGGCGCCACTTTTATGGGCCACACGCTCCAGCACCGGGCGCAGGCGGGCACGGAGCATGTTGTCATCCCCTGCAATGCGCGCAAGGTTGAGAATACGCCCCCCAAGGTGGTAGCGCATATCGCCTGATCGGCGCTGCACATATCCCAAATGGTCCAGTGTCTGCAAAATATTGTGCACTGTTGTTTTGCCAATACCGGAAATACTGGCAATCTGCTGCAACCGCGCCCCTCCACCCTGCTGGGCGATAATTTCCAAAATAGCAGCAGAACGCTCTATGGACTGAATGAGCTTTGGTGTTTTCCCCATAACCTCCACCTTATAGCCAATAGCGCGCTACCAGAACCTGCCCGCCCGAGGGCATACGCCACAAGTCCAGCATGGCTGAACATAAGGTTACCCTCCCCCCCATTCAGGCAGGAATGCTACTCAGGGCCAGACTGATTGCAAAATAGATAAAAACCACACCTGCCAGAACGTCCAATCCACGCACCACTTTAGGGCTGGACAGAATACGCCCAAGGGAAAATGCAAGACACGCCAGTGCCGCGTACCACGCCACAGCCATAACTACCTGCACTGCACCAAGCAGTAAGGCATAACGCACGCGCTCAACACCATGGGGGATAAACTGGCCAAAAGCGGTCAGGTCGAACACACCCACCAGCGGGTTAAGGCATGTGGTCAACAGGCCACGCTGGTACCCCACCCCCATGCCTGCAATCTGGCGCGGAGGCGTATCCCCCAGCCCCGCAGAACACTCCCCCGCAGGTGCGCGGAGCAGCCTGAACCCCAAATAGGCCAGATACAAAGCCCCCGCCCATTGCAAGGTCCGGTACAACATGGGTGATGCTGCGATAAGAGCACTCATGCCAAACGCCGTGGCAGCACCCCACAAGGCAAGCCCCGTGCCCGTGCCAAGTGCTGCCCCCAAAGCGGCCCTGCGCCCGACGTTCATGCCCAGACGGATAACAAGAGCTGTTTCTGTTCCGGGGGTTAGCACCAGAACGGCCCATGCTGCGGCAAAGGTCAGTAAGGGCAAAAACGCGTGGGGCATGGCTTGGTCCTGTTCTGCAACTATGTGCAACACGCACCACCATGCACGCCAGCATAGCCCGCATGGAAGCACCCCTGCATGAAAAGACAGCAGAAAACAGAAAAATACACGCAGCACCAGACCGCACGGACCCCGTGGCTACCCTGCCGCTACCGACTATTATACAGGTCCATGGCCATGCGGCGTGCGCCAATAACCTGTTGTGTGGCCACATAAGCCATAACCTTGGCCTGCTGGGCGTTATTTTGCGCGCCCACCACCTGTTCGGGCGCAAAACGGGCCATCATGACCAGATTGAACGCATGCCCCACCATGGTGCGGAACAGAACTTCCAACTGTTGCCCCCGCTGGCGGTAGGCGGATGGTAAAGGCCCCATAAACAGTTCCAGCATCTGCCCTCCGGCCTGCTGTAAAAGAGCCTCTTCCGCCAGTTGAGCGGGGTCTTCCACAAAGGCCAGCACCCCGGCCCGGTCGGGCGCCATGCTCAACAGGCGCCGCAAAACAGGGTGTGCAGCACCCCCAGCCCCTACCATGGCCGAACACGAGGACGAATACGGGTTAAAACCCGGCAAAAAATACCGTGACATCAGACATCTCAGCCCCCGGTTGTCCCGCCCGGTGACATGGTTTGCAAGACGAAGGCAGGTCTCCTGACTTGCAGATACGCATTGCCCCCTGCCTTCCCGGTTATTCACCAGTGACCACCCCATACGGGGCAACGGTTGCAAGCTACTGCCTACAGTTGCGGGCACAGTCCCCGACTTGCTCCAAAACGAAGCTGACGGTGTTCCCTTTTCATCCGTTCGCACGGAACCTATCGACTAACAGGGTCAGGCTATAGCGCCATGCCCGCACCCTTGCGAGCAAAAACAGGAGGCCCCCCTATGCGGGTGCAGCCAGCATGCCCACACGCCACCGGCCTGCATGGCAGGTCAACAGGCTATAGCTTTGGGGGCAGACATCCACCCGCGCGGCATGGCCCATGCCCACAAGCTCATCATGATAGAGCACCCGCAAAACCAGATTACGGACAACCCCAGGCCGGGCCAGCACCATAGCGGCTTGTCCCCCCTGCGCCAGACTATCCAGCCAAAGGGCTGTTCTTTGGTAACAGGCCGCAAAACTTTCGCCCTGCGGTGGAGCAAATGTTGCATCAGACAAAAAGGAAAGCTGTTCTGCCGGGGCCATGTCCCGCAAAGCCCGACCTGCCCATAAGCCATAGTCCCTGTCCGCAAGGCTGGCCTGTGGCAACAGAACATGCCCCCCCACATCCGGCACCGCCACATCGGGTGCGGCATAAATGGTCATCTGGCTGGTAGGTGGCAGGTAAGCCGCCATTTTTTGCAGGTCAAAGCCACTGGCAACCCGTTCAGCCCCATCTGGCAACTGGCCCTTACGCACAGCCGAGGGCAACGCAGACGCACAGCAAAGCAGCTTCATCACATCAGTCTTTCCCGCATTGGTCCGTTTATAGGGGCATGGCCATGGCGGACCAGGATTTGCCTCCACGGCACGGACACCCTACACCATGAGGCATTATTTGACCGCGATTTAAAACCGAGACTCGGATGCCCGCCCCTTATTCCACCATCCCCCGCACCGTCTGTTCACGCTTGTCGTGGGTGGCCCTGTGTCTGGCTTTTTCCGGCTGTGCGGCCCCCATAAGCGTGCAGCGCATAAGCCTGACAGACAGCTACAAGGAACGTAGCCAAAGCACGCTAAGCGGGCAGACCCTGAGCAACACCACGCATATTGTGCTTGAGCGGCAGAACCTCTTACCTATCTGGAAAAAAAATCCAGCACAGGCCCTTGCCGTCCTGCGCGCCAGCACAAAGGCGCAGTTTTACACACCCGACCTACAGGACCAGTTGTTCGCCCTTGCGGAGCTGAACTACCTGATGGCCCGCCAGAGCCAGAACCGCGCGGCCTATATGGCAACGGCACTCTATGCCTACGCCTACCTGAACCCCGATGGGCCGGAGAGTGCCAAACCCAACCCGTATGATGTGCATTTCCGCCAGGCCTGCGACCTGTACATGTTTGGCCTGACCGAAGCTCTGGGCACCCCCGTGGACGTGGCACCACAACGCTGGACGCTGCCCTTTGCCACACTGGACCTGTCCACCAGCCCCGAACAGAAGCAGTGGTATGGTTACACCCTGACCGACTTCCGCCCCACGGCGCGCCTGTCTGTTCGCGGGATCAAGAACATTTACCGCAGGGCGGGTCTGGGCGAGCCGGTGGCCGCTGTGCCCCAGCCCCCTGCCGATAGCCAGATTGCCTTTTCCATTACCGACAAGCTGCGTATCCCCGTTAACCTGCTGATGGACATTCCCAACCCACGCCAGCAGATTTTCACTGACCATATTACCGCGCGCCTGACACTTGCAACAATTGACAAAACCCCCAGCCTGCCAACAACAGACGGCGTTATTCCCTTACAATATGACCAGACCGCCTCCCGCGCGATCAGCCTGAGCAATGCGGTAGACTGGTCTGTGGAATACAAGGGTTTTCTGGACGGAAACCTCTTTAGCAAGCGCGCACAGCTTATTGCCATGGAGCCACACCAATATGGCCACATGCCCGTGGTGCTGGTGCATGGCACAGCCTCCAGCCCCGGACGTTGGGCGGACATGGTGAATGACCTGCTTGAAGACCCCGAAATACGCGCACATTATGAATTCTGGTTTTTCTCCTACGCCACAGGCAACCCCATCCCCTATTCCGCGCTGCAACTGCGCGATGCGCTCAACCGTACCATCCAAGACCTTGGTGGCACACAGGCAGACCCCGCCTTGGGACAGATTACCCTGATAGGGCATAGTCAGGGCGGGCTATTGGCAAAAATGCTGGCCATAGACCCGCACGATGCATTGTGGAACGGGCTAACACCACGCTCCCTCTCCAACCTTAACCTGCCCCCAAAAGCACAGCAGTTTTTGAAAAAAACACTTTTCCCCACCCCCATGCCCGAAGTGAAAAGTGTTGTGTTTATTTCCACCCCGCAGCACGGCAGTTATCTGGCTGACTTCTCCATTGCCCACCTGATCGGGCGGATGGTCACTTTTCCCGCAGCCATTACAGAGGTGACCCAGCAGATCCTGCAAGGCAACACTGGTGCCCTCAAGGTGGATATGAGTCCCGGCCGCCTTGGCAGCGTGTATGGCATGTCCCCCCGCAGCGCGTTCATACAGGCACTGGCCACTGTTCCAGTCGTGCCGCAGGTGCAAAGCCACTCCATTATTCCCGTAACCGGCAATGCTCCACTCAGCACTGCCGATGATGGCGTTGTGGCCTATGCCAGCGCGCATGACCCACGGGTGCAAAGCGAGTTGATTGTCCGCAATTCGGGCCACTCCACACAGGCCAACCCCATTACCATTGCCGAAGTCCGCCGTATTCTGCTCGAGCAACTCGCAGCCACCCTGCCCGACATGCATATGAAGGGGGACATGAACCACACCAACATCACACGAATTGGTGGGGACTACGTGATCCCCGCCGCATGGGCGGACCCCGCACCATGAGCAGGCGGCCCACCAGAAAGCAGAACCACTCAAAACGGATATTAACCGTTTTAACCTGCCTTATTACAGCCTATGCCTGCGCGTCCCTGTACTATTCCACTTTAGCGCCAGATGCGCTGCGCCTTGGTGCTGTGGGGCTGTGCGCCCTGCTGGGCATGGCCACCCTGCGTATTGGCCAGCCAGCACGCCGCCTTGGAGCATTGGCTGGCCTGTGCGTGTGTTTTGCCATCTGGTTCCTGACCGACGCCCCCAGCAATAACCGCGAGTGGGCGGGGGAATACGCCGTTCTGGCAGACGCCATACAGGACGGGCGCATAATACACGTCCGCAATATCCGCGATTTTACGTACAAAACCGAAACCGACTATACCGCGCATTATTACAATGCGGACTTCAGTCTGGACCACCTTTCTACCATAGACCTGATCACCTCATACTGGGCGGGGGACAGCATTGCCCATGTGTTTTTGTCCTTCGGGTTTGATGATGGCCGACACCTTGCGGTATCCATTGAAACACGCCGCCAGAAGAGATTTTCCTATTCCACAATTGCCGGTTTTTTCCACCATTATGAACTGACTTACGTCACAGCGGATGAACGTGACCTGATTGGCGTACGCACGGACATACGCAAGGAACGGGTCTATCTTTACCGCCTTGAACTGCCTGCCCAGACGCGTGAGACAGTTTTTAAAAGCTATCTGGCCGAAATCCACACCCTGAACACCCACCCCCGGTGGTACAATACGCTCATGGACAATTGCACAACGGAAATTCTGGCACGGGCCAATGCGCGCACGCGCTACAGGCTGGACTGGCGGGTCCTGCTTAGTGGGTACACGGCGTCACTCGCCTACGATCTGGGGTTGCTGAACACTCATTATGATTTTGCAACACTCCACATACTTAGCCTGATAAAGCGCCCCGCAAATGCCGTGCCAGATGCGAATTACTCTAACGAAATACGGGAATCACTCCCCCTCGCACTTGCGAATAAATAAAAACACCGATAAATACATGCATATCACTCGCAACTGGTAGTAAGCTTGTTGCAAGTGATAATTATTTATTCAAAAGCATTTGATTTTGCACATTTTTTTGTTTGCGACCGGCGCAGTTTTATAGTAGCGTGCGCTTCAGTCATTCCTGTTATTGTGAGTAAGCGACCATGGTCAAAGACCCCAAAGTTATTGAACACCTGAACATTCAGCTCACCAACGAGCTGACCGCCATCAACCAGTATTTTCTGCATGCCCGCACCCTGCGCCACTGGGGCGTGACCCTGCTGGGCAAAAAAGAATACGAAGAATCCATTGAAGAAATGCGTCATGCCGACTGGCTGATTGAGCGCATTCTGTATCTGGGTGGCCTGCCCAACGTGCAGCGCCTGAACACGATTCTGATTGGTCAGGACGTTAAAGAAATTCTTGAATGCGACATGAAGCTTGAAGAAAAAGCCATGAGCGACCTGCGCGAAGGCATTGCCTATTGCGAAAGCGTGCGTGACTTTGTCTCCCGCGACCTGCTGCTGAAAATCCTGTCCAATGAAGAAGAACATGAAGACTTCATTGATCGCCAGTTTGACCTGATCAAGCAGATTGGCGTTGAGCGTTACATTCAGCTCAACTCCGCTTCCGCTCCCGAGCAGGAATAAAAATAAACCTGCCGTTCTGCTCCATCCGGGGCAGAACGGCAGACTTTTTACAACCCGTCTAGTTTTTACTCAGTGCCCCGGCATACAGTTCGGGTTTAAAGCCCACAACCAACCCCTGCCCCGTTTCCATAACCGGGCGCTTGATCAGTGTTGGATGGGCGACCATAAGCGCTATGGCCCGTTGCTCGCTCAGATCGGCCTTGTCCTCATCTGGCAGTTTTTTAAACGTCGTGCCCGCTTTGTTCAGCAGTTTTTCCCACCCTACCTGTGCCGCCCACTCTTCCAGCTTCTGCCCGGTTACACCGGCCAGCTTGTAATCATGGAAGATATACGCAACATCATGCTCTTCCAGCCAGTTGCGGGCTTTGCGCACGGTATCGCAGTTTTTAATACCATATAGCGTTAGCGCACCCGATTCCACGGTGCCATCTATCGGGCAAATGCCCAGAGCCTTGCGCATTTTTTGCATGAACGCACCGTCCTCGCGCACGTCAAACGGCCGTGCCTGAGCAATATCATAAGCCACACACAACGGGTGCTGGCGCTTGTCCGCAGGCTCGCTCGCATAGCGCGGAACAATATGTGTATGGAGTGATGGCGCCAGATTGCACCATGTCTCGTAATTAATGCGTGCAGCGCCGGTCACTGCAAGCAACGCATCCCCCACCCGCACAACATCTTGCAGGTAATCCAGCCGCTGCTGGCCATGCAGGTCATTAACACTGGGCACCACGGGGTCTGCCAACAAAATGCAGTACCCCTGCACGGGCTGTGTATCCGCCACAACCAGCCAGCCCGATGCCATACGCCCGATAACCTTGGGGTATGCGCCCTTTTGCGCCAGTTCCACACGCTGCTGTATGATATTATCCACCATTACTTCACCTTATAAGTCTTGCCCGAATAAGTTAGTATAACCTTAACAATAAACCTTTTTAAAAATTGGCATATAAATACCGATAATGACTGCATTTTCTTGACAGTAAAAGCACGATAACGTCCTAATGACACCATCATGCGCTACCCACTCCTCCAGCGCGCCATACCTGTTGTGCTTCTGCCGCTGGCAGGCTGCAAGGTTGCGGGCGCACCCTCCTTTCCCATAGCGGGGGCTTACTTCCCCAGTTGGATGCTCTGCGGTGTTGTCGGCATTATTGTGGCCGTGGGCTTGCGCGTGCTCTTCCTTGCCACCGACATTGACGCCCTGCTCAGCCTGCGCCTGTTCACCTATGTCTCGCTTGGCACCATAACAGCCCTGCTGTTCTGGCTTTTGGCTTTTGGGCCGTAACGCATGAAAAAAATACCTCTCTCCACCCGCAATCCCATTGGTATTGCCGTCGCCATTATTGCCATTGTCGGAGCTTCAGCCCTTGGCTTTTATGTCATGGGAAAAGACGAATCCTACCCCTCGTCCGATACCGGCACGATTGATGCCGAGCTGGTACACATTGCCTCCACGGTGGGTGGGCGGTTGCACGCGCTGCATGTCCACGTCAACCAGTCGGTTAAAAAAGGGGACCTGCTCTACGAACTGGACCCCGAGCCATATAATCTGGCCGTGCAGCAGGCACTGGCCGGGCTTGCGCTAACACAGGCCGGTGTGGAGCAGCAGCAGCGTCTGGTTGCCGTAGAAGCCGCCAACGCCGACATTGCCAAAAATCAGGCCATCCGCGCCAAAACCAATCAGGAACTCGCAGCCCGCACCGTGGAGCGCCTGCGCCCGCTTGCCAGCAAGTCCTACATTCCGTGGCAGCAGTATGATCAGGCACAGGTTGCCCTGCATGATTCTGGCATAACGCTGGACCAGAGCCACCTTCAGGCCAACGCCGCACAGGTGGCCGTTGGAGATTTAAACAGTTCCATGGCGGCACGTCAGGTGGCCGAGGCCACACTGGCACAGGCGCGCTACGCCCTGCGCCAGACCACCGTGACCGCTCCGGCAGATGGCTACGTTACCAGCCTGCGCGTGATTCCGGGGGAAGTGCTGCTTCCCTCGCAGGTCCTGTTTACACTGATCGCCAATGATGGCTGGTTTGTAACCGCCAACATGCGCGAAGGAACCCTCCACGCCATTCATCCGGGGGACTGCGCTACGGTTTATTCCATGATCAACCGCGACACCCCCATCCGTGGCCATGTGGAAAGTATTGGCTGGGGGGTGTTCTCTGCTGATTCAGCCGGGCTGAGCCGCACCCTGCCCCTTGTCCCGCGGGAGATGGACTGGGTGCATGTTGCCCAGCGCTTTCCTGTCCGGATCAGGCTGGAGCAGGCCAACCCGCAACTGCTGCGGCTTGGGGCCACGGCCACAGTGGAAATACGCCATGGCGCCGCCTGCGACTGATACAGGCGAAAGCACTCTGGCACGGTTATGGTGGCTGATCCGCGCGCCCCTGCCTGGGCGGGGGGGGCACAGCCTGCGTATGGCTGCTGCGTGCTCCATGGTCGTTCTGATCGGGGAAATCTGGCAGATCCCTGATCTGGCCGTGCCCGCCCTGTGCACCATGGCCGTGTGGCAGAAGGACCGCACGACCAACCTGCTGGCAGGTATTGCAATCAATATCCTGATCGTGGCTATTCTGTCCTTGCTGTTTGTGCTGATCCACCTCACGCTGGACCACCCGTTTGGCCTTGTCGTGGCCATTATGCTGTTGTCCTTTGCATTCTTTTTTCTGGCCTCCGCCAGCAAGCTCAAACCTATTGCCTATCTTTTGGGCCTGATCGTTGTATTTGCGCTGATTGTTGCAGACCAAGCCCCCGTGGGCGAACTGGCAACCCGCGCCCTGTTGTACGCAGACCTGTTTATTCTGGTCCCCGGCGCGGTTATGATTGTGTGTGGCCCGCTTATCTGCCCATCCCCCGCAACCCTGATGATGCGGGAGATCGCCGCCCGCCTGCGCCTGTGTGCCACTTTGCTGGAACACCCCGACCGCTACCAGCTGGACTACGCCCGCGCCACTTTGCGCGCAGGTGCGGGGGGGATGCTCAAACTGCTTAAAATGGCCAAGCTGGAAAGGGTTCTACGCAAGGACCCACTGGCCCATCTGGAACAGGCGGCCCATTCCAGCGTTGCGGCCCTGTCATTAGCCCATACCGCCTTTCGCAATGGAGAGGTACAACCAGACAGCCACGCATTTTCACAAACCCTGCGCGACATGGCGGAAATGTTCTCGCACAACGGCTACCCGCAGGATGTGCCCCACCTGAGCGCACCAGACAATGCCCCTGCACTGGCCCAACTGGCTGGTGTGCTGCACAGCTTTACCGAGCCTGTCCCGCCAGAGTTGCAGCCAGAACCGCACAATCCTCCCCCTGCTGAGCAGAAGTCGGGATTTTTTGCCCCCGACGCCTTTACCAACCCCGAACACGTGCGCTTTGCAGTCAAGGGTACGGCAGCAGTCCTGATCAGTTATTTTATCTTCACCATTCTTTTCTGGCCGGGCATTCATACCTGCATTATCACCTGTTTTATTGTCGCCCTGCCTACGGTGGGGGAAATGACAACAAAGCTCAGGCTCCGTATCAGCGGGGCTTTGGTGGGGGGCACTATTGGCATTGCCTCCATTATTTTCATTATGCCCCATCTTTATAATATCGCGGCTTTTCTCCTGCTGATTTTTGTCGTGTCCCTGTTTGCCGCATGGGTCAAAAATGGTGATGAGCGCATAGCCTACGCCGGTTTCCAGATCGGTCTTGCCTTTTTCCTGAGCGACCTTAAAGGGTATGGCCCCACAACAGACATGACCACCGCCCGCGACCGTATTATTGGTATTTTACTGGGTATTTTTATAACCTATGCCGTTTTCATTACCTGCTGGCCCACCAGCGCCTACGGCCCCATTGCCCAACACTTCCGCTCCTTGCTTGATATTTTAAAAAAGCAGGCGCTGGCAGCCACTCCAGCCGAGCGCACCCGACTGGCCGCCACCGTGCAGGAGGACCTGTCCAGCACCGAGCGCGCACTGGAACTGGCCGAGGCCGAACCACCACACATGCGCGCCCATATGCCGCTCCTGCCCATTTATGCCGCTCTCACACGCCAAGCAGCCATAGTTGCCGAGGACGGGCTGCTCCCATCCCAACATAAAGCCGTGCAGCAACACATACAGGATATGGAACAGGCTCTGACATGATAGATCGCGCACAGACCCGGGCCCTGCTTGCCATACCCTCCCTTCTGCTTATGGTATCGGGCTGTGCAACGCAGGCCCTGAACAGTGCCCCCGCACGGCCAGACATGCCATGGCAACCCAACATTGCCGCCAATGGCGAACTGATACCCGGCAAGGCAGGGCGGCGGGGGCTTATGCTGCCCCCCGGCTACGTACTGCCTGCCAACCACGCCATAACGCCCCGCACGGCCGATAGCAGCATCAACCCCACGCACCCCTATTCGCTCCCCGAGTTGATTGACATTGCCCAGTCCAGCAACCCCAGCACCCGCAGGGCATGGGATGCGGCGCGCAATGCGGCACTTACGGTGGGCATTGCCCGCACAGCCTATGTGCCACACCTGACAGCCTCTATTGTTGGCGGGTATGGCACCCGGCACAACAACAACTCGGTCAATGTTGAAAACGGCGGGCTGGTGGGCGGTGTTATCAACAACACCGATACCCCCAGAACCCACAATAACGGGCAGGGCGAAGTACAGACGCTGAACATGGAATGGCTGCTGTTTGACTTTGGCAAGCGCGAAGCCATGATAGATGCTGCCTCCCAGTTACAGCTGGCCAGCAACGTGCTGTTTACCGCAGCCCACCAGAAGGTCATTTATGGCGTAACACTGGCCTTTTACACCCATGCCGCAGCCGTGGCGCGGGCAGGGCTGGTGGAGCAGTCCTTGCGCAATGCCCAGAGTGTGCAGGCCGCAGCCGAAGCCCGCCTACACCAAGGACAGGGGACAGTGGTCGATGTTGCCCAGACCCAGCAGATGACCGCTCAGGCGGAACTGCGCCTTGTGCAGGCCCAGAACGGTATTGAAAACACCTATCTGGAACTCATGACCGCCATGGGCATTGCCCCCGCCACCCAACTGCGTACGCAAGACGTGGCGGGGCGGCCACTGAACATTAACGACATGCGTATGACGGACGATATGATCCGCACCGCCGTATCGCAACGCCCCGATGTGCTGGCAGCCTATGCCGCGGCAAAGGCTGCGCGCAGCAACGTAACCGCAGCCAAGGCCGAGTTTCTGCCCAAAGTGTTTGTTACCGGCAACGTGGCCTACACAACCGGGCATCTGGCGTTGTCTTCCGTGCCGGGTGCGGGGTCTGATTCATCCCCCACACTCAACCTGTCCTCCAACAATTTCAGCAGTCTTGTTCTGGGGGGTATTTCCGTGCCCATATTTGATGGTGGCATGCGGGCTGCTGTGCTCAAACAGGTTCAAAGCCGTGCGGACAGCACGCAGGTTACACTGGAACAGACAGTAGACGACTCTGCCAAGCAGATTGTGGCTGCGGAAAATGGCCTGCATACGGGCCTGAGCGCCTACCGTGCCGCCACCAAACTGGAGGCGGCCGCCAAAACCAGTTTTGATGCAGCCTTTACAGCCTACCGCAGTGGTGTGGGGTCCATAACCCCGGCAACACTCGCACAAAGCGGGTTACTGGATGCACAACTGGCCCGCTCGGATGCGTATTATGCCGCTCTTATTGCTGCGGCCAGCCTTGGCTTTGCAACGGGTGCTATTGGCAGTGCCCCTGATCAGGGCATGGAGGACGCACCCCGGTAGCAAAAACACGCTCTCTCGTGCCCGTCCAGCATACCAACGGCTTGCATCCATGCCTGCGCGGTTGTGGGACCAACAAAACGGAAGCCCCGGTGTTTAAGGGCTTTTGCCACTACGGTTGACAAGGCAGAGCATGGCTCCGCCCCCGTGCCGCGCTCATGCGGCCGTGCTGCGCGCACCATGGCCCATGCAAACGTGGCAAAGTCCTCCCCCACGTCGTGCATGGCCAGCCATGCCTGTGCGTTGGCAATGGTGGCCGCTATTTTGGCCCGTGCGCGAATAATTCCGGCATCCCCCATCAGGCGGTCCTGATCAGCACGGGTGAATGCAGCAACCTTGCGTGGATCAAACCCGCAAAAAGCTTTTCTGAAATTCTCACGTTTTTGCAAAACCGTGTTCCACGATAGCCCGGCCTGAAAGGTTTCCAGCACCAGCGCTTCCCATAAGGTGCGGCTATCTGTTACGGGCTGCCCCCACTCGTGGTCATGGTAGGCGCGGAGCAGGCTGTTGGCCTCCGCCCAGCCACACCGCACAGGTGCGGCAGAGGCCCCCTCCCCCGTCATATCCGTTTTATGGGCGGGGTGTATCGTTTGTGCGGATAAAGGCAAACTGCGCGCCCCCCTCCGCCTCCCGCTGGGCTGTGGTGCGGTTATGCCCTGCATACCGTTCGGACACGGCACGCAGGGCTGGCAGGGCGGCACGGTCCCCGCGCAGCAGGCCAATAAGGGCACGCACGCGCAGGGCTTCTTCCTCGCTGGCAAGGCTGTAATGGATTGTACGGGATTCGCGCCTTGGCACCACAATTTCGGCCCGCCGCAATGCCCCCAACTGCTGGCTGAGTGTTGGCTGGCCTATGCCGGTGCAGGCTTCCAGTTCCCCTACAGCAAGGGAGCTGCGCTCTAGCAGGGCGTCCAGAATCATCAGGCGTTGTGGCTGGGCAAACAGCTTCATACGTTCCACAAGCTGGCGCGCTTCCTCAACACCCAGAGCGCTCATGCCTGCGTGTCCTGCTGCATGTTCATGAACCAGTCTGGACCGGCGGCCATGACCTCATCATGCGTCTGGCCTGCGGGCAGCACCACATCCGCGCCGGGCATCCAGCCTTCGGGGGTCATCACATCGCCCTGCTCAACGCGTTGCAGCGCGCACAGCACACGGAGCATTTCGGCCACGGAGCGGCCAACGGTTGCGGGGTACCATGTGATCACACGCACAATGCCATTGGGGTCAATAAAATACGCAGCCCGCACGGTGGCACTATTACGCGCATCCAGGTCCAGCATACCGTAGGCACGGGCAATAGCCAGAGAGGGGTCCTCTATGACGGGGAAGGAGATGGTCACGCCAAAACGTGCCCGTATGGCCTCCAGCCATGCCAGATGGGCAGGCAGACTATCCACCGACAGCCCGACCAGTGCGCAGTCCATAGCCGCAAACTGGGGCACAGCCTGCGCCATGGCTATGAATTCGCTGGTGCAGACAGGGGTAAAATCCGCCGGATGCGAAAACAGAATGACCCACCGCCCCCGCAGGCTGCTGAGCGTGAACGCCCCCTGTGTGGTCCGGGCCGTAAAATCTGGGGCCTCGTCTCCGATCTTGAGGGAAGATGAGAGGGGCACCAAAGGACAGGCATCTGCTATGCGATCATTCATGGCAGTTTCCTTTACGCGAAATCCTGATCTTGACGCAAGATGGTTTCATATTTAGTGAAATCAAATATACAATGTTACAGTAAGTTATAAACAATTGGAGTCTCCCATGCCGGATACCGCCATCACAACAGCTACGGCCCAGATTATGATGATGCTCGGCCATCCGCAGGACCAGCCCGTGGTGCGGAGTTTTTTTGACCCCGCCACCTTTACCGCAAGCCATGTAGTCCATGACCCCGCCACAAGGGAGGCCGCAGTCATAGACAGCGTTCTGGACTATGACCCCGCATCTGGCCGCACCAACTACACCTCCGCCCAGCAGATCGTGGATTATGTGCGCGCGCAGAACCTGCATGTGGTCTGGCAGCTTGAAACACACGCCCATGCCGACCACCTTTCCGCAGCCCCATGGCTACAGGAACAGCTTGGGGGCCAGTTGGGCATTGGGGCCGATATTGTGCGGGTGCAGGAGGTTTTTGGTAAAATATTCAATGCCGGAACACAGTTCGCGCGCGATGGCTCCCAGTTTGACCACCTGTTCAGCGATGGGGAGCGTTTCAAGCTGGGCAATCTGGAGTGTATGGCCCTGCATGTGCCCGGCCACACACCTGCGGACATGGCCTTTATTATGGGAGATGCCGCCTTTATCGGGGACACGCTGTTCATGCCCGATTACGGCACCGCACGGGCTGACTTTCCCGGTGGGGATGCGCGCATGCTGTACCGTTCCATCCGCCGCCTGCTCACCCTGCCAGCCCAGACCCGCCTGTTCCTGTGCCATGACTACAAGGCACCGGGGCGGGACACATTTGCGTGGGAAACAACAGTCGGTGCGGAGCGCGAACACAACATTCATGTGCATGATGGTGTGAGCGAGGAGGAGTTTGTGGCCATGCGCACCGCGCGCGACGCTGGCCTGAGCCTGCCAAACCTGATCATGCCCTCCGTTCAGGTCAACATCCGTGGCGGGCACATGCCCGAGCCAGAGGACAATGGCGTCAGCTACATCAAAATTCCCGTCAACCGCCTATAATCAGCCCCCATATTCTTGCCCCCCCGCCCGGCAGCCTACGGCGGGCACACCCTGACTGACCCGACAGCGGAGAACCCATGTTAACACCCCACATCTTGCACATCGCACTGGAAATTGCCTCTGGTGCCGCGGTGGGGTTTACCCTTGGGCTGGTGGGTGGGGGTGGCTCCATTCTGGCCGTGCCACTTATGGTCTATCTGGTGGGGGTGCCCAACGCGCATGTGGCCATTGGCACCAGTGCCTTGTCTGTTTCCATCAACGCACTGGTTGGTCTGGCCCAGCATGCGCGTAACAAGACCGTAAAGTGGCGATGTGCGGGTATTTTTGCCCTTTGCGGTGTGGGGGGGGCATTTTTGGGCGCATCCCTTGGCAAGGCGGTGGATGGCAGGCACCTGCTGCTGCTGTTCGCCCTCCTCATGATCGGGGTGGGTGTGCTCATGATCCGTGGCCGCCACAATACCGGCTGCCCCGGCGCCAGCTGCAACAGGGAGAATGCCCCCAAGGTGATGGGCTGCGGGTTTGGTACGGGTGTGCTGTCCGGTTTTTTTGGCATTGGGGGTGGTTTTTTAATTGTGCCGGGGCTTATGGCCTCAACCAGCATGCCCATTCTTAACGCGGTGGGGACATCGCTTGTCGCGGTGGCGGCATTCGGGTTGAGCACCACGTTCAGCTACATGCTTTCCGGTTACGTGGACTGGCAGCTTGCAGGGCTGTTCATTCTGGGTGGGGCCATCGGGTGCAGCATTGGCACCAGAGCCTCCCGCACGCTGGCAGGCTCCAATGGCAGGCTGACCACCGTTTTTGCCAGCCTGATCTTTGTTGTTGCGGCCTATATGATCTGGCAGGGCATCCGCCAGCTTTAGGGCCGAGCACGCCCCCAAGCACCCGCCCCCGTTAACAGGCAGGCATGTGCCCTGTGGTTTTCAGGGCTGGCCTTCCAACGTTGTGCGCGCACTGGCCATGGCCTGGTGGAGCTGGACATAAATATTACCCTCCCCCAATGCCGCAACAATATGGTGCCGCTCCATGTCCGCCAGCGCATAGGAGGCAACCCTGCCAAAAATAACCCTTACCCCGCACTGGTGCAGACGGAACAGCACATCACGCACAACACTGGCGGCGGAATAGTCAATATCCGTAATGGCGCTACAATCAACAACCATGCACCGCACGGGTGCTGGGGCCGTGGCAAGCAGCAGGTCAATATCCTCGGCAAAAAGCGAGCAGTTTGCGTAAAACAGGTCCGCACAAAAACGGTAAATGACAAACCCCGGCTCCGTCTGCACCCCTGCGCGCACGGGCAATGCCTCCAGCTCGTGCGTTGTGGGGTCGGGCTTGAGCACCATGGTATGGGGCCGGTAGCTGTGGCGCACATGACGGAACAAGGAGAGGGCAATGGCAATAAAAATGCCCTGCTCCACCCCAACACTCACCACGGTGCCCATTGTCACCAGTGCGAGCCTGAACTCGCCCGGGCTTTCCTGCCGAATATGGTTAAGGGCTGCCGTATCTATCATGCCCACAGCAACACAGAACACGACAGACCCCAGAATACAGCGGGGCAGATATTGCAATGGCCCGGTAAAAAACAGCAGCACACACAGGGTTACTGCCGCAAACACAAGCTGCGCCCGCTGGCTTGTGGCCCCAGCCTGCACGGCCATGGCGGTCTGGGTGGGGCTGCCATTAACCGTAAACGTGCCACTTAGCCCTGCTACGGCGTTGGCCGCACACAGGCCCACAATATCGGCATTGGCGTCCACTGTTTCGTGCATTCTATAGGCAAAAGCGTGCGAGGTGGCCGCACTTTGGGCAAGAATGACAAACACGCAGGAGGCGGAAACCGGCAGAATAGCCAAAAACTGGTGCCATGATACCACGGGCACCAGAAAATGCGGCAAGCCCCCCTGCATAGGCCCCAGAACGGTTACCCCGTAACCCGCCAGCCCAAAAAGCCAGCTCAGCCCCAGCGCGCCCAGCACCACCACCAGCGCAACGGGCCGACCGGGCCAAAAACGCCCACCACACAACAAAAGCGCGCAGGCCACACAGGAAATTGCAACCGAAGGCAGGTGCACATGCGCCAAGGCCCGCACCAGCCCCACAAACTGGGCCACGGTATTGTGCGACCCTGTGTCCAGCCCCACCATGTCATACAGCATGCTCATGCTGACCTGAACGCCAACACCGGCCAAAAACCCGACCAGCACGGTACGGGACAAAAAATCGGCCAGAAAGCCCAGACGGCACAAACGCGCCACCAGCAAAAAACCCGCGTTAAGCAGGGCAACCGCACTGACCAGATGCATATAGGCCGCACTGCCTACAGGCTCCAGCTCCGACAGGGCGCTGGAAAAAATGGCGGCGGTGGCGGAATCCGCAGCAACCACCAGATGGCGGGAGGACCCAAAAAGTGCAAAAGCCAGCAGTGGAAAAAGCACCGTGTACAGCCCCGTTACCGTAGGCATGCCCGCAATGCGCGCATACCCCAGCACCTGCGGAATGTTCATGGAGGCCAAAGACAGCCCTGCCCACACGTTTTTACTGACGGAGAACGGTTTTTGCCACCAGCCGGTCACTATACGCTGCCCCCTTACTTCCCTGCCTACGGTTTATGGCAGCGGAACATCCGGTTTTTACCCGCCCTTGCCAGTCTTGCAGAACATGCAACAATCGCACCTTTGTAAAAGAGGCATGTAACATGACTGTAACAGTTTACCACAATCCGTCCTGTGGCACGTCCCGCTCCGTGCTGGAACTGGTGCGCAATGCAGGCATAGAACCCGAAGTTGTGCTTTACCTGAAAACACCACTCAGCCGTAAACAGCTGGAGGAGATTGTCCACCACGGCAAGCTGAGCACTCGGGACATTTTGCGCACCAAGGAAAAACTGTGTGCAGAACTTGGTCTGGACACACCGCACACCACGGATGACCAGATACTGGACGCCATTGCCCAGCACCCCGTGCTGCTCAACCGCCCTGTTGTGGTCACCCCCAAAGGGGCAAAAGCCTGCCGCCCGGCCGATATGGTGCTCGACCTGCTACCGTAACCCCCTGCCCGACATGCGCGTTAAAGGCACAAAAAAGGGGGCATTGTCCGGCCTGTAACAGACCGGGCAATGCCCCCATACACTCCAACGCCAGATGTTAGTGCGTGCTCGCCCCATCTGGCAGGGCATAGGCTATAATGTAGTCCCCCACATCGGGCGAGTGACTGGCCCCACCTGCGGAAATAACCACATATTCCTTACCTGTTTTGGGTGAGCGGTAAATAAGCGGGGCTGCTACGGCACCCACTGGCAGGCGCTGCTTCCACACTTCCCGCCCGGTCCGTGAGTCCAGCGCACGCAGGTAATAGTCCTGCGTTCCGGCAAAAAAGACCAGACCAGAGGCGGTGGATGTAGGCCCACCCAGTGTTGGCATACCAATAGGCACTGGCAGATGGGTTTTAATGCCCAGCGGGCCAAGGTCCTCTACCGTGCCCATGGGCACCTGCCACACAATTTTTTTGGTGTGCAGGTCAATGGCTGTCATGGTGCCAAATGGCGGTGTGCTGCACGGCACAGCCAATGGTGATTGCAGGATATCAATCTTGACCCCGCCATAAGGGCCAGCAAGCTGCGGACGGATAGTGCCCATAAAGCCCGGAACCTCATCTGTTGAGACCTTGAACTTTTTGGCATTCTCACGCGTGACCAAAGACATCCGCAATGGCATCCGCATGTCGTTGACAAACATCAGCCCGCTGTTTTCATCCACCGAAATACCGCCCCAGTTCATCCCCCCCAGAAGGCTGGGCCATTCGATATACGGTTTTTCGCCCGGCGGGGTAAATGGCCCGGTATAGACCGAGTTTTTGAACATGATACGGCAATAAAGCTGGTCAAACGTGCTGACCCCCCACATGGCGCCCTCGCTCAGCGGGTCCGCGCCAATGGTGGGCATACCAACGGAAAAAGGCTGGGTGGGGGATAGGTGCTCATCCTGTGCTGCGGGGGATGTGGCAACCGGCTTTTCCACCACCTCGGTCACAGGCTGGCCCGTACGGCGGTCGAGCACAAAAATATGGCCGGTCTTGGTGGTCTGGATCAGGGCGGGAATGCTCTCTCCCTGCGCGTTGGTCACATTATACAGGACAGGCTGGGACGGCAGATCATAATCCCACACATCGTGGTGGATAAGCTGGGAAACCCAGCGGGTCTGGCCCGTGGCCGCGTCCACCGCAACAACAGCCGCACCAAACCGGCTGTTGGCTGCGTTACGGTCCCCACCCCAGTAATCTGGCGGACCGTTGCCCGTGGGCAGGTAAACAAGGTTAAGCTCCTTGTCATAGGTCGGCACTGTCCAGACATTGGGGGTGGAGAGGGTGTATGTCTGCCCGGGGGCTGGAGCCTGCGTGTTATCGGGGTGACCCACATCCCACGCCCATGCAAGGGAGCCATCGCGCACATCAAACGCACGCACAACGCCTGAGGGTTCACCGGGCATAATATCGCGTACCCAGCCACCAATCACAGCCAGATGGCCCATAACCACAGGTACGGCCGTGGGGTGGTAGCGCTTGCTGTTTTCGGTCGGACCCATCTGTTTTTTCAGGTCCACAAACCCCGCATCCCCAAACCCTTTACACAAAGCACCACTATGGGCGTCCAGTGCGAACAGGCGTGCATCCACCGAGGAAACCAAGATGCGCTGGCGGCAGTCCGGCGCAGTGGAACTGGCCTTTTGCTCTGGCGTCAGGGTGGTGTCTGCGTCCATGTCATAATAGCCCACACCTCGGCAGCTTACATGCTCGGCCGTGACTGCGGCGGGGTTGAACTTCCAGATTTTTTGCCCCGTATCGGCATCAATGGCCGTAATCAGGTTTTCGGGCGTGCAGGAATACAGCACATTCCCGATCTGCTGGGGCGTGTTTTCGTCCGTGCCAAAACCGCTCCCGGTTATGCGGCGGCCTGTGCGGTAAACCCATGCAACCTTGAGCTGGTCCACATTGGCAGGCGTGATCTGGTCATACGGGGCAAAGCGCGTGCCCCCGGCACTGCGGCCATAAAACTCCCAGTCCTGCGGTGCATCGGCCTTGCCTGCCCGCACCACTTTGGCCACGTCACTCAGGCCATCGGGGTTGGCAATGGTGCCGTGTGGAAAAAAGGCTGCAACAAGTGTGCCCACCAGCCCCACCAGCACCGCCAGACCACCCAAAGCACTCCAGCGCCGCGCATTCCCCCCGATATTGGGGAACAGGGCCGCCAGCCAAAGGCTGAGTGCCAGCAAAATGGCGGGCATAACCAGACGTGGCAGCATCTCCCAGTAGCCAATATGGGGTGCATCGTACAAAGCCCACAGGCATGTGGCCACAAACACGGCAATACATGCTGGTAGCGCGCTGCTTTTACGCAGGAAAAACAGCGCGGCAAGGCCCATGTAGGCAAGGCCCGCAAGCAGGTAATATGCCGAACCACCCAAAGCCAGCAGTTGCCCGCCGCCATAGGCAAGGACCAACCCTACCCCTGCGCTGATCAGCGTAAAGAGCACCCGGTACACATCGGCCAGTGTTATCCGATGTTCTGTCGTGAACGGTTTATCCATTCTTTTTCTCCCAATACCCGAAACTCCCAAAGACCACATGCCCACAGACCCGGATAAACCGCACAAACCAGCCCGCACCTGCCACTCTTTAGAAAGATGGTGGTCTGTGTTCCATTCCCTTCAATCCTGTCAATAATAATTCGGCTTTTTCCAAATCACGACTTGCCATACACATCCGGACACGACCATTTTGTATGGAAATGACACGCCCTCATTGCGCCCCGTATCACGTTGAGGTGAAACACGGTGCCCACCCACGGGCGCACCAAACCGCATACACAGAGGAACCACACAGGGGCCAGCACCAGAATATTTTTCAAAACATTGATTTATATGGCTTCCTTCTATTCCGCCTTTGTTAAAACACCTCCACATAACCCTTAAGGCATACTGGGGGCATATGGGTTATAGCGGATTCATATATTGGACATTCCCCCACCATCACGCGTTTAACTGGCCCAACGCCCCTGCGCGCAGGACCCTATTTTTTAAGGAATTTGCACCTACCATGACCTATACAGTTGGAATGTATCTGGCCGAACGACTGGCCCAGATTGGCCTCAAACATCATTTTGCTGTCGCGGGGGATTACAATCTGGTTCTGCTCGACCAGCTCCTGCTCAACAAGGACATGCAGCAGATCTACTGCTGTAACGAGCTGAACTGCGGCTTTAGTGCAGAAGGTTACGCCCGTGCCCACGGTGCGGCCGCAGCGGTTGTGACCTTTAGCGTTGGCGCCATTTCCGCCATGAACGCCATTGGCGGCGCTTATGCGGAAAACCTGCCGGTTATCCTTATTTCCGGCTCCCCCAACAGCAATGACTACGGCAGCGGCCACGTTCTGCACCACACGCTGGGCAATACGGATTACGGCTACCAGATTGAAATGGTGCGCCACGTAACCTGCGCTGCAGAAAGCATTACCGATGCAGCCTCCGCCCCCGCCAAGATCGACCACGTTATCCGCACCGCCCTGCGTGAGCGTAAACCGGCGTATCTGGAAATTGCCTGCAACGTCTCCTCTGCCGAATGCGTGCGCCCAGGCCCCGTTTCGTCCCTGCTGGCCGAGCTGACACCTGACACCACAAGCCTGAATGCGGCGGTGGATGCAGCGGTGGCTTTGCTTGAAAAATCCGAACGCGCTGTCATGCTGGTAGGCACCAAAGCCCGCTCCGCCCATGCCTTGAGCGAAACCGAAGCACTGGCAGACCGTATTGGCTGTGCCGTAACCATTATGGCAGCCGCCAAAGGACTGTTCCCCGAAGACCACGCCAACTTCCGTGGCCTTTACTGGGGCGAGGTCTCAGCCCCCGGCACGCAGGAACTGGTGGAAAAAGCCGATGCCGTGCTGTGTATCGCCCCTGTGTTCAATGACTATTCCACCGTTGGCTGGACCGCATGGCCCAAGGGCGAGAACGTGCTGGTGGCCGACCCCAACCGCGTAACCGTTGGCGGGCAGACCTTTGAAGGCTTTACCCTGCGTGAATTCCTGACCGCTCTGGCCAAAAAAGCTCCCCATCGCCCAGCCAGCGCGCGTGACACCCAATACACGCCCACCAAAATTGCGCCCGCCGCCCCGGATGCACGCCTGACAAATGACGAAATGACCCGTCAGATCAACGGCATGCTCACATCCAAAACCACACTGGTGGCGGAAACGGGGGATTCCTGGTTCAACGCCATGCGCATGCATCTGCCGCGCCATGCCCGCGTGGAAACAGAAATGCAGTGGGGCCATATCGGCTGGTCCGTGCCCTCCTCCTTTGGCAACGCCATGGGCTCGCAGGAACGCGAACATATTGTGATGGTGGGTGACGGCTCCTTCCAGCTGACCGCGCAGGAAGTTGCCCAGATGGTGCGCTACGAACTGCCGGTGATCATCTTCTTGGTCAACAACCGTGGCTATGTCATTGAAATTGCCATTCATGACGGTCCTTACAACTACATCAAAAACTGGGACTACGCCGGTCTGATGAACGTGTTCAACGCAGGCGAGGGCCATGGTCTGGGCATGACAGTCACCACCGGGGCGGAACTGGCCGAAGCCATTAAAAAGGCACAGGCCAACCGCCGTGGCCCAACCATTATTGAATGCCAGATCGAACGTACCGACTGCACGGACATGCTGGTCCAGTGGGGCAAGCGCGTGGCCTCCGCCAATGCCCGCAAGCCGCAAGTTTCGTAATTAAGCGCCTGATTTTTGGTTTGGAAAAACGCCCCGGATTACGGTCCGGGGCGTTTTTTTATTCTCCATTCGTAAACAATCACCAAGACGTGCTTTAAATCACGTTATCTTATAATCATCTTTTTTAAAAACCATGTTACGCAAAACCAGTTCCTCCAGACCCTGCAAGGGTTACTGGCGGCGGATTTCCGCATAATACGACTGGTAAAACAAAAAGAAAAACATTCCTATAAAACTATGTTTTTCAAAAAATCTTACAGAAAACCCTATTAGAAAAACACCACATGACCCTCAAACCCTCCAGATTACTGGCTCTGGCCACATGGGGCCTGACAGCCCTGTGCCATACCCCCTTTGGGTACGCACGCACCCTTGTGTCCACCCCCGCCAATACAGGCGCATTGGTCGAACGCGCCATACAGCAGGCAGATGAACAACCCGACCCCCATGTGCTGCAACGCCCCGCCAACTCTCCCCTGCCCCCCAGTGGCGTGCCTGTTGCCCCATGGCCGGGCCTTGCGACCATGAATATCCCCAGTGTGAATGATTATGGCCTTAAAAAACCCCACCATATTATGACACTGGAACCTTTGAGCGCGCATGAGGGGCCATCATGGCTTCTACCCTCCGAAGTGGACGCCCAGCGCCGCACGGATATGGAGGACCCATACTACGTACCCACAGCAGGCAGCAGCCACCTTGTCCCGCAGATCATGCCTTTTCGCACGCGACTGCAAAAAAAGGGGTTTGCTTTTTCCTTTACTTACAAGGGGGAAGCCATGGGCAATATAAACGGCGGCATCAAGCGTGGCATGGACTATGTGCACGAGCTGACATTGCAGATGAACTTTGATCTGGGCAAAATGGCGGGGCTGGAAGGCTGGTCCGTGCATACTCTGCTCATGAACCGCGCAGGGCGCGAAGTCTCGCACGACATGGCGGGAGAGTATTATGTCAACCTGATGGAAGTCTATGGCCTGTCGGGCCATGTAGTGGCCCATCTGGTTGACCTGTACGCCGAGAAGCAGTTCCTGGACAACCGCATGGACATTACATTCGGCCGCATGTCCCTGACCCATGTTTTTGCGACATCGCCCCTCATCTGCTCTTTTATGGTCACGTGCTCAGCACCTGTTGCCCTCAAGCTGGATCCGGGCTTTTCGGTTTATCCCAAGGCCACATGGGGTGCGCGGGTGCGCTTTCGGCCCACGCGGGACACAATGGTCCAGCTTGGTGCGTATCAGGTCTCCCCCCTCAATGGGAACCCAAGCGGGTGGTCATGGGGGAGCGAAGACACAACAGGCATGATGCTGCCGGTGGAGTTTACCTGGCAACCGTTCCTTACCCACAACCGCCTGCCCGGCCACTATGTTTTTGGCTACGCGCATGACACAACGCGCTATGCCGATGCACTGGGGAGCAAACCTGCCACCCTGCTTGCCCAACCGGGCATGGAGCGGAGTGCGCCGATGGATATTTTCTGGTTTGAAGGCGACCAGATGATTTACCGCATGGGTGGGCGCAACCAGATGGCGGGGGGCTACCTGATGGCCGGATACATCCATAATACCCCCCATGTCTCAACCATTTCGGACGAGGCATATGGTGGACTGTCCTTTAATGGCCTTATCCCCTCCCGCCTGACAGACAGGCTGGGCATTCTGTATTCTTGGTACCATGTGAGCGACCGCAAGCGATTGGGGCAGATGTACGCACAGGATGCGGGGCTGTCTTTGGGCAGTCAGGTGCGGGGACCACAAACTGATTCCCACGTGATCGAGGCCTATTACGCCATTGACGCAATACCCGGCGTAACCGTGCAGCCCGAATTTGAATACATGATCCGGCCGGGAGAAACGTCACACATTCCCGATGCAGCACTTGTCGGGCTTAAGGTGATCGCCAACCTGTAACAAAGCTCTGTCGCGTCCGGGCACGCGGGCAACACGCCCCCGTGCCATGGACCGCTCAGTCCTTGCTCAAGGTCTGTGGTCGCCCCGCGTCATCCACAGCGACAAAAACAAAGTTCCCTGATGTGACTTTCTGCCGAATGTTGGTCCGCCGGATCCGCCGCACGGATTCCGCACAGATGGTAATGGACGTGCGCCCGACCTTAACAATCCGCGTATAAACATTCAGCTCATCCCCAACTGCCATGGGGTGGTGAAAAACCATGCCGTTAATGGCCACGGTCACGCATTTGCACCCGGCAAACCCTTCGGCTGCGGAGCTGGCGGCAAGGTCCATCTGGGCGGCTACCCAACCACCAAAAATATCGCCCGCCGCATTTGTATCCCGCCGCATGGCAACAACACGGACAGCCAGATTCTCATCCGTTGCCCACTCACTCGGTTCAGTATTGCCCACGATCGCCTCTTGTGCCTGTCCATACGGGTCTGTTCGTGGCCATGTTTCTCCATTCCTGCCAAAACATACAGAGGAAATTACACGCGCCTCCCATGCCTGTAGCAAACGTGAAAAATTTCCGCCGTATAGTCCGCAATCTCCGATGCAGCCTGACCGGAACAATCCGGGGATAGCCCGAAATCACGCAATTGTTATACAATACGGCAAAATATTGCTTTCACAGATCGAATTTTATTTTACACGAATCTGAGAATGCAGGCATATTCACCATCGTGGAGGGGTTATTATGTATAGATACGCTGTTTCTTTTGTTGACCAGACATATTCCAATGTCCGCGATACTGTAAATGTGGCTAAAACGAGCAACACCGATGCCAGTGTTCAGGCTACGGTCAATGGGTCTGGCGAAGTTTACGCATCAGACCTTAAAGACGCGCGCGTTACCGCCAATGAAAAATTCGTAGATAAAACAATCAAGAATATTATGAGAGAAAAAAGCTCAGGATCTTTTTACGCCTAATTTTTCCAAAATTACACTTTAAATACTACCATCAAAAATTTCTGTTTTTGATTGCGTTCCTGCTTTATTAAAATTTCCTTTACGCTCGCACCTATTGCCTGCCCTTCCCCTCACACTTTAAAGGCACGGCCTACACTGGCTTCCTCCTGCTCAGCAGGGAGTATGCTCTTTGGCCTTATGCCCCCAAAAAGAGCAGGCCGGTCTGATGAGACCTTACATTTCTATTTAATTTTTTCTCATCCGGGGGCGTCCTATAATCTTACCATAAAGTCATTTTAGCAGAATCGAACCATGCATGGCAGTACGTCAGATCTCCCGCTGCGATAAAAGCGGGAAGCTTGTCCAATCCTCGGACAGAATTCCTCCCCCGCAAAATTTTCCAGACACAGACCCCGAAATGCCAAGCCCCACAGTTGGGTCCAGCCGCCCCCGTCTTTTTCACGTTCTGGGGCCGGGGCTTATCACTGGCGCATCCGATGATGACCCTAGTGGCATTGCCACCTATTCCCAGGTTGGCGCACAATTTGCTTATGGTCTGTCGTGGACACTTCTTGTCACATATCCCCTCATGGTGGCCATCCAGACCATTAGTGCACGGATCGGGCGAACAACGGGGCATGGGCTGGCAGGCGTATTGCGCCTGCACTGCCCAGCGTGGCTGTTAAGCAGTGTCATTATTCTGCTGCTTGTTGCAAACATCATCAATCTTGGGGCTGATCTGGGGGCCATGGCCGATGCCCTGTACCTGTTGCTGCCAGCACACCGTGTGCTTTATGTGCTGCTCTTTGCAGCTATTTCAATTTCCATGCAGCTTTTCTTGCAATACACGCGGTATGTGGCTGTTCTCAAATGGTTGACGCTGGCCCTGTTCTCCTATTTTGCCGCACTGGCTTACGTGAATGTCGACTGGCATGCACTGGTGTGGAACATGGTCTGGCCCAAACACGCCCTGACAGCGGACTACCTGACCGCGCTCGTTGCAATTCTTGGAACAACAATCAGCCCTTATCTTTTTTTCTGGCAGGCCTCGCAGGAGGTTGAGGACATGCACGTCCACCCTCGCCGTGTCAGGCTGATCGATGCCCCCTCCCAAGGAAAAAGCGCTTTGCGGCGTATCCGGATAGATACCCTTGTTGGCATGGGTTTTTCAAACCTTGTTGCGCTGGCAATTCTTGTCACCACCGCAGCAACACTGAATGTGCGCGGCATAACCGATATCCAGACATCCGCTCAGGCTGCGGAGGCACTCCGCCCTATTGCCGGGCAATTTGCATCTCTTATTTTTACGCTGGGCATTATTGGCACAGGCCTACTGGCTGTTCCTGTGCTGGCAGGTTCGGCAGCTTATGCTGTGGGGGAAGCCCGGCAGTGGCCAACAGGCCTTAAGCGCCGCCCAAAAGAAGCGCAGGCATTCTATGCAACACTGGTCATTGCAACCCTTGTTGGCATGATCCTTAATTTTGTACCGATTGACCCCATAAAAGCCCTGTTCTGGAGCGCCGTCCTGAATGGCGTAGCAGCAGTGCCGGTTATGGTGATCATTATGGTGATTTCCGCCCGAAAAGACGTCATGGGTGATTTTATTATTCGGGGGTGGCTCAAATGGCTGGGGTGGGCTGCAACCCTGCTGATGGCAGGTGTTGTTGTTGCAATGCTGGGAGCTTTTTTATAACCCTTTTAAAAGAAGGTTCTGGGCACTCGTTATCATGCCTGAGCAAGACCAGTTCACACTCAGGCAGACCAGAAAAATTCTGCAAAACGCAGTCAGTTTGGGTTCTTTTCGAATTATTTAGGTCAGTTTTGCAAAACACTTACTGGGCCATTCCATAAAAACTGGAACCACACCTTCACCCACAACAAACCCACCCAACCGCCAGCATGGCGTGCCCGCCTGCGGGCCTGTATCGGCTTTCATGGCGCGTCAGGCGTATATGGGGTTGGAGTGAGAAACATACCAGCGCGCACGGCAACGCACCTTGCGTGTAAAGCGACTAACTACCCCCCCCCGATCAGCCCATGCAGATAGGTCCAGCACAAGCACTCCTTGGTTAAGGAGCATACCCTCTGCCACCATAGATAAACGCGCTATCTGGCAGGCTGGCTTGAGAAGGCTGAACAAGCACATTGTGGAATACTGCGAAGTCTTGGTATGTTTCTGTCACGATACATATGAGTTTTCCAACAATCAGGACACCGGATTTTTATGACCTCACCGCCTGTTTCCGACACACAGCGCCGTCTGGTCATGCTTTGCGCCGTAATGGGTATTGTTCTTGGGGGGCTGGATGGCGCGATTGCCAATATCGCGCTCCCCACCATTGCGCATGACCTCCACTGCAGCGAAACCCAGACGGTCTGGGTCGTCAATGTCTATCATCTGGCTGTTGCTGTCAGCTTATTGCCTGCCGCAGCTTTAGCAGACTCACTGGGCCTGAAACGGGTTTACGGGTTTGGAATCGCACTATTTACCGTAGCGTCCCTTGCCTGTGCACTTTCAGGCTCGCTGGGGGCACTTATTGCAGCACGTGTTGTGCAGGGGTTGGGCACGGCCTGTATGGCGGCACTCAGTGGTGCTCTTGTGCGCCATGTGTACCCCAGAGCCATGCTGCATCAGGCTTTTGCCATTATCGCCTTAGCCGTTGCCATTTCCGCAGCAATCGGGCCAACACTGGCCGCAGTGGTTCTGGCTGTGGCACCATGGCCATGGCTGTTTTTGATCAACGTGCCAATTGGCGTCATAGCGGTTGCACTTTTCCTGCGGGCCGCTCCCGCCAGCCCCCGTACGCCGTTCTCGTTCGATACGGTGGGGGCATTGCTCAATGTGGGTGCTCTGGGTCTGGGCATTCTGGGGGTTGATGCGCTGGGGCAGAAGGAAACAGGGCTGGCCGCACTTGAGATCGGGACAGGTTTGCTCTGCACCCTTTTGCTGTATGGCCAGCAGAAAAAGCTTAAAGCGCCTATGCTCCCGCTGGACCTGCTGGCTATTCCGTTGTTTTCACTCTCAATCCTGACATCAATCTGCGCCTATACGGCACAAATTCTGGCCTATGTCGCGCTGCCATTTCTGTTTCAGACAATTATGCACCTCTCTGCCGTAACAACAGGCCTGCTTGTAACACCTTGGCCGGTGCTTGTAGCCATTGCCGCCCCTTTTGCTGGCCGACTGGCCACCCGGCATCCCGCATCAGTTTTAAGCAGTGTCGGGCTGGCAATTCTGGGGGCTGGGCTGGCCGCACTCAGCCTTATGCCAGCCCAGCCTGCCTTTTGGGACGTGTGCTGGCGTATGGCGCTCTGCGGTATTGGATTTGGCTTTTATCAAACACCAAATAATCTGACAGTCATGACCTCTGGCCCCGCAACCCGCAGTGGTGCAGCAAGTGGCATGATGGCGGTTGCCCGCACACTGGGCTGGGCGCTGGGCTCCGCACTGGTCGCACTGGTCTTTGGCTTGTCCCAAGGGAGTGGTGGCGCAGTACATTGCCTTGAACTGGCCACAGGATTTGCTCTTTTTGGCGCAGCACTGAGTGTCTCGCGCCGCATTGTTCGACGCGAGGAAAAACGATAACAGCACAGGAATACAGAATATCTGACTGGCGCGTAATGACGCAAAATACCGGGATATTGAGTTAAAATGGCCTCATTTTCAGGTTTCATCCCGTTCTGGGCAGGGGCCTGATGATGAGCCCATACCCCATTGTTACCACGCACGCTCCACAAACTGTCCACCCCACGGAAAGGATAACGCTCATGCTGCGCGGCCTTGTTACCACACTGCTCTTGACTATGAGCTTTTGTGTATTGAGCTTTCAGGCCATGGCGCAAAGCCACAACAAAGGGCGCGTGCTGGTTATTCTTTCCAGCGCACATGAACTTACATTGCGTAACGGCCAGCATTATCCTACCGGCTTTTATCTCAACGAGTTCGCGGTCCCGGTGGAAGCATTGATCCATGCTGGATACGAGCCAGTGTTCGCCAACCCACAAGGCAATGCCGTAACTTGGGATGCACACTCTGCATCGGCCCGGTATTTTGGAGGAAGCGAAAAAACCCTTCAGGACACAATGCAATTTGTTGAAGAGCTGGATTCACTCAAACACCCCCGCACCCTCGCTTCGGTCCGTGCTGAAGGCATTGATACCTATGTTGGCATCCTTGTTCCCGGTGGCCATGCACCGCTGGAGGACCTGATGACTGACCCTGATCTGGGCCATATCCTGCGCGCCTTCCACAAAGCAGCAAAAACCACGGGCCTGATTTGTCATGGTCCGGTCGCTCTGGCGTCCAGCCTACCAGATGCCAGAAGGTTTTATACCGCACTTGTGGCGGGCAACATGCATGACATTCGGCAATTTGCAGCTAGGTGGCCCTATACCGGTTATCATATGACCGTCTTTTCAACACCGGAAGAGCAGTTTGCCGAAGCGCATCAACTCCAGGGGCACGTTTTTTTCTACCCTGCAACGGCACTTACGGATGCGGGAGCCAATGTGGAAACCGCAAAAATGTGGACACCTAACGTTGTCATAGACCGGGAGCTCATAACAGCGCAGCAGCCATTTTCCGATAAAGAATTTAGCGAGTCTTTAGTAAAAGCTCTCGATAACCAATCTAAAAGTCACAACGAGACACCACTCAGATAATATCTGCGCGTCGATAAAGCCTAAACCACAAACAGTCTGTTTCTGACTACTCACGACGATGTCTGGCAGATTATGCCGTACTATTGTGTGCTAATAGCGGCGTTATTTTTTAGCGGGAGACATGGTGTAAACCGCAGTTTTCTGCGGCTCAGGAATGGTGGGCGCAACAGGGATTGAACCTGTGACCCCTACCATGTCAAGGTAGTGCTCTACCGCTGAGCTATGCGCCCATTCCTGATGTGTGTGGGCCTTTTATCCTCCTTGCCTTGCAAGCGCAAGCCCACAATAGTGGGAATATGAAAAATTTTGCTGCCGCCCTGTTTCCACCCAGCCTGAAGCGCTTTTTTCTGCTTCAGCAGGCAAATCATGAGGAAAACGGGGCCGACAGGCACACAGCACCTGCCCCCGCTCTTGTTTCGGGCATGCCTGCAACAGGGCCTGTTGTGCTGGGGTCCCCCCATTCGGGGCATTTTTACCCCGAGGCCTTTGTACGTATCGCCCGCCAACCCCTCGACATTTTGCGCAGTGGAGAGGACAGTTACGTGGAATACCTTGCCCAAGGCGCGCATGCTTTGGGGCCGCCACTCCTTCAGGCAACCTTTCCCCGCGTGTTCTGCGATGTAAATCGTGCGGCATGGGACCTCGACCCCCGCATGTTCCACGGTGCCATCCCCCCCTTTGTCGCACCATCGGACCGGGGGCTGGCGGGGCTTGGGTCCATACCCCGCATTGTTGCAGACAGACGTGCCATTTACCGACAACGCCTGCCTTTTATGGAGGCAGCCTTGCGCATCCGCCATTACTGGATGCCCTACCACGCTGCTCTGGCCAATCTTTTGGAGGCAGCCCATACGCAACACGGCTTTTGCCTGCTGCTAGACCTGCACTCCATGCCCGATGCCCCACAGGCAGGCTCGCCCGACTTTGTACTGGGGGACCGTTACGGCACGTCCTGCACACAGCACCTGACAAACCTTGCCGAACAGACCCTGCAAGGGCTGGGGTTTAAAACTGCTCGCAATCTGCCCTACGCGGGCGGGTATATTACCCGCCATTATGGCCGCCCGACCAACAACATGCACGCTCTGCAAATAGAAATGCGGCGGGGCCTTTACATGGATGAAACCACGCGCACTCCCCATGAAGGGTTTGCCGCCATCTCCGATGCATTGACCGTTCTGGTGGAGCAGGTTCTGGCCCACTTCCCCTCCCGGCAGGACCCGCCACACACGTCCATCTGACATGCCCATCCCAGATATTGAAAACGGGTGCCCGCCACCACATCTGTTCAGCCAGAACACGCAGGGGTGCGGTGCCACCACAGGTATGGCATACACTGCCCTTGTGCATAGTTTACAGTAATGGACAGGACCGGATAGCATGACAGAAGCAACCCCAAACGCCACGGCACATCAGGGAAGTGAAACGCGCGAGTTTAGTGCGGAAGTTGGCAGACTGCTCGATCTGGTCGTGCATTCGCTGTATTCCGAGCGTGAAATTTTCCTGCGTGAACTGGTCGCAAACTCGGCCGATGCCACCGACCGCCGCCGGTTTGAAGCCCTGACCGATGGCGCACAGGCCCTGCCTGAAAACGCCAAAATCAGCATCAACCCCGACAAGGACGCCCGCCTGCTGACCATTAGCGATGATGGATCGGGCATGAGCCGGGACGAACTGGTGGCCAACCTTGGCACCATTGCCCGCTCGGGCACCCGTGCATTCGGGCAGAAGCTGGAAAGTGCCAAACCCGAAGACCGCCCAAGCCTGATTGGCCAGTTTGGTGTTGGCTTTTATGCCGCCTTCATGGTTGCGGACAAGGTGGATGTTGTCTCCCGCAGGGCCGGAACGGATGAAGCATGGCGCTGGTCATCTGATGGCAAGGGGGCCTACACGCTAGAACCCGCAACGCGGGAGACGGCAGGCACGGACATTACGCTCCACATCAAATCCGATGCTGACGAATTTTTGGACCCGTGGCGTTTGCAGGCCATTATTCGCAAATGGTCGGACCACATCGCATGGCCCGTAACCATCATGCGCGAAGGCAAGGAAGAGGCCGCCAACGAAGGCACGGCCCTGTGGCGCAAGTCCCGCAATGATGTGACGGAAGAACAGCTTGAGGAATTCTACCGCCACATCACCCACAATTTTGACAAGCCGTGGGACACGCTGCACTGGCGCGCGGAAGGCACAATGGAGTTTTCCGCTCTGCTGTTCATCCCTTCCACCCGCCCGTTCGAGTTTGGCGAGCAGATGCGCGAGAGCAAGGTGCGCCTGCATGTCCGCCGGATGTTTATTACCGACGATGCGGAAATTCTGCCGCCATGGCTGCGTTTTGTCCAAGGCGTTGTGGACACGGAAGACCTGCCCCTTAATGTCTCACGCGAGATGTTGCAGGCCACCCCTGTTCTGGTCCGCATTCGCAAGGCAGTCACCACCAAGGTGATGAACGAGTTGAAAACCCGCGCCAAGGACGCAGAAAGCTACGCCACCTTCTGGGATAGCTTTGGCCCCGTGTTCAAGGAAGGCATGTGGGATGACCCCACCTACAAAACCGACGTAGCAGCCCTTAGCCGCTTCCGCTCCAGTGCCGTAGAAGGCCTGACCGGGCTTGACGACTATCTGACCCGCATGAAGCCCGAGCAGGACGCCATTTACTACGTAACGGGCGACAATGCGGACGTGCTGGCTGCCTCCCCCCAGATTGAAGGGTTCAAGGCCCGTGGGGTGGAAGTCCTGCTTTTGTCCGACCCGGTGGATTCCTTCTGGCCCGAACGCCTTGGCACTTATGAAGGCAAAAGCCTGCGTAATGTGGCACAGGGCCTGAATGACCTTGAAAAATTTGGCGCACCCGAAGCCAATGCCGCAGAAAAAGCAGATATGGACACCCTGCTGCCAGCCCTTAAAACCGCTTTGGGCGATGCCGTGTCCGATATTCGGGCAACGGACCGTCTGGTCTCCAGCGCCATGGTGCTGAGTGCGCCAGAAGGTGGGCCGGACCTGCAACTCCGCAAGCTCATGCAGCGCAGCGGGCAGGACATACCCGATGTGACACCCGTGCTGGAACTCAACCCCGCCCACCCCATCATCCATACTCTGGCGCAAAAAGTGCAGGCGGGAGACACGATTGACGCACTGGCCCACATTCTGCTGGACGTAGCCAGTATTCAAAATGGTGAAACACCAAAGGATGTTAACGCTTTTTCCCGCCGGATCATGGAATATCTGGCAGGAAACACACAGAGCACCAGCGCTCAATAAACCCAAATCCGGCTGGAGGGGGCAACGATCACCCCCTCCGGCATGGGTGCAGGACTAACGGTTGGGGCAACGCTCCACCCGTTAACCCTTCAGGGTTTTTCACTTTGTTTAACAGCACACCACAACGCATCCAGCTTATCCACGCTCTGGTCCTGCATGCTCAGCCCGTCCTGGGCCAGACGGGCTTCCACCGCTTCAAACCGGCGGGTGAACTTATCACACGCCTGACGCAGGCAGGCCTCCGGGTCCAGCTTAAGGCGACGCGCAAGACTGGCTACGGAGAACAGGACATCCCCTAGTTCATCCTGCATTTTCTCCCGGTCATTTTTTTGCATCTCTACCGAAAATTCGTTTATTTCCTCATGCACTTTGGCCAGAACACCGTCCACATCCGGCCAGTCAAACCCGACACGGGCCGCGCGGGAAGCCAGTTTGGAGGCACGCAGCAGGGCTGGCAGCACAGGCGGCACACCCGCTAGAGCGCCGGGCTTAGGCAGACCTGCCTCTGTGGTCTGCCCCAAACGGCTGCGCTCCTGCTCCTTAATTGCTTCCCACTGCCCCGGCATGGCGGAGGCGGAGGCTTTTACGTTAGCACCCTCGCTGGCAGGTTGGGCCTTTTCCCCCAGCACGTCCTTGCCAAAGGTCACATGCGGGTGTCTGCGGATCATTTTTTCAGTGACAATGCGTGCCACATCGGCAAAGGCAAAGCGCCCCTGCTCCTCCGCCAGCTGGGCCTGATAGACAACCTGTAACAAAAGGTCTCCCAATTCATCGGGGAAGGCCTGCCAGTCCTGCCGCTCAATCGCGTCAAGCACCTCGTAGGCTTCTTCTATGGCGTAGGGGGCTATGGTCTGGTGTGTTTGCTCGCGGTCCCATGGGCAGCCTTCCTCGGGGTCACGCAGGCGGGCCATAAGGGCCAGCAAGCGCTCAAGATTCTGGGCTGCATCCCGTCTGTTCTGCGCGGTATCCACGGGGGTGGCTTGGGGGGATGTGGCTGCATGGGTCATGGTTTCTGCCTGTTCTAATGGCCTGCTACGCGGGAGGCGGGGTCTTATTGTGTTAAACATTGTGCCATATTCCTACCCTGCGTCTATGCGCTTGCAGGCATAAAGCCTAACCTACCGCCAGAATCAGAAGAGGAAGGCATGACACAGAAACCCGTTATCTTTATTGATGGCGAAGCAGGCACAACAGGGCTGGAAATACGCGAGCGCCTCTCGGCCCTGCCTGTTACGCTGTTTTCAATCGACCCCGCCCGGCGCAAGGACCCGGCTGCCCGCAAGGACGCCATGGCCGCAGCCGATCTGGTTGTTCTGTGCCTGCCGGACGATGCCTCGCGCGAGGCGGTGCATATGGCCGCAACTCTGGGTGATGCCGCCCCTCGCCTGCTGGATGCCAGCACCGCTTACCGCACAGACCCCGCATGGGTTTACGGCTTTCCCGAACTGGCAAAAGGTCAGGACCGGGCCATTGCCAGCGCGCTGCGCGTGTCCAACCCCGGCTGCTACCCCACGGGAGCCATTGCCCTGCTTCGCCCGCTGGTGGATGCCGGGGTGCTGGATGCCCACTATCCGGTCTGCATTAACGCGGTCAGTGGGTACACCGGGGGTGGGCGCAGCATGATTGAGGCGCACGAGCATGAAGGCGGGCCAGCGTTTGAGCTGTATGGGCTCAGTCTGGAACACAAGCATGTGCCCGAAATCCACCAGCACGCCAACCTTGCACGGCGTCCGGTTTTTGTTCCTTCCGTCGGGCATTTTGCGCGGGGGATGATTGTCTCCATCCCCTTGCATCTGGATGACCTGAAAGGCCATATCACCGGGAGTGATCTGCACGCCATTCTGCACGAACACTACGCCGGACAGGCCCATGTGCGGGTTATGCCACACGAACCCAATCTCTCGGCCGAGGCTCTGGCAGGGCGCGACAACATGGAACTGCGTGTGCATGCCAGCCCCCGAAACAGACAGGCCCTGCTGACTGCCCGTCTGGATAATCTGGGCAAAGGTGCGTCCGGGGCTGCGTTGCAGAACATCAGCCTGATGCTGGGTTTGAAAGACGGTTGAAAACTGTCTTGAATTTTGAAAGGTTTTAACAATCATGAGCAATCGAGTTGCTATTGTAACCGGCGGGAGCCGGGGCATTGGTGCCGCCATTGCAGAAGCTCTGGCAAAAGACGGGTATGATATTGCCATTTCCTATTCCAGCAGTTCGGGTGCTGCGGAAAAGGTCGCAGAAAAAATTCGGGGTCTTGGCCGCAAGGCACTCACCATCAAAGCCAATGGCGCATCGGTCGAAGGCAACCGTGAAGTTATTGCCGAAACCATGATCGCCTTTGGCCGGATTGATGCGCTGGTTTGCAACGCAGGCACCTACCCCTACGGCCCGATTGATGAAATGACGGTCGCACAGATTGAAAATATTCTGAACCTGAACGTGCGCGCCGTTATGGTGGAAACCATGGAAGCGGTAAAACACATGAAGGACGGTGGGCGGATTATTTACATCGGTTCCGCTTTTGGCGCACGCGCCCCCTTCCCCGGTATTTCGCTTTATGCCGCAACCAAGGCCGCCCTGCGCGGCTTTGCCAAAGGTGTTGCACGCGATCTGGGCGGCCGTGGCATTACAGCCAACGTGATCGAACCCGGCCCGATCCACACCGACATGAACCCCGAAGATGGCGAAGGTGCAGCCCTGATCGCAAGCTTTGTGGCAACCGGCACTTACGGCACGGTGGATGACATTGCCTCCATGGCGGCTTTTCTGGCCAGCCCCAAGGCATCCTATATTACAGGTGCAGCCCTGCCTGTAGATGGCGGACTGGAAGCCTGATAACCCCCTATTCCGCTTAAAAAACATTTAAGTGCTTAGTGGCTTTTACACCCCCGACCATGATCAACTCATGGTCGGGGGTTTTTATATGCTCAAACACAAAACAGCCTGCACACCATAAATGTGCAGGCTGTTCCTTTGTGAGGCTTCCCTGATGTTAGAATTACAGGCTAGGGAAACATCTTCTTAATAACAGAAAATGCTATTATATAAAACGATAAATACAAAAACGGCACAAAAAATATGATCGCTTCCAGATCACCCATCATGCTCAGAACTCCTCTTCTGGCGCAGATGCATCAGTCTGTGCATCAAACAGAACACCTCCGGCTGCTGCGACCAGAATAATCATGACGGTGCCAACCGCCCACGCAAAATACCAAGGCCCCTGATCGCCCACAAAAACGGCAAACAGCAAAGCCACCACCAGAGCCAGACCCAGCCCCGCAAAACGCAGCAAGATGATCATACGCTCTCTCCTTTTTCAGTAACTGTGGGTATCTTTTATAATGTCGGCTGTATGAACCTTGCCCCGCATCACATAGTAACACCAGGACGTGTAACACAGGATAAGCGGCACAAAGATCAGCGCTACGGCCAGCATGCAGGTCAGCCCGTACTGGCTGGCCGAACTGTTCCAGATGGTCAGGCTCTGATCTGGGCTTGTGGTGGACGGCATAAAAAACGGGAACATGGAGGCAGCAACCGTGCCAATGGTGCCCACCCATGCCCCAAGGCCCATCCACCACGCCACACGGGGCCTGTTGGCCAGCACAAGCGCCACTTCGGCCAGCATGCATGCAATACCCAGCAATGGCAGCAACCACAGCACGGGGTGTGCTGCATAGTTATGCCACCACGCCCCCACCTGCATGCTAACGTGCTGCCCCTGCATGGGGTTTGCTGGCATGGCGGGGTTACCCTGTTCAAGCACAAACCCGCGCAGGTTGCGGACCCACACGCCACCGGCAAGAAACAGAACAACCGCTACAAGCCCTGCCCGGCTGGCATAGTGGCGTGCACGGTCATGGATCGGGTTTTCCGAGCGGATCATCAGCATCACACCGCCTTGCATAACGCTCAGGCAGACCGCCATAAGACCGCACAGAATGGCAAAGGGGTTGAGCAGGTAATTCAGGAACGACCCATCCTGAAAATACTGTCCTGTCCAGTTAAAGTGGTAGCCCACACCTTGCAGAATATTGCCAAAGGCTGCGCCATACACAAACATGGGTAAAAAACCCGACAGTAGAAAAACCCAGTCCCAGCTTGCACGCCACAGGCGCGCATCAACCTTGGAGCGGTATTCAAACGCCACGGGACGCAGGATCATGCTGAACAAAAGCAGGATCATAACCACGTAGAACACGGAAAAAGACGTGGCGTATAATGTGGGAAATGCTGCAAAAATAGCGCCCCCACCAAGAATAAACCAGACCTGATTGCCATCCCAGTGTGGCCCAATAATGTTCAGTGCCGTGCGGCGCTCTCCATCCGTGCGCCCGACAAAACGCAACAGGGTGCCGACCCCCATATCCATGCCCACCATCAGGCCAAGCCCGATCAGCAGCACACACAAAAGTCCAGCCCAGATAAGCTTGAGAATAACGTAAAGGTCCATGGTGCAAGACCCTCCTTAATGCGCCACAACGGACAGGTGCGCGGGGTCTGCATCATCATGCTGATCATGCGCCTGCGGGCCGAGCCGTGCGAACTTGAACATCAGGTAAAGTTCGACCGCGATAAATATGCTGTAAAGCACAGTAAACCCGGCCAGCGAGAACAGCATGTAGGACACGCTGTGTGTTGAAGCGGACATAAAAGTGGGCAGCCGCTCAAACACGGTCCATGGCTGCCGACCGGCTTCGGCCGTGATCCAGCCAAACTCCGTTGCCAAAACCGGCAGGGGAATGGACCACATGCACAGCTTAAGGAACAGGGGGTTACGTTCCAGCTGGTTCTTCAGGCTTAAATACGACGCCATGGCGAACAGCACGAAAAAGAACACACCCAGAAAAACCATAAACCGGAAAGACCAGAACGTAACAAACACATTGGGCAGAATATCTGGCTTGGTCTGTTCAATAACGCTCTGGAGTTGCTCGGGGGCAATGGCCGTTACGTCCTGATTGGGTGCGTGGCGGGTTGCCAGCAGGCCATACCCCATATCGTTCTGGTGCGCATGGAACATCTCCAGATCAGCCGCCTGATGGCTCTCCTCATACCGGCGCAGGGCACTGACGGCTGTAATGCCCGAGGCAATGCGGGGAGCTGCGGCATCTTCAAGCTCGATCATGCCGGTAATGGGGGTATCAAAGCTGTGCGTGATCAGGGGGGTGAGCACAAAAGGCACCCCAATTTCATACGAGCTTTCCTGTTTTGCATCATTGGGCAGGGCTGCCACAATCCATGGTTCGTACGGTGGTTTGCTGGTGTGCCACAGCCCTTCGATTGCCGCAATTTTGGTTGGCTGGTGTTCATAATCCAAACGACCAAGCACATCACCCAGTGTAATGACCGCAACGGTGGAAAAAATGCCAAACAGGGCCGCCATCCGAAAAGAACGTGCAGCAAATGCCCGGTGCTCCTTACGCAGCAGGTAGAACGCACTAATCCCCATGACAAACATGGAAGCCGCAATGTACCCCGCAACCGATGTATGCACGAACTTGGCCTGTGCATCGGGGTTGAAAACGACCCCTACAAAGCTGTCAAACGTCATGCGTAGGGTTTCTGGGTCAAAATGCGCGCCATAGGGCATGTTCATGCTGGCGTTAGCGACCAGAATCCACAAGGCGGACAGGTTTGACCCCAAAGCCACAAGGTATGTAATTGCCAGATGTCCGGGCTTGCTCAGGCGGTCCCAGCCAAAAAACATCAAACCCACAAAGGTAGATTCCATAAAGAAGGCCATCAGCCCCTCTATGGCCAGTGGCGTACCAAACATGTCACCAAAAAAGCGGGAATACATGGACCAGTTGGTACCAAACTCAAACTCCATGGTAAGGCCCGTGGCCACACCCAGTGCAAAGTTGATGCCAAACAGCTTGCCCCAGAACAGGGCCATATCCTTGTACACCTGTTTGCCGGTCACGACGTACACCGTTTCCATGGCGGCAAGCATAAAGGTCAGCCCCAGTGTGAGGGGCACAAACATGAAGTGGTAAAGGGCCGTTAACGCAAACTGAAAGCGCGAAAGGTCAACAACCGCAGGGTTAATCAGATCCATTTTCTCAACCTTAATTCCAGAAGACAGGCATTTTTTATTTTCAGTTTTTCATGTCGCTCTCCCTTCTGGGCAGAAGCGTTGCGTCTTCCATGCGAACAACCCTGTGCATGAACGGCAGCACGGCCGCGCGGTGGGTCATGCACACAATGGTTGTGTTGGCACACCGCTGCACAAGAGCTGCCATAAGGGCATGCTCAAGGGCTGCATCCAGCCCTTCGGTCGGTTCGTCCAGAACAAGCCATGGCGTGCGGCGTAGCAGGGCCTGTGCCACCGCCACCCTGCGCGCCTGCCCGCCCGAAAGCTGCAGGCCGTCATTACCAACCCATGTTTGCAAACCATGCGGCAAGGACTGCACAAACCGGGTAAGCTGTGCTGCCTCTATAATCTCCGCCAGATCCGCATCCGTGGCTGATGGTGCGCCAAGCAACAGGTTGTCCCTTAATGTGCCCGCAAACAGATGAAAATCCTGCGCGACCACGCTTACAAAAGCGGCCATGTCTTCAGCTTGCAGCAAGCGCACATCCACGCCACCAAACATCAGGCTGCCACTTTGGGGTGCGTAAAAGCCGAACAACAGGTTGATCAGGCTGCTTTTACCCACACCCGACGCCCCAATCAGCCCCACATGCTCCCCCTGCCTGATGGTAAGAGATGCATTGCGTAAAACCGGGCTTATGGTTTTGGGGTATGCAAAACTGACATTTTGCATCATCAGGTCATAAGGAGCCTGTGGCAGAACGGGGCATATGCTTTCATGCTCAGGTGCGGGTGCATGGCACGCATTTTCCAGCCGTGCGGCGGCAAGCTGCGCCTCTGCCCCTGCCTGCCGCGCCAGAGGCAGGGGAGAGAGCACATCAAACGCTGCCAAAACCCCCAGAACCAGCATGGGAATTTCCGCAATACTCAGTTGCCCTGCCCGACAGGCCTGTGCGGATAACACCAGAACAGCCAGTGCTGTTACAAAGGTTAGTATTGTAACAAACCCGCGCGCTGCCCCTTCCAGCGCATCCAGCTTCCAGCGCGCAGCATCTGCCACGGATTGCTGCACGCTCCATGCCTTGGCCCGGCCAGATGCTGCATCCAAAAGCAGATATTCGCCCAGATTTTGCAGTGTTTGTGTTAGCTCCACCTGAATCTGGGTCTGTTTTTGTGCACTAACGCGCACCAACCGGTCCGTGGCCCCACCAATTGCCATTGGTGCCAGCACGCCCCCCAGCAGCAACCCCGCTGCCAAAGCCCATGCCGCCGCAGGTAAAAAGCAGGCAAACACCCCCACAAACACAGCCCCACACAACAGTGCGCGTGCAAAAGGTAGAGCCACATCCGTATAATATGCACAAACCTTGTCCGTATCGGAGACAAAGCGACCCAGAAGGTCGCCCCCCTGCCTGTCTATCAGTCCTGCCGGGGCAAGGGGGATCAGCCGTGCGTAAACCCACGCACGCAAACGCCCACTCAGGCGCAACGCACCGTCATGTGCCACAACCCGCTCCATGTAGCGGGCCAGAATACGCACCAGAGCAAAAAAGCGCACACCCGTTGCAGGCAGCATAATATTAAACGCCCGCGCAGCATTCTGCCCCGCAAGCCCTGCAACTGCCGCCCCTGCCAGCAACCACCCCGACAGAAAAAGCAGGCCAAAACTGGCCATGGAGGCGGCACAGGCAAGTCCTACCCCCCAGACCAGACGCCACCGTAGCGCACCGGCCAGCCTGACAAAACCAGACATGCCCACGATCTGGTGTTGGGCGGCCACATGGTTCTGCTGCGTTGTCATGCGACCGTCTCCCTGCACAGGGGGCGGGTCTCCAGCGTGCCGCCAGCCACATGCAACAGTACATCGGCCTGTGCAGCCAGTTCCTGCCTGTGGGTTGCAACCACAACAATGCGCCCTGTGGCACAGTTGCGTATGGCTCGGCCCACCCGGAGCGCGCTCGCGGTATCCAGCCCTGCGGTGGGTTCATCAAGCACCAGAACGTCCGGGTTGCGTAGCAAGGCGCGCGCCAGAGCAAGGCGGCGCACCTGCCCACCCGACAGACGGCTCCCCCGCTCGCCTATATGCGTTGCAAACCCATTGGGCAGGGCCTCAATAAAACCCAGAGCATCGGCCTGCGCCGCAGCGTTGCGCAGTTGCCCCTCATCCACGTTTTGCATGCCAAGGAGCAGATTATCTGCCACTGTTCCAAAAACCATAACCGGGCGTTGAGGAACCCATGCCATCCGCACAAATTGCAGCGCCGTGGGCTGCCCGGATGCACCGTAAGCCTCCACAGCCCCAGCCGAAGGCCGCATAAAACCCAGCAGGGTATGCAGCAGCGTGGTTTTGCCCGCACCACTGGCCCCTGTTAAAACCGTTAGTCTGTTACGGGTAAACGTGCAGCTTACATCGTGCAGAACGGACGTGCCGTCAGGGGTGTGTACCCCAAGGGCACGGCAGGTCAGGCGCTCCACCTTACATGCTTCCGGCACGGGCTGCCCCCCGTGGGGCCGCGCCAGCATGGGCAGGCCAAACACCTTGCCCATACTGTCCATGGCGGCACGGGCATTTTGCCGGGCATGATAGCTGGCGGAAAATGTGCGCAAAGGCATGAAATATTCAGGAGCGAGCAGCAGCACCAAAAACGCAGACCGAAAATCGGCAACGCCTGCCAGCAAACGTGTGCCAAATACAATGGCCACCAGCGCAATGGACAGGCTGGAAAAAAACTCCAGTGCAGCCGATGTCAGGAATGCCACTTTCATCACTGACAGAGTTGTGCGCCTGTGCGCCTCCGCCAGATTGGTAATACGCTCCAGACTACCCTGAGCACGACCAAGCAGCCGAAGGGTTTTAAGCCCCCGCAACGCATCGAGAAAACTGCCGCCCAGCAGGGCAAGCTGGCGCCACCGCCGATCCATGATGGCCTGTGCCCCATACCCCACAAAAACCATAAAAACCGGCACGAGTGGCCCGGTGCAGGCCAGAACAAAAAAACTCCACCCATCCACCCCGGCCACCACAGCCAGTATAAGCAGTGGCAAAACCACCATCATGGCAGCAGAGGGCATATAGCGGGCAAAGTAGGGCACCAGAGCTTCCGTACCCTGCGTAACCGTGGTCACCACATCCCCCGCAGCCATACTGCTGCAAGCGACAGGCCCCGCCGCAAACAGGTGCGCCAGAAGCTGCCCACGAACATGGCGGGCCACCCGCAAACCTGCTTGCGTACCCATCATATCGGATGCAAAGCGCGCCCCCACCTGCCCCATCAGGCAAATAAGAACGCCCCCAAACATACCCGCTTCCGCGTCTACTGTGCTGGCATGAAAGGCCATGTCGTCCACCACATGGGCCAGCAGAATAAACTGGCACACCAGCAGCGCGGCCCCAACACCACCCGCAAGCACAGACCCAAGTAACCAGCCCCGCGCGACACGGGCCAGCCCCTTTGTCATGTCTGCGCCGGATGAGCGGGCGGGTACGGTTGCCATGCGATTACACTTACATAATTTATTTAACTGTTTTAGTTAATTATATAACTGTGTAAACTTCGTCAAGCTACGCTGGATGTTGAGAATTTTCGCAATTCAGAGGTTGCAAGGTAAAAAACCTATCGCCTCCCGAACATGACTTTATAGTTTTAGTTTGATTTAGATATGGTTAACAATTTTTCCGCTGTTAACAGAAATAACGTCCCATTATATTTTTGAATTCTAATTTATCTTTAAAACCCAAGCGGTTTAAGTGTCTTATAGAGCGCAACTTAAACTTGTTGCGCATATTTTACTGGCTATCACTTAGCTCATCAACACTTAAGGTTTTTCCTAACTATTTTTACCACACCCAGAGGAGTGCGCACTATAGCTGCCCCACCGTGGTAGGTTAGGGCAGTTCAACCACGATCCGCCCCCTTACCTTGCCATCCAGCAGGTCTGCCGCAGCCGCAATGGAGTCCGACAGAGGGATAACCCGTGTCATGGCTGCCAGCAGGGTTTTATCCACCCGCGCGGCCAGATGGCCCCATGCCTGCTGCCTAACGGCTTTGGGGCACATCACACTGTCTATTCCAACAAGGGTTACGCCACGCAAAATAAAGGGCGCAACTGTTGCGGGAAAATCCATTCCTCCCGCCAGCCCGCAGGCCGCAACCACCCCCTGCGGCTTCATGGAAGCACAGACTGACGCCAGAACCCGCCCGCCCGCCACATCCACCGCTCCTGCCCAACGGGCTTTTTCCAATGGCCGGGAAGGCATTTCAAAATGTGAGCGCGCGAGCACATCGGACGCCCCCAACTGGTGCAGATAGGGCTGCTCCTCCAGCCGGCCGGTAACCGCCACCACCTCGTACCCCATTTGGGCCAGCAGCATAACCGCAACACTGCCAACTCCCCCCGCAGCCCCCGTCACCAGCACAGGGCCATGGGCCGGCTCCACGCCCTCGCGCACCAATGCCTGTACGCACAACATGGCCGTAAACCCTGCCGTGCCCAGCGCCATGGCCTGCTGGCCGCTCAAACCCTGCGGCAAGGGCAGCAGCCACGCACCCGGCACGCAGGCTTTTTGTGCAAGACCACCCCAGTGTTTTTCACCCACACCCCAACCATTCAGCATAACCTCCTGCCCAACAGAAAAATCGGGGCAGGTGGAGCGCTCAACCACACCGGCAAAATCAATACCCGGCACCATGGGCCATGCCCGCACTACGGGACCGCGCCCGGTAATGGCCAACGCATCCTTGTAATTCAGGCCCGACCAGTGAACACGCACCAACACCTCACTCTGGGGTAGGGCATTGTCGGGCAGACTTCTGATCGTGGCCACCTGGCCTGCCTGGTCAAGGTAGAGGGCATCAAACATCGGTTTTTCATCCGGCAAAACTCAGGAACACCACCCCGTGGGAGTAGTGCTTGCACGCTAGCCTCTTCCCAACGCCTGCAAAGCCCCTGCGTCCCGCACTGACAGAATTTTGAAGTGCGCTCACTTTATGCGTGACATAAAAAATACAATGGGAATACTGCTGGTCAGCAGCTCACTTTTTGTTCATACTGTGGCATCCTAACAGTATACCGGACGTTCTCTTGCTCCTGTTCATAATGGGTCTACTGACCCTTGTTCTGCTTATCGCAATCAGCATCCTGATTGCGCTTTCCGAAATCTCCTTTGCCGCCGCACGAGAAGTCAGGCTCCGCAGCCGCGCAGAAGCAGGAGACCCCCGCGCCCAGGCCTTTCTGGCACTCCGCCGCAACAGCGGGCAGGTCATTACCGTTATCCAGATCTGCCTGAACGGCGTGGGTATTATGGGGGGTATTGTCAGCTCCCAGATGCTGTCCCCCCCTCTGGCAGACTTTTTTATTGCATGGAAACTATCTGACTGGTGGGCGCAAAATCTGGCCTCCACCTTCAGCTTTATTTTTGTCACAGGTATGTTCGTCCTGTTTGCGGACCTGCTGCCAAAGCGGGTCGCCATGAGCAACCCCGACAAGGTCGCCCTTGCCGTAGGCTGGTTCCCACGGCTGGCCCTGCGTATTCTCTACCCGGTGGTCTGGATTTTTTCCAAAATTTCCGATGTGGTGCTCAAAGCACTTAAAATCCCGGCAGCCTCCGCAGTGGAACCCGTAACCCCTGAGGACCTGCACGCCATTCTGGCTGCTGGCACCGCCTCTGGCGCCCTGCTCCAGCAGGAACACCAGATGATCGAGAACGTGCTGGGGCTACAGGACCGCTCCGTTACTTCGGCCATGACCCCCCGCGACGAAATTATTTTTCTCGATATTCAGGACACCCCCGAGCACAACCATGAAAAAGTGCGTATGGAGCCTTACTCGCGCTATCCGCTCTGCAATGGCGGGCTGGACAAGGTTATTGGCTCCATTCGTGCGGAAGACGTTCTGGCCTCGGTCGTGGACCCGTCCATTGCGCCATCTGGTCGCCCGCATTCCAACCCCATTGCCCGCATGCGGCGTGACGTGCCCTCTGTCCCCGAAACCCTGAACCTGTGGGACACGCTGGCCCAGTTTGACACATCAGGCGTTGGCTTTGCCCTGGTGGTCAACGAATATGGTCTGGTTGTCGGGCTGATCACCTTCAAGGACATTATGGGCGTGCTAATGGACGGCCTTGCCAGCCCGTTTGAGGAACAGGCCATTGTCCAGCGTGATGCCAATTCCTGGCTGGTGGACGGCGCTGCCCCCATTGGCGAGGTTATGCGTGAGCTGGATATTATGCACCTGCCCGACCATGATCAGTTTGATACGATTAGCGGCTTTATCATGCACCGCCTGCGCCGCATGGCGCGCAAAACCGACAGGGTGGATGCCTCTGGCTTTAGGTTTGAAGTTGTGGATGTGGAGGGTTTCCGCATCAACCAGCTTCTGGTGACACGGCTGAACGCCACCACCCCATAAGACCAGATGTAGAAAAAAGGGGACAAGGCTTGCTGATTTCGGCAGGCCTTGTCCCCTTTTTTCTGTACCCCCCTGATAAACATACGCGACATACTCTCATGCTCACCCATGATATTGGCGAGCATAAGACAAACCTCACCGCACGTTCTGCCTAATTCCTACACTGGTGGACTGTAATACCCCCAAAAATAAGGCCGTCACGCAGAGCCACCTTGGTCCATGCGGACTATGGGTATTGCCCACGTTAGCAAAGCGGCCCACGCCTAAGGCTTGCCCCCCAAACCATACAAGAACGGGAAGAACACTAAATTCATGCAGCCATTTGCGGTGGCATACAGGCTGCATGGGCCTGAAACGCACACCGCAAGCTATCAACAGCGGATGTTAACCCCGTTACAGCACATGGCGGTGACCATCTGATCGAAAACCACCAGTCCAACAGAGCAGTTTTCAAAAGATGTTTAACGGGCCTGTAGGGTGTGCCGGAACATGCAAAAAACATTCCCCCATATCCCGGCCTGTTTACGGATAGAACTGGTCCTTCAAAAACCCGCCAGACGTTAAGACCTGCACCGTATCTTCCACACTGCAAAAATGCGCCATCCAGACCAAATTTTTTACAGCACAGTTCGTAACATTGCATAAAAAAAGGGCCATTCTTGCGAATGGCCCTTTTCCACACTGAATACCTGACCGAAGCCAGAGGCAGAATGCTTTAGAACGCAGCCTGCACACGAGCAGCGAAGGAGTTACCATCGCGGCCCTGAGAGTTATACGTAGCGCTCGAAGAAGAGTTACGAGAAACAATAAAGTGGTTGAAGTCCAGCATAAAGCGGAAGTGACGGTTGGGATACCAGTTAAGACCACCGGACCAAACTGTCTGACGACCACCATTGATGTCTGCGGAAACATCGCTGAAATCGGTTACGCTGTAACGACCCGTGATTTCCAGAGCACCCCAGTAACCGCGTGAGGGATCAAATTCGTGTTCAACACCAGGTGCGCCGAATGCACCTTCTTTAATGTTGTATTCACGGCCTTTACCAAACAGGGTGTAGTTAGCAGAACCATAGTAACCCTGGAGATGAACGGTCTTGAAGGGCTGTGTCGCACTGACGTTACCCTGCTGGGCATTGTTCCCACGGTTCACGCCAATATTATAGTATTCCCCCTTAAGCACCATCTTCTTCCAGCGGAAGCCGAGTTCCGGACCTGCCGACCAAACAGAAGAAGCATTCCCGATAGTCGCACTAATCAGGTTGGTGCTGGTCAGGTTAACTTCGGGAGACTGGCCCGCAGAATAAGAGCGAGAGCATGTGTTGGCAGCCGTTGGCGATGCGTTAGGTGTGCATTTTTCAGCCACTTTGAACGCGCTGATGGCAGAAATACCAACATGCACATCAATATCTTTTGACACATAGGGACGACCCGCAACGCGGAATGTCGCGCCGGTCTGGCCGTTTACGTTGCTGCTTGCGGTCGCAGAGTTGCTACCACGGTCACCATAGGACTGACCGGTAAAGTAGGAAGCAATCCACCAGCGTTTTTCATAATGCAGACCACCGAAGCTGAAGCGCGCATCGCCTGCGGCAATCTTACGCACGGCATCGGTGATGGCGGGACGTTCCATCATTTCGAAGTCGTTCGAGCTTTCGGAATCTTCTTCTGTCACGCGCGGCTGGAAGTAACCAACGGTCAGAATGGTATTACGGAAGCCCGTGTAGTTCAGGTTGGCTTCATACAGGGTCTGGTCTTTTGCATAACCATCACCACCGCCGCCACCAAGATCAGGTGTTACGTTAGCAACCCAGTCTTTATACCGGAAGGTGAAAGGAATACGGATACGACGGGCGTTTTCCGTAAAGCCGCTGAAGTCACCTTTTGCGTTTCCAGTGCGCTGGCCACCACCAAGGAAGCCACCGAAATCTTCGTGGAAGGACAGGCCAACGGAGAAGCCGTAAGCGCCATCTTCGGAGGAAACCGTAAAGCGACCCTTGGGGAAGCCGACGATCATGCCGCCAACGCGAACTTCTTCATCAGATGACGTAGCAGCCTTGAAGTCCTTCCAGGACATGGTGTCACCACGGTCAGACGGGGGGGTGCCTACGCCGGACAGGGGAGCAACTTTTTTAAGGGGTTCCTGCTCACCGAACTGCACGTTCGGGTCGTAGTTCCCATCGGCAACATGCATGGCGTTACGGCCGTGGCCAGCCGCCTGACCCATGTGGCCTTTCGTGGGGGCATCGCTTTTAGCCAGCTGATGCTTGAGGGTGACGATCTGCTGCTGCATGTCCCGACGCATCTGGGACATTTCTGCACGCAGCAGGCGAATCTCGGAATCCTCAGTGGAAGCCGCCTCGGCCACAGGAGCGATTCCAGCCAACATAAAAGACGTTAGAGCAACAGAGGAAAAAAGCGAGTTACAGCGCATTGTGGCCATTCCATGATAAGAACGATGAGGAGTGAATAACCCGCCACAACGTCTTTGTGCGTGATGCTTCGGTGATGGTTTCGTTACAGAATTATGAAAAAAAGCGGCCCGTTTCGGGGCCGCTTTCCAATAAGCTCAAATACGCCGTGAAAATTATAGACGGCTGATTATTTACCGCTTTTCCATGCGGACATAATGCTGTCCTTAACGGTCTTGGGCAGCGGGACGTAATCCAGCTTGGTCGCAATGCTATCACCGTTATTGAAGCTCCAGCCAAAGAACTTCTGCACGGCCTGATCACGCCCGGCGTTACGGGCAGGCACGGGAACCAGCACGTAAGTTGCAGACATGATCGGCCACGCTTCCTGGCCATCCGTGTCCAGCAGGTTCACGGCAAAGTGGGAAGCGTGGCTCCAATCTGCTGCCTGTGCTGCATGGGAGAAGCTGGTCATGCCCGCTGCAACGCTGGCCCCTGCATGGTTGCGCAGGCGAACAGTGGTCAGATGGTTACGGCTTGCATAGGCGTATTCCACATAACCAATGCCACCTTCGGTGTTCTGCACGGTTGCGGCAACGCCGTCATTCCCACGCGCACCCAGACCACCGGGCCAGCTGATGGATGTGCTGGCACCGTAGTTTTCCTTCCATGAGGAGGAAGAACCGGCAAGGTAGGACGTGAACACAAAGGTCGTGCCCGAACCATCCGCACGATGAACAGGTGCAATGGCCACTTCTGGCAGCTTGACACCGGGATTCAGCGCAACGATCTTGGGATCGTTCCAGGAGGTAATGGCGCCTGCATAAATTGCGGCCAGCACATCACCACTCAGCGTGATCGTATCAGGCTTGATCCCGCCGGGGATGTTCACAACCGGAACAATGCCACCCATGACCGTGGGGAACTGGAAGAGGTGGTTGGTTTCAAGCTTCTGGGCATCCATCGGTGCATCGGATGCGCCAAAATCAACCGTGCCAGCCACGATCTGGTTCTGGCCTGCGCTGGAACCCACGCTCTGGTAGTTAACGGTCACGCCAGTAGCGGACTTTGCAACTGCGCCCCATGCTTCATAAATCGGAGCGGCAAAGCTGGAACCTGCACCGGTCACGCTCTCGGCCCGAGATGCAGCTGGAAGTGCCGTAAGGAAGGTGGTCATGACGGCCAGACACATTCCAGACCTGACTGAAAAACGCATGTTGGTTTTTTCCCTGAGCCAATTGCAAAAGTTTACGGCTACAAAAACGTGCCGTGCCATGCCGGGTTAACGTAAATCAGAACAGAATGGTGTTATGCTTTCAGGACAATTGAATGACGGTTTTATGACACTGCGGGCCTAGCTAAGCAGCGGCAGCCATATCCGGCAGGCTGTTCCTTCACCCACCGTGCTTTCCACAACAAAACGCCCGTCATGACGGGCCAGAATCTGCTGCACAATGGCCAGACCCAGCCCGCTGCCCTGCACACTGGCGGCCGTTTTGGCCACGCGGTAGAACCGTTCGGTCAGGCGGTTAAGATGCCGCGCGGGAATACCCGGCCCCGTATCCGTAACGCTCAGCACCAGCCCCGGTTCGGCAGGCCAGCCAGAATTTCTGGCAGCCCGCGTGCAGGAAACCGTAATATCCAACGGATCTCCATTGCGTTTACCCCGATCAAACAGGCCGTATTTGAGCGCATTTTCCACAAGGTTCATCAGCACCTGCAAAAGCTGGGCCTCATCTCCCTGCACGCAGAGTTCCTGCGCGTCATCCACCTGCACCTGAAAACGGACAGGCTTACCCGCAATCAACCCCGCTGCCTCATCCGACAAACGTCTGAGCAGTTCGGCAATGCCTATTGTTTCTCTGGGTCTATGGTGTTCCTGCATCTGCACGCGTGACAGATAAAGCAGCCCGTCAAGCAGACGCTGCATGCGCCTGGCCTGCTCGGACATAATACCCAGAAACTCTTTTTGAATGACCGGATCATCCGCCGCAGGACCTTGCAAGGTTTCTATGAACCCCAGCAGGGAAGCCAGCGGCGTGCGCAGTTCATGGCTGGCAAAGGCCACAAAATCCGTATGCTGCCGCTCGGCCAGAACGGCCTCGGTCTCATCATGCAAGGCAACAAAGACCAGCGTTATTCTGGATGAAAACGCACCACCGCCCTTGCGATAACCTTCAGGCAGAAAGGCATCTGGCACGGTTTTTTTCTGCAACCATGCCCGCACAACGCGGTAATGGGGAATATCCAGCACGATCAGCGCTTCCGCCGGTTGCTGGTCTTCCTTTTTTTGCGCCAGAAGCCTGTCCACCGAGCTTTGAAAAGCCGGGTGGCGGATAATGCTGCCAAGGCTGTTTGTAAACTGCCGCCTGGCCTCGGCCGAAATCACAAAGGGCAGGCGTGTGTCATTCAGCACCAATGTTGCCGCAGGCAGGCAGGCCATAACCTCGTCCAGCGTTACTGCGGAAGCGGCATCGCGCCCGATCCGGGTTTTCTGCCGTTCCGTATTCCCCGACAAGGGTTCAAAGCGGCCAGAGCGGGCAATAGACAGCGACAGAGCCGCCAACGCACCGCCCCCTGCCATACCGCAGAGTGCCGCCAGCCAAGCATGCATGATCAGCCGCCCCTTTTTGCGGTTGTTGCTTAGTCCGGGTCCTGCACTTTATCCAGCGCATAGCCACGGGCCCGCACGGTACGGATCAGGTCCACCCCGCCCCCTTCGTTCAGGGTTTGCCGCAGGCGACGGATATGTACATCCACGGTGCGCAGCTCTACAAAAGAACTGCGCTCCCATGCGTGTTTAAGCAGTTCCTCACGCGAGAAAACCTGTGCCGGGTGCAGCATAAGGAACTCTAAAAGCCGGTATTCCGTTGGCCCCAGAGACAGCAGGCGACCATCACGCTCAACCTTGTGGCTCACCCGGTCCATGACCAGCGTATCAAACCGCAGGGTTTTATCCGCCGGGGGAGCCCGGCGCAGAATGGCTTTGACCCGGGCAAACAGCGCATCCATGCTAAAGGGCTTGACCAGATAATCATCCGCCCCTGTGTCGAGCCCACGAATAGTGTCTGCTTCCTCGCCACGGGCACTGAACATGATAATGGGCAAGGCCGCCGTTCTGGCCTGCTCGCGCAAGCGACGGCAAACTTCCAGCCCGGAAATACCCGGCAGCATCCAGTCCAGCAGGATCAGGTCCGGCCGACGTTGCCGAACATACTCCAGGGCCGCCTCTCCGTCCGCCGCGTGGCGAACCATGTAACCCTGTTTTTCCAGATTGTAGCTAACAAGCCGGGCGAGTGCCGGATCATCCTCAACAACCAGAAGATCTGCCTTGTGCATAC
>JBDNSL010000009.1:0-51166 GCA_047719095.1 Acetobacter sp.
CGAACAACCCCCATTCCGGCGGCGGCAGCGGCAGTTGGGTATAAGCCAGCATAGTGTATATTGGTGCGGGGCTTGGTGCCTTCTTTGGGGGGATTCTGCCGGGGCTTCTGCGGCCGTATCTGGGGTCGCAGGAGCGGGCGCGCCGTGTGGTTATGGGTACGGCATCTTTGTGCGTTGTTCCGATGATGCTTGTCTTTTTCACGCATTCTCTGGCTTTGGGTCTCTGCTTGTTTACTGTGGCACTCATGGCGCATCAGGTTTTTGCCAGTAATCTTTTTGGCGTTGTCACAGACTGGCTACCTGCCAATCTGGTTGGACGCGCGACAGGGATTGGTGCCTTCTGCGGTAACCTTGGTGGAGCGTCCATTCTGTGGCTCAGTGGGTTTGTTCCCATGCCGGTTATTCTGGCCGGGTGCAGTCTGGCCTATATGCTCGCATGGAGTGTGTTGAGGGTCCGGGTTGCTCCGGTCTGGCTGGAGCGCACATTCCATGAACCACACGGTGGGTATGTAGCAGTTGCCGCGTAAAACCTGTGTTGGGAAAATAATTTTTTCTATATTTATCTTAAAGGATAGGGCTGCATATGAACTGGCAACCTTCTGCCGAACGCTATGACCACACACAATTTCGGCGTTGTGGACACTCCGGGCTGGATCTGCCCCGTATTTCCTTGGGGCTATGGCATAATTTTGGCGATACGGATGTGTTTGCAACAGGCCGTGCTACCATTCGGCGGGCATTCGACCGGGGCATTACACATTTTGATCTGGCCAACAATTATGGCACGCCCTATGGATCGGCCGAGGAAAATTTTGGCCGTGTTTTGCAAAAAGATCTTCATACCCACCGCGATGAACTGGTTATTTCCTCCAAGGCCGGATGGGATATGTGGCCCGGCCCTTATGGTAATGGCGGGTCGCGCAAATATCTGCTGTCTTCTCTGGACCAGAGTTTGAAGCGTTTGGGGGTGGAATATGTGGATATTTTCTACTCCCATCGTCCAACCCCAGATGTGCCGTTGGAGGAAACCATTGGCGCACTTGTGCAAGCACACAGGCAGGGCAAGGCGCTCTATGTCGGTATTTCTTCCTACGATGCGGCCTCGACCACACAAGCCGCTACCATTCTGCGCGCCGCAGGCATTCCTCTGCTGGTGCACCAGCCTGCCTATTCTCTCCTGAATAGGGGGATTGAGGCCGAACTTCTGCCAACGCTGGAAAAGTTGGGAGTGGGGTGCGTTATTTTCTCCCCTCTGGCGCAGGGGGTGCTGACGAGTAAGTATCTTAAAGGTATTCCCGCGGAATCCCGTGCAGCCAAAAGCCGTTTTTTGGATCAGGCGGCGATCACCCCGCAGGTGCTTGAAGTTGTGAGCAGGCTGGACCAGTTGGCACAACGCCGTGGGCAGACACTGGCGCAAATGGCTGTTGCGTGGTCTCTGCGTGACCCAAGAGTAACCTCGGCCATTATCGGGGCCAGAAACGTTCAGCAACTGGACGAAACACTGGCAGCATTAGACAACCAGACGTTTGAAAGCGCCGAACTGGCGACCATAGATCAGATTTTGGCTGGTGCATCGGCCGAGGGCTGATAAGCCATTAAGGGGGCAGCGGCCATGCTTGACCTCTGCTCCCTTAATACTTAGGGCCGGAACAAGATGTGCGTGTGGCAGGCTGCTTGCGCAGAGTAGCCTGCCACTAAACCGGGCGTGGTCGCCCTTAGTTAGGCTTCTTTTCGGCTGCCTTGGCAAACAGGGCCGAAATCGCATTCTGCGCCTCGGTCTGGATAGCCTTGAGGTGTGCTTCGCTCTTGAAGCTTTCAGCGTAGATTTTATAGACATTTTCCGTGCCAGACGGCCGGGCGGCAAACCAACCATCCTTGGCAGAAACTTTTAGCCCGCCAATGGCCGCTCCGTTGCCGGGGGCGTTGGTCAGGGTGTTCACAATCGGCTCTCCCGCCAGTTCGGTCATGCCGATCTGCTCAGGCGAGAGATTTTTCAAAATGGCCTTCTGTTCCGGGCTGGCGGGGGCATCTACGCGCGCGTAGTAAGGCGTGCTCAGGCGTTTGGTCATGTCTTTATATGCAGCGCCGGGGCTGCGTTTGGTGCGGGCCGTTATTTCGGCTGCCAGCAGGCCAAGGATAATACCGTCCTTGTCTGTGCTCCAGACCGTGCCATTGCGCCGCAGGAAGGACGCGCCAGCACTTTCTTCCCCACCAAAGCCCAGAGTGCCGTTGTACAGACCATCAACAAACCATTTGAAGCCGACAGGCACTTCCACCAGCTCACGCCCAATTTCCGTGGCGACACGGTCAATCATGGAACTGCTGACGACCGTCTTTCCCACGCCCGCGCTGGCACTCCAGTTTTCGCGGTTGTTGAACAGGTATTCAATCGCAACAGACAGGTAGTGATTGGGGTTCATAAGCCCGTATTCGCCCGACACAATGCCATGTCGGTCTGCATCAGTATCATTGGCGAAGGCAATGTCGAACTTGTCCTTCATCCCGACCAGACGCGCCATGGCATAGGGGGAGGAGCAGTCCATACGGATTTTTCCATCCCAATCGGCTGTCATGAAACGGAAGGTCGGATCAACCTCCTTGCTGACGATTGTGGCGTTGATACCGTATTTATCTATGATGGGTTGCCAGTAATCAACCGCAGCCCCCCCCAGCGGGTCAATGCCGATGGATATGCCGGAAGCGCGGATGGCATCCATGTCCACCACGGCCGCCAGATCATCCACATAGGGGGTGATGTAGTCATGCCGTATTGTGGTGGGGGCGTTTAGCGCATCTGTAAGGCTGATACGCTTCACACCATCCATGTTCATGGCCATAAAGCCGTTGGCCGCACTTTCCACTACCTTGGTAATGTCGGTATCGGCAGGGCCACCATGGGGGGGATTGTACTTGTAGCCACCATCTTCTGGCGGATTGTGCGATGGGGTAATGACCACACCATCGGCCAGATTGGTGGTGCGCCCGTGGTTATAGGTCAGGATTGCGTGCGAGATAACGGGCGTGGGGGTGTAGCCGTCCTGGGCATCTATGCGGACGTCCACACCATTGGCCGCGAACACTTCCAGCGCGGACTGTAGCGCAGGCCGAGACAGGGCGTGGGTGTCAATACCGATAAAGAGCGGCCCCGTAATGCCCGCCCCCCTGCGGTAGTCGGCTATCGCCTGACTGATTGACAGAATGTGGTTTTCATTAAAACTGGTGGCCAGTGAGGAGCCACGGTGCCCCGACGTGCCAAACGCCACACGCTGCGTTGCCACAGCGGGGTCGGGCGTGCGGGTATAGTAGGCATCCAGCAGGGTATCGATATTGATAAGGCGGTCAGGATCAACCGGCTTACCGGCAAATGGGCTTACGCAGGGCATTGATTTCTCCCTAAAGGCGATATGCAAAAGCGTATATTCTTCCCATTTCCTTACAAGCCGATCTCCACACCGTCCACCCGTGAACCATGCCCCGGCAAGGCAGCCTGATGACCTATGACTTAATTGGAGGCCAAAACACCGCCAGCACTCCAAGGTGGACACGCTGTTATCGTGGCAAAAAGGTAAAGCAGAACCTCCGTGCCGCGCCCTGTGTGCCCACTAATGCAGCGGGCTCCCGAGCTTGTGCTGTATGTAGAAGGGGCAGGGGTGCATGATTTTGACCAGATTACGTTGACAAGCACGTATCGTTCCGCAATCGATATATCATGGTTGCGTGTAACGGACTGTATTGTAAGCAAAGGCACAGAAGCACACAAAAAAGCGTTTTTACCTCAATGCACCATTCACTGCGCGCCCATGTCTCAGGCGTGGCCTAAGTGACTGACGTGCACAGGGGGGAGACGTAACAGGTGGTTGTTAAGCATAAATCTTTCCGTCAGAGGGGCTGGAATGCTGTTAAAAACAAAAAGCATATTATTTTTACAAAAGCTCTTTCGGTTTGATGTGGCGCAACATCAGTCCAGTATCGGAACCGAGGTTCTGGCTGGGGTTACAACATTTGGCGCCATGGCTTACATTATTGCTGTAAACCCGGCCATTCTGGCGGTGACTGGGGCAGGGCGGGCGGACATGATTACGGTCACGGTACTGGCCGCCATGTGTGGGTCCCTGCTTATGGCGTTTTTGTCCCGCCTACCGATCGCACTTGCGCCCGGCATGGGGTCCAACGCTGTTTTTGCGCAGGTGGTGGTGGTTAAGATGGGTATGTCTTACGGCACCGCATTAACCATGGTGCTGGTGGGAGGGGTTTTATTTACGTGCCTGTCGCTCAGCAATGTTCGCCAGCATATTGTGCGTGGTTTTCCGGCTTCCATCCGTATCGGGCTTCAGGCCGGCATTGGTCTGTTTATTGCCTACCTTGGGCTTAAAAGCGGGGGGCTGATCGTTAACGACAGCAGCGGCAGCATTGCCTTTGCAGACCTGCGTTCCCCCAGTGTTATGGTGGTTTTTCTCTCGCTTTTGCTCATTGCAGCCCTTGTGGCAGCCCGTGTGCGCGGGGCCATGCTCCTGTCCATTCTGGCGGTTACGGTGGCGGGGCTGTTCATTCAGACCACCCCCGGCCATTTTATGACAGTGCTTCCCTCGCGCGCCGTTGCGTTGCCCCATGCACCAACGGCCTATTTTTTTGCGTTTGACACGACTGAATTTTTCAAAAATTTCTTTCTGGTTCTCCCGTTAACGCTCTACTTTTTTCTATCCGACTTTTTTTCCGCCACAGCCACCATGATCGCAGTCACCCGGCGGGCAGGTATGATGGATGAGCAGGGTAATTTCCGTAATTCCCGCCGTGCCTATCTGGCCGACGGGCTGGCCTCAATCGTGGGAGCATGTCTGGGAAGCCCGACAGTGGGCGCATATGTTGAATCTGCAACCGGGGTAGAGGCCGGAGGGCGCACAGGGCTTACAACGCTTACTGTTGCCATACTTTTTGGGCTGAGTGCTTTTTTGTGGCCCCTTATCGCCTGCATTCCCCCCCAAGCCACCACCGCAGCCCTTGTTATGGTTGGGGTTCTGATGATGGAGGGGCTGACGGAACTGGATGTTGCTGATCCACTCCAGACAATTTCGGCAGGGATGATTGTCCTGCTGACAGTCACAACAGCCAACCTCATGATCGGGATTTGTGCAGGCTGCTTTGCCTATACGGTTATGGCGGCGGCCACCAGAAGCTGGAAGCGCCTGCCCCCTGTGTTTTTGCTGACCAATGTTCTGCTGGTAATCTATCTGGTGCTGGTCACATACACCGTGAACTGACACATCGCTCTGGGCTGAAGATATGCTGGTTATTCACACGAGGTCAGTACAGAGCGGGCTATGACATTGGCTTAAAATAGGGGCATTATTATTCGTAAGCCCCATTGGTTGCTGTAGAGACCCCGTATCGCGCGCAATTTGTCTCATCATTCAGCGCATAAGTATTAGAGGAGAGGCGAAATGACCGATATTTCCAAATTTATCAAGGGTTTGCCAAAGGCCGAGTTGCACCTGCACATTGAGGGCAGCCTGGAACCAGAGATGATGTTTGCGCTGGCACGCAGGAACAAAGTGGATATTCCCTTTCGGAGTGTTGAGGACGTTCGGGCTGCCTATAATTTTACGAAACTTCAGGACTTTCTCGATATCTATTATGCGGGTGCGGATGTTCTGATTGAAGAGGAAGATTTTCGCGACCTTGCCATCGCCTATTTTGACCGCGCCGCTCAGGATGGCGTGACACACGCAGAGATTTTTTTCGACCCGCAGACACACACAGATCGGGGCATTCCTTTTGATGTGGTCATCAATGGTCTGCTTGCCGGGATGGAGGAAGCAAAAGCCAAACACCAGATCAGCTCAAAACTTATCCTGTGCTTTTTGCGCCATCTGGATGAAGGCGCTGCGTTGGAAACCTTCAAGGCAGCCGAACCCTGGTTGGACCGTATTGCGGGCGTGGGGCTTGATTCGTCGGAAATGGGGCACCCTCCCTCCAAGTTTGCGCGTGTTTTTGCAGCCGCTGGTGAGGCAGGGCTAAAGCGTGTTGCCCATGCAGGCGAGGAAGGCCCGCCTGAATATATTCATCAGGCGCTCGATTTGTTACATATCGACCGGCTGGACCACGGCAACCGCGCGCTCGAAGATGCCCAGTTGATAACACGCCTTGCCCGTGAGGCCATGACGCTGACAGTCTGCCCGCTTTCCAACCATAAGCTGTGTGTGGTGAGTGATATGGCAGACCATCCGATTGACCAGATGTTGGCCAATGGCCTGCGGGCAACAATCAATTCAGATGATCCGGCCTATTTTGGGGGATATATAGGCGAGAACTATCGGGCGGTCGCGGCTGCGCGGGGCCTGTCCCGCACGGCATTGGCGGCATTGGCACGCAATAGCTTTTTAGGCTCTTTCCTTGATGATCAGGAAATTACAGAGCACCTTAAAAAACTGGATTTATTCCTGTCCAGTCAGTGAGCTTATCTATTAGTGCCTGTTGTATAGTGCGCAGGTAGGTTTTCTTTAAAGTATTCAGGTTGTGCGTATGGCAGGAGAAGCCTCTCCCTAAAAAGGGGGGGCTTCTCCCATATGCTGCCATGACCACATTTGGTCATTGAAAAACACAAGATAAAAACGTCTATTTTTGGGGCGTATCCTCCTGGCATTTTATGCTCCGAATAAAGTCGGTGCCGCACGGTATTTAGAATGGGGACCAATACAGTCTTATTTTATGGCCCAAAACTTGCGTCTTTTTGCAAGGGTCAGGCTCGCTGCTGCATGCTCATCCGGGCACGAGTGAGCTGATATTTTTTAGTGTTGGAGCATCACATGAGCGTTAATCAGGAACCACCGTTCAAGGCCCGTTACGACAATTATATAGGCGGGCAATGGAAAGCACCCATCAAGGGTGTTTACATGCAGAACGGCTCTCCCGTAGATGGACGCATTCTGTGCGAAGTACCCCAGTCCAGTGCTGAAGACATTGACCTTGCGTTGGACGCAGCCCATGCGGCTTTTCAAACTTGGGCCCATACATCCCCCGCCGAACGCGCTTTGCTGCTGCTCCGTGCGGCTGATCGCATGGAGGCCAACCTTGACCTGCTCGCCCGGGCCGAAACATGGGATAACGGCAAGCCAATCCGCGAAACACTTACAGCAGACATACCCCTTGCCATTGACCATTTCCGCTATTTTGCCGGGTGCCTGCGTGCGCAGGAGGGGACTTTAAGCGAAATTACCGACACAACCATTGCCTACCATTTTCATGAACCTCTGGGCGTTGTCGGGCAGATTATTCCGTGGAATTTTCCCATTCTTATGGGCGCATGGAAGCTGGCCCCGGCACTGGCTGCAGGGAACTGCGTGGTGATGAAGCCTGCGGAAACAACGCCCGCCAGCATGCTGGTGCTGATGGAGTTGATAGGGGACATTTTCCCCTCCGGCACACTCAACATTGTTAATGGCCTTGGGCGCGATGTGGGGGCTGCTTTGTCCAACAGTACGCGCATTGCCAAAATTGCTTTTACCGGCTCCACCCCCACAGGCAAAATGATTGCCCATGCCGCAGCGGAAAACCTTATCCCCGCTACGCTGGAGTTGGGCGGAAAGTCCCCCAACATCTTTTTTGCCGATATTATGGAGCATGATGACGACTATCTGGATAAAGCGGTGGAAGGCTTTGCCATGTTCGCCCTTAATCAGGGGCAGATATGTTCGTGCCCTAGCCGCGCTCTGGTGCATGAATCCATTTATGAACAGTTTATCGAACGCGCATTGCCCCGCATCCGCTCTATTCAGCAAGGCAACCCGCTGGACCCACAGACAATGATGGGGGCGCAAAATTCTACCATGCAGCAGCAGAAAATTCTGGATTACATCGCCATTGGCAAAAGCGAAGGCGCGCAACTGCTGGTGGGTGGGAGCACGCCAGACCTTGGGGCTGAACTGAACAAGGGGTGCTACGTTCAACCCACTGTGTTCTTTGGGCACAATAAGATGCGTATTTTTCAAGAGGAAATTTTTGGCCCCGTTCTGGCCGTAACAACCTTTAAAACCGAGGCCGAAGCACTGGCTATTGCCAATGACACGCCCTTTGGCCTTGGTTCGGGCGTGTGGTCGCGCAATGCCAATACCTGCTACCGCGTGGGGCGTGGCCTACAGGCGGGGCGGGTGTGGGTGAACTGCTACCACGCCTATCCTGCACACGCGGCATTTGGTGGATACAAAAAATCAGGCATCGGACGCGAAACCCACAAAATGGTGCTCGAACATTACCAGCAGACAAAAAACATGCTGGTCAGCTACAGCGAGAAAAAACTGGGTCTGTTCTAGGTCAGACCTGCGGATTGAACATTCCAATTATTGTTCCATACCGTACAGGCCAGCCTATGCAGGCTGGCCTGTGTGCGTTTATCTACCTACGTAATTTTACTGATTTGGGGTACCATAAGCGGGTGGCAATGACAGGGATTGATTGAACGGTATGGATTGTCTTGTAACGTGGTAGCCCTCGAACGCGCGCGAGGAAAATTTGGTCTGGCTGTCAAGCGCGATCAAGGCCGCACGCGGCTGGCTGATCTGGTGCAGGGGGGCTGTTGCCGCCTGTTGTTCCCCAGAGTGCCACATGCAGGGCTGGAGGCTGTTCTGGTCAATGTGTCGGGCGGAATTGCTGCTGGTGATCGCATTCGGGGGGACCTGAGTTGTGGTGAGTCCACCGAACTACTGGTTACGTCACAGGCGGCAGAGCGTATCTACAAAGCCCGTGCGGATGACCCGCCCGCCACGCTGGATGTAGCCTGCCATATTGGAGCGGATGCACGGCTGGAATGGCTGCCGCATGAGACAATTTTTTTCGACCAGAGCCATCTGGTGCGGCACATGTCCGTAAGCATGCGCCAGACGGCCTCATTCCTGTATCTGGAAAGCAGGGTGTTCGGGCGCAGCGGGTCAGACGAGGTGTTGACCCGCCTTGGGTTGAGGGACCGGTTGTCCGTTCGCCGGGAGGGCCATCTGGTGTTTGAGGATATGCTCCGGGTCGAAAGTGCCGATGTAACAGCACTCCTCGCACATCCCGCCGTGGCGGGGGGGTATGGGGCTGTTACCACCATGGTGTTGGTGGCGCAGGAGGCACAGGTCTTGCTCCAGCCTGTAAGGGACATACTGGAGGGGCAAAACATAGCCGGATTTGCAGCCTCTGCGTGGAATGGCATGCTGGTTGTGCGCGGGGTTGCCGCTGACACATGGTCGCTTAAAAAGGCCATACACAGTATTCTGCCTGTCTTGCGGGGGGGGCGTTCCATGCCTGCCACGTGGCGTTTGTAAGGAGTTAGACCAAGCAATGAAGCTTACCCCCCGCGAAAAAGACAAGATGCTGGTTGCCATGGCGGCCATTGTGGCGCGCCGGAGGCTGGAGCGTGGCGTACTGCTCAACTACCCTGAAGCCATAGCCCTGATTACCGACCACGTTGTGGAAGGTGCGCGTGATGGCCGCAGTGTGTCGGAGTTAATGGCCAGTGGTGGCAAGGTGCTCAGCCGCGAGCAGGTCATGGCGGGCGTGGCCGACATGATTGACGATGTGCAGGTTGAAGCAACATTTCCCGATGGTACAAAACTGGTGACAGTCCATGATCCGATCCGTTGATGCACTGCCCGAAGGGGCCGTTCCGGGGGAAATCCTGCCCGCAGAAGGCGAGATTGCCCTGAATGAAGGACAGCCCCGCCGCACTCTTATGGTCACCAACACAGGGGACAGGCCCGTACAGGTAGGGAGCCACTACCATTTTGCCGAGGTCAACCCCGCTTTGCGGCTTGACCGCAAGCTCGCACTCGGGTGGCGGCTGGACGTGCCGTCGGGTGGGGCTGTGCGCTTTGAACCGGGGCAGGAGCGAGAGGTCACGCTGGTTCCCCTGCGTGGTCTGCGCCGGGTTGTGGGCTTTCGCGGGGCTGTTATGGGGAGTGTGGAAGAATGACGCGCCTTTCCCGTTTTGATTATGCTGGCCAGTTCGGCCCCACAACGGGGGACCGGGTGCGGCTGGCGGACACCAACCTGCTGGTGCAGGTGGAAAAGGACTATACGACCTATGGCGAGGAGGTGCGTTTTGGCGGTGGCAAAACCATCCGCGATGGCATGGGGCAATCCCAGCTTTCACGCGCACAAGGGGCGGTAGATACGGTCATTACCAATGCTCTGATCATTGACCACTGGGGCATTGTCAAAGCCGATGTGGCCATTCAGGATGGGCGTATTGCTGGCATTGGCAAGGCGGGCAACCCCGATATCCAGCCCGATGTTACCATTGTTATTGGGCCGGGCACGGAAATTATTGCAGGCGAAGGCCGCATTCTTACCGCCGGGGGCATAGACAGCCATATCCACTTTATCTGCCCGCAGCAGGTTGAAGACGCGCTGTGTGCTGGCATGACAACCCTTCTGGGCGGGGGCACCGGGCCTGCAACGGGCACTGCGGCCACTACCTGCACGCCGGGGCCGTGGCATCTGGCGCGCATGTTGCAGGCAGCGGATGCTTTTCCCGTTAATCTGGCGTTTGCGGGTAAGGGCAATGCCTCCCAGCCCGCAGCACTGGAAGAAATGGTCCGGGCCGGTGCAAGCTGCCTTAAACTGCATGAAGACTGGGGATCTACCCCTGCGGCCATAGACTGCTGCCTGAGTGTTGCGGACCGTATGGATGTGCAGGTGATGATCCATACCGACACCTTGAACGAAAGCGGCTTTGTGGAAGATACCATAGCCGCGTTCGAGGGGCGGACCATTCACGCCTTTCATACCGAAGGTGCTGGCGGGGGCCATGCGCCCGATATCATTCGTGTGGCAGGGCTTGCCAACGTGCTGCCATCCTCCACCAATCCAACCCGGCCTTACACGATTAATACGCTGGACGAGCATCTGGATATGCTGATGGTCTGCCATCATCTGGACCCGCATGTGCCAGAGGATATCGCATTTGCCGAAAGCCGCATCCGGTGCGAGACCATAGCCGCAGAAGATATTTTTCATGACATGGGCGTTCTGTCCATGATGTCCTCGGACAGTCAGGCCATGGGGCGGGTAGGGGAGGTGCCCCTGCGCACATGGCAGACGGCCCATAAAATGAAAAGCCAGCGCGGTGCCCTGCCAGGGGATGGCGCGGCAGATAACGCACGTGTCAAACGCTATATTGCCAAATATACCATTAACCCGGCCATAGCCCACGGCCTTGCCCATGAGGTGGGGTCGGTCGAGGTGGGTAAACTGGCTGATCTGGTCTTGTGGGAACCTGCTTTTTTTGGCGTCAAGCCAGAGCTGGTTATCAAGGGGGGCGCTATTGCCTACGCCATGATGGGGGACCCCAATGCCTCCATTCCCACACCCCAACCCGTGCATGGCCGCATGATGTTTGGGGGGTATGGTGGTGCATTGACCCACACAAGCCTGACATTTGTCTCTCAGGCTGCACTGGAGGATGATATTGCCCATAAACTGGGCCTGCGGCGGAGGGTGGCCGCCGTCTCCAACACACGTGGGGGTATTGGCAAGCGCAGCATGATCCATAACAACGCCATGCCCCATATTGAGGTTGACCCCGAAACGTATGAAGTGCGCGCCGATGGTGTGTTGCTGACCTGCGAGCCAGCTGAAGTTCTGCCCATGGCCCAGAGGTATTTTTTGTTCTGATGACGCATGTAACAGACATTCTGCCCGCCGGAAGCTGGGTACAGGACCGCGCAAGCGACACGTTTGCCGCAGATTATGAAGGGCGGCACCGCCGCCGCATCATGCTTGAACTGGCAACAGGGGAGCGGGCACTGCTCGATCTGGAACATGCCCGCCTGCTGCATGATGGGGACGGTCTGGTGCTGGATGATGGGCGTATTGTGCTGGTCAAGGCATTGGCGGAAGAGCTAATGGAAGTGACCGGGCATGACGCGCTGCATCTGCTCCGCCTTGCGTGGCATCTGGGCAACAGGCACCTGCCTGCGGCCATTTATACAACGCGTATCCTCATCCGGCGGGATCATGTAATAGCGGATATGGTGGCCGGGCTGGGGGGGCATGTGCATATGGTCGATGCCCCTTTTGAGCCGGAGACCGGTGCCTATGCCAACCGCACAGGCACCCACGATCATGGGCATGCTCACCATGCCCACCCTCATGCCCACTCCCATGACTGATACGCCCGCTTTGGCCGGGGTGGATTTTTTACGCCTGCTGTCATGGATATCTCCGGCTTTTCCCACGGGTGGATACGCCTATAGCCATGGGCTGGAATGGGTGGTTGAGCAGGGCGTTGTGCGCGATGTGGCAACACTGTGCGACTGGGCCAGAACCCTTCTTGCCCACGGCAGTCTGGGCAATGACCTGATCATTCTACACACTGCGTGGGATGTGGGGGATGATACGCAAAAGCTCAAAGAGATTGCGACCTTTGCCTGTGCGGCGGCCTCCTCGCGCGAGCGGTATGAGGAGAGTGTGTATCAAGGTGAGGCATTTTTAAAAGCGGCAGGGGTCTGGTCTGTTACGCCTGCTGCGGCTGAGACCCAAAATACACGTTGGCCCCTGCCCGTGGTGCAGGGCATGGTGTTCAGGCGTGGGGGCGTTGGCAAGGCGCAGGCTGTACTCTCTGGTGGTTATGCGGCTGTTGCGGCACTGGTGTCGGCTGCTGTGCGGCTGATACCGCTGGGCCAGACAGATGGCCTGCGCGCACTGGCCGAGATGGAACCTGCCTTGCAGCGCGCCGCCAGCACGGCATGCAGCCGCAGCCTGTGCGACGTTGGCAGTGCCTGCTTTTTGGCCGATCTGGCCGCAATGCAACATGAAACCCAGACAACAAGGCTTTTCAGAACATGACAGGCACAAAACATGGCCCATTGCGGGTTGGAATTGGTGGTCCGGTTGGCACGGGAAAAACCGCGCTGATGGATGCCTTATGCCGCCGGTTTCGGAACCATTACAATATTGCGGCCATTACCAACGATATTTACACCCGCGAGGATGCTGAATTTTTAACACGGGCAGGCTCCTTACCCCCTGATCGGATCATGGGGATAGAAACAGGTGGTTGCCCCCATACAGCCATACGTGAGGATGCGAGTATCAATCTTGCAGGTATTGCCGAACTCACGGAGCGTTTTGCGGGGTTGGACCTTATTCTGGTGGAAAGTGGGGGCGATAATCTGGCCGCGACCTTCAGCCCCGAACTGGCGGACCTGACCATTTATGTCATTGATGTTTCCGCCGGGGATAAAATTCCCCGCAAGGGTGGGCCGGGCATTACGCGCAGTGACCTGCTTGTCATCAACAAGACCGATCTGGCTCCATATGTTGGGGCCGATCTGGGGGTTATGGAGCGTGACAGCAAAAAAATGCGCGCGCAGAGACCCTTTGTCTTTGCCAATATCCGAGCCGGAGATGGCGTGGAAGATATTGCCCGGTTTATTATTGACCAAGGCGGGATATAGGTTTTTCCTCTATCGCGATATGTAGCGTGTTGGTTTGTAACGCGTTCCTTTGCAGGTCGTGAGTGTTTAAAGCCATTTTGCCATGTTGCGTGGCAAAATGGCTTTTTGCGTAACAGGTGGGTAATTTTAATTCCCATTAAAATCATATGTTTACGTTTAAAAATCCCCTTTTTGGGTAGGGGCTAAGTAATTTCACGCATCCCATCATTATGGTTCGGAACCGTAATGTAATCCCAGCGCCAACAGATGAGAGTGGCAAAAGGGGGATGTTCATGACTGGGCTTGTATCGCGGCTTTCTTTCGACCGAAAAAAAACATTCATGCGGTACGGCAGCATCCTGTCTGCCTGCACGGCTCTGGGGTTGGCGCTGCCGGGGGATGCCAAAGCAGCCATGACTGTTAATTTGGGAAAAGACCAGTCCTTTTCTCTTGGTGTTGGTGTGCGCGGGCAGTATCTGAGCCATGACGCCTCCACACCAGACAAGTCTGGCAATGCGGCAGCGGGTGATTTGCGTATTTACATGGGCGCGCAGTTCCATAAATACGTTAAATCCACCTTGAATCTGGAACGCCTGCAAGATGGAAACTGGAATGTTCTTGATGGTATCTTGCAAGTTGAGCCATGGAAGGCGCTGAACATCTGGTTCGGGCGTATGCTTACTGCCAGTGATCGCTCCAACCTTGATGGCCCTTACTTCCTCAGCACCTATGCGTTTCCTCTGGTGTCGCAATATCCGGGGGCGTGGTCGGGGCGTGATGATGGCATAACCCTTTGGGGCAAGCTGGCAAAAGACCATTTCCGCTATGTAGCTGGGATTTACCGCGGCCATAACTGGGTGCCGGGTGGGTCCAACTATGGCGAACACCCGCTGTTTGCCGGTCGTGTGGAGTATAACTTTCTCGACCCCGAACCCTCTCCCGCCTATTACACAGCCAGCACATATTATGGCAAAGCCGATATTCTGGCCATTGGCGTTGCGGCCCAGTATCAGGTTGATGGCGTGGGAAGTGCTGAACAGAAAGGTGATTACAAGGCGTGGAACGCAGATGGTCTTTTTGAAAAAAAGATCGGTAAAGACGCAAAGTATGGCGTTTATACGCTCGAAGGTGCGTACTACCAGTATTACACAGGTGGTGTAAAAGATATTGCAGCAGGCTACCGCCAGCGTTCTGCCGATTATGGCAATGTGGGGGGTATTAGCGCGGGTACGTCATTTTTGGCCAGCACAGCCTACCTGATCCCCTACAAAATTGGCTGGGGCCGGGTGCAGCCTTTGGTGCGCTATCAGGAATTCCGTTTCAAAAAAGACATGTATGGTGCGGGTCACCCCAAAACCACCCAGTTTGATGCCGGTGCAAACTATATTCTGGATGGGCATAACCTACGCTTTACCTTTGATTATGTGCACAACAAACAGGCCACTGCGGCCCATGGGCTTAATGCATTTTTGCTGGGTATGCAGTTCCAGTATTGATTGGCCTTAAAGCAATAATCATCCGGGTTTTGTGTGTCTTATAGTGCTGGAGTATCGTGCCTTGTTAAAAAAACTTCTTATTGCGGGGCTTGCCGTAGGCCCATTTAGTTTTCACAATGCTTTTGCCCAACCGGGCTTGGAGCAGATGGACTGCCGGCACCTGCTGGCCGAGGACGTGCGTCTGTCGGACAGGGTGGCGGCCCTTAAAAATCAGGATTCCACTCAGGCAGCCCAGACCCGCAAGGGGATCAGCGTTACTTTTGACCCCATTCCCGGCATTGGGGTGATGAAAGGGCTTAGTCTGGTGCCAGAAGGCAGCACATACAAAACTGCGGCATCAGATGAAGGGCTGGAAAGCCTGCAACAGAAGCTGTACGCCGTAAAAGCTGTAGAGCAGCGCAAGGTCTGCCCCACAATTGATATCCCTCAGGACAGGCAGGACCGCCTGCTCGATGACCAGAAGCCAATCGTGCAGTAAGCACTGCCTACTGCCCCTGTAATAACCGCGAGGCCGTGGCAGCTGCTGCGGCCCGCGTGCTCATGCCGGTCTTGTTATAGATCTGTTCAATGTGTTTATCGATTGTGCGTGGGCTGATCTGAAGAATATCGGCTATATCCCTGCTGGTTTTCCCGCGTGAGATCCAAAGTAGCACTTCCGCCTCCCGAGCACTCAGGCCCAGCTTGTCCTGCAATGTTTTTTCGGGCAGCAGGGGCTGGGCTGCAACGCGGAACAGCAACTCGTTCTCCCCGGTAACTCCTACAAACGTCAGATTGATTTCTGTTTCTGCGTCTGCATGGCGCCTTACGTTGCTGCCGGGAGAGGGCAGGGGCTGGGAGGGCTGAAAGACCGGGGCAGGCAGGTTTTCCAGCAACAGGGAGGCCTGTGGAGTGGCCCAGAGCACCTCGCCCGTCTGGTCCATGGCAAACAGAAACCGCCCGGCATTGTCCAGCGCGCCATAGGCTGCCTGTATGCGGTTGGCGGCTTCAATATGCACGCCAATACGTGCCAGAACTTCCTCCAGATGTAAGGGTTTGGTCACGTAATCTACTGCCCCTGCTTCAAACGCGCGCAGGACATGCTCTGTTTCGGTCAGGCCGGTCATGAATATTTTGGGGATAACCATGGTCTGCTTGTTTTTATGGAGATTTTTGCAGACATCCCAGCCGTTCATGCCGGGCATAAGCGCATCAACAAGGATCAGGTCCGGCATTCTGTGCGCCACCACTTCCAGTGCCGCAACACCTGACTGGGCGAGCAGAACCGCATAGCCGCGCCCACTCAGCTGTTCATCCATCAGGCCCAGTACGGCCGGGTCGTCATCTATGACCAGAATGGTTTTGCGCGAGGTATCAGGTAACATCAGGGTTACTCCTGTTCCAGTTGATGACGGAGTATTTCCAGTTGATAGGACGATGCCAGTGTCAGCAGATGTGTCAGGGTTTCCTGCATATCCGGGCTGCTCAGCCGCAGCATGACAAGGCGTTCTCGCAGGCTTTTAAGGTCACCACAGTTTAGTGCGCTTAACAGAAAAATCCGTTCCGCCTCTGGCAGGCTGGCAGTGCTCCGCGGTGTATGGGGTTCCTCCTCCGCGCAGGGGAGGGAAGGTTGCCTGTCGGGAAAAACCCATTCAAGGCCAAGGCACAACCCTATTTTTTTAACCAGATCGGCAAGGTTTACGGGTTTGCCAATAACGGGGCAGTCTTCCAGGGAGGCAACATAACGGCTATCACTTTCCACCAGATTTCCGGTCAGGAAAATAATAGGAATACCCGCATGCTCTCCAGAGCGGATATGCAGTGCCAGTTCCCTGCCGTCCATGCCCGGCATGGACAGGTCAAGCAGGAGCAGGTCTGGGGGCGTGTGTTTGATAAGCTCCAGACAGGCCATGCCACTTTCGGCGTCAAAAACCCTAAAGTCGCATTGTTCAAGCAGTTCACGCATGATGCGCCGGTGGTCGTGGTTGTCATCAACAACCAGAACAGATTTTTTGTCTCCCACGTATCCAACAGGAAAATCGGAAAATGTGGGGGGCATTTCCACCTGTCTGTCCGGTAGCATCAAGCGGATACGAAAGCGCGATCCCTGACCGGGCACACTGGTAAAGGTCAGTTCGCCCCCCAGCACTTCGGTCAGGAGTTTGGTAATAGTCAGCCCAAGGCCGGTGCCCGGCGCATCGGCTGGGGCATTGGCGCGTTCAAATGGTTCAAAAATGCGCTCACGGTCCGCATCGCAAATACCAGAACCGGTGTCTTCTATAACAAATTCGGCTATCTGGGCGTACCAGCGGGCACTGAATGTAACGGACCCGTGGCGGGTGAATTTGACCGCGTTGGAAAGCAGGTTCAGCAAAACCTGCCGCAGCCTGTGCTCATCACACGTGACAACGGCAGGCAGGAACTCGGATTGCCAGAAAAACCGCAGCCCTTTGGCCTGTGCCTGAGGGCGGATCATCTGGGCGACGGAGTCCAGAAAAAACGGTAGGGCTATTGTGTCCGAATGGAGTTCAATCCGCCCGGCCTCAATGCGTGAAATATCGAGAAGGCCGGAAAGGATGGCGGTAATATGCTCACCACTTTCGCGCATGATATCAAGGGCCTGCAAGCGTTCAGCCGGGATGCGCGCATCATTTTGGATAAGCTGGATATACCCCATGATCGCATTGAGCGGGGAGCGTATCTCGTGGCTGATCCCGCTGATATAGCGTGTTTTGGCAAGGCTTGCGCCTTCGGCTTTTTCCCGTGCGATCTGCAAGGCGCTATCGGACTGCCTGCGCGCGCGTATTTCGTTCATGAGCAGGCGGGTCTGGTGCAGGGTTTCCCGCGTTGCAGTCCGCCGCCCTTCCTGCGCCATAACAAGCAGCCACGAGCCGACAACACAGGCCAGAAAAATGATCAGGAGGGTGCTGTCCACCTGCCAGCCTGTGCGCTGTGCAAGCAGGCTGAAAATGCAGATTGTGCCGGCTAGCAGGAAAAAAAAGCGCCCCCCGCGTGAGGCAAGGCTGCGCCTGATGCGGGGTGGAAAGGCGCGCAGAGGTGTTGCCAGTTGGGACGCCATGCGGGTGGAGGCTGGTTTGCAGCGGTCGCGGCAGCGCCCATCAAGCGAGCAGCAGAGCGAGCAGATGGTGCCACCATAAGCCGGGCAGGGGGCCATGTCCTCTGCCTCAAAACTATGTTCGCATATTACGCATGTCATAACCCCCTGCTGCGTCCAGTTGGTGGGCAGGGGGCGGGCGATATAGGTGCGCCCGCCCGTGGCCCATGCCAGCACTGGGGCCGTAACACAGGCAATGGCCAGCGTGAGGAAGGGCGCATATGCGGCCAGATAAACCCCAGCATGCCCGCTAAGTGCAAACAGGCCCGTACAGGCGGCAAGCCCCCAAGCCCCCAGCCCCACAATGTTGAGGTCAGGTAGAACCGCACGCTTGAAGTCTACCAATGGGGGGCTTAGCCCAAGGGGCTTGCAGAGAATGACATCCCCCAAAATGGCGCCAATCCACGCACAGGCCAGCACGGCGTAGAGTGTTATGCCCGTCTGGATCGTGCTGACCAGCCCCAGTTCCATCAGCAGTAACGAGATGGCGATATTGAACAGCACATAAAAAACCCGGCCCGGATGTGTGTGGGTCAGGCGTGAAAAAAAGTTCGACCATGCGAGCGAGCCAGCATAGGCGTTTGTAATGTTGATTTTGACCTGTGCCAGAATGACCAGCGCCAATGTCAGGCCGGTTGCCAGTGCGGGGGGGGTAAAGGTGCCCCATGCCAGCCGGTACATCAGCCCCGGTTGCACGGCATCTAGCGGGGAAAACCCCGTGTTCAGCACCACCCATGCTAAAAATGAGCCTGCCAGAATTTTTAGTGCGTCCAGCAAAACCCAGCCCGGCCCCCCCATAACAAGGGCAATCCACCACTGGCGTCTGTTCTGGTCTGTCTGTGGTGGCAGAAAGCGCAAAAAATCAATCTGTTCGGCACTTTGGCAGACCAGAACCACCATAATGGAGGCAGCACTGCCTATGGCCACACCATCCAGCGTGCCAGTTGTGCCCAGTAGCCCCTTAAAATGCAGCCAGTGGGGCACCCAGTCGGGGTGGCTGAACAGCACGACCAGTAGCGGGGTCAGGTTAAGGGCCAGCCATATGGGCTGCGTCGCTATCTGAAAACGGGCAATAAAGGTAATACCCCATGTTACCAGCGGAATAATGATAACGGCACAGATAAGGTATGCCAGCCACAGGGGCATACCCAACAGCGCGTACAGGCTGCCTGCCAGAATTGCTGCTTCCAGCCCGAAAAAAATAAATGTGAAACTGGCGTAAATGACCGATGTTATTGTAGAGCCGATATACCCAAACCCGGTGCCGCGTGTCAGCAGGTCAATATCCAGCCCTGCACGGGCGGCTGTAATGCACAGGGGCAGGCTGACACAAAAAATAACGGTGGTGACAAGTGCAATTGCAACAGCCGTGTTGGCAAACCCGAACGCCAGCGTAAGTGTGCCGCCCATGGCCTCCAGTGCCAGAAAGGATATGGAGCCAAGGGCGGTCAGGGCCGCGCGCATGGGTGTTGTTGTGCGTGCCTTGCGGGCGGTAAACCGCAGGGCATAGTCCTCAAACGTCTGGTTGGCGGCCCAGCGACTATAGGCGCGCCGTGTGCGCACAATGCGCAGGCGACTGGTATCTGTGGGCAAAGGGGCGCTGTCCTGTTGGGCATGAACGATCGTTAAGTGATCTTACATATATTACAGCGCGAGCCATACGCAGGATTGCGTATGGGAAGTTGTTTTGCCTTGGGTTGATAATGGGGCCAGCAGCAACAGGAGCGTTCCATATGCCCGTCACTCCGTTCAACCTTTCGCGCCGCGCTTTCGGGCGTCTGGCTCTTGCATCTTCCGCCGCAATGGTGGGGGCGGCATACCGGCCCGGCGCCGCTCTGGCCGCAGCCCCCAAGGGGGAGCCGATCAAGGTGGGTATTCTGCACTCCCTCTCGGGCACCATGGCAATTAGTGAGACAACCCTCAAGGATGTCATGCTGATGTTGATTGCGGAGCAGAACGCAAAGGGTGGGCTACTGGGCCGCCCGCTCCAGCCGGTTGTGGTGGACCCTGCCTCCAACTGGCCCCTGTTCGCGGAAAAAGCGCGTCAGCTTTTATCAGTTGATAAGGCATCCGCCGTGTTCGGGTGCTGGACCAGTGTGTCGCGCAAGTCCGTTCTGCCTGTGTTTGAGGAGTTGAACGGTATTCTGTTCTACCCCGTGCAGTATGAAGGGCAGGAATGTAGCCGGAACATTTTTTACACCGGTGCGGCCCCCAACCAGCAGGCTATTCCTGCGGTGGACTACCTGCTGAGCGAGGATGGAGGCGGTGCAAAACGGTTTGCCCTTGTTGGAACCGATTACGTGTACCCCCGCACCACCAACCAGATTTTGGTTAATTACCTGAAGTCCAAAGGGATTAAGGAAGAAGACATTCTGGTCAATTACACGCCATTCGGCCAGTCCGACTGGCAGACTATTGTCTCCCAGATCAAGGCATTTGGGTCTGCGGGTAAAAAAACGGCTGTTGTGTCCACCATCAATGGGGATGCGAACGTGCCGTTTTACAAGGAGCTTGGTAATCAGGGCATTACCGCAACAGATATTCCGGTCATGGCGTTCAGCGTGGGTGAGGAAGAACTGGCTGGCATGGACACCAAGCCGCTGGTCGGCCAGCTTGCGGCCTGGAACTATTTTGAAAGCATAGACACACCAGCCAACCAGAACTTTATCAAGCAGTGGCACGCCTTTACCAAAAACCCCAAGCGGACCACCAATGACCCGATGGAAGCGCACTATATTGGCTTCAATATGTGGGTTCAGGCCGTAACAAAAGCGGGCACGACTGACCACGATAAGGTGATTGCGGCCATGGTGGGTGTGCGCCAGCCAAACCTGACGGGGGGTGTGGCCGAAATGCTGCCCGACCACCACCTGACAAAACCGGTTTATATTGGTGAGATTCAGGATGACGGTCAGTTCAGTGTGGTATGGAAAACACCTCAGCTTGTGCCGGGGCAGGCGTGGTCCCCTTGGGTGCCGGAAACCAAAAACCTTGTGGGTGATTGGACAAAACCCATTTCGTGCGGAAACTACAACACGGTTACCAAATCCTGCCTTGGCGCAAAGCATGGATAACTTCAGACGTTTTTGTCTGGGTGTGGTGTGCAGTCTGGCTCTGGTCCTGACTGGCATGCCCCACGCCCGGGCGGACGATTTTTCGGGGCTGGAAAGCGGGGACTTTGATCAGGTCTGCGCGTCCATTGCAGGTCTTGCTGGGTCTTCCAGCCCGCAGGCTGCAACCGTTCTGGAGGCGCTGGAACAGCATGCCCTGTTTTTTGCGCCCACGGGCGGGCTTTTTATAGCGCATGGGCAGACCTACACGGACGCCCGTTCCGGGCAGGCAGTCAGCCCCCCGTCAGAGGGCCTCAAGCCTATCAGGCTGAACAACCGTGTGCGCAAGGCGCTGGCCAGTGCTCAGGCGGAACTGGCACTTGCCTCTCCTGATATGCAAAACAGGCAAAAAGCGGCCGATCTTCTGTATGTCCGTCACGACCCGGCATTTTTGCCTGCACTGGACCGTGCCTTGGCACTGCAAAACACTCCGCAGGTCCACCAGCACCTTCTGCGCGCCCGTGCAGCCACACTTCTGGCCCAGCCCGCCGAGGCATCGGGCAGTGTGGAGGCCCGTGTAGAGGCGGTAAAGGAACTGGCTGCCGCCGGTGGGCTGGAGGCACGCGGCCTTCTGGCGACTGTGGCCGCAGCCGATACGGAAGCCCCCGTGGTGCGTAAGGCCGCAGGGAATGCTGTGGCCAGCATAGACTGGCACCTGCGGGTCTGGAGCGTATTCCAGAACGCATTTTATGGTCTGAGCTATGGTTCGGTGTTGTTGCTGGCAGCAACGGGGCTGGCCATTACCTTTGGCGTTATGGGCGTGATTAACATGGCCCATGGCGAGTTAATGATGATTGGCGCCTATGTGACGTGGATGGTGCAACAGGCCATCCGGAGCACGGTGCCTGCACTGGAGCCGATTTCCATCCTTGTTGCCATTCCGGTGGCATTTGGTGTGTGCGGTGCACTTGGCGTGCTGATCGAGCGGGGGCTGATCCGCTTTCTGTATGGCCGCCCGCTGGAAACTTTGTTGGCGACATGGGGTTTGTCCCTTGTTCTGCAACAGGCCATCCGGTCCATTTTTGGCCCGACAAATATTGCCGTGCAAACGCCATCATGGCTTTCAGGTTCCGTCTCTGTGGGGGGGATGGAGATCACGCTGAACCGGCTGGCCATTCTGGTTTTTGCGTTTGTCGTGCTGGGTGGGCTTATGCTCGTGCTTCGCTACACGGCACTTGGGCTGCAAATGCGCGCGGTAACCCAGAACAGGCGTATGGCAGCACTTATGGGTATTCGCACACCCCGAGTGGATGCGCTGGCCTTTGGGCTTGGTGCAGGGCTTGCGGGCCTTGCGGGCGTGGCTGTTAGCCAGATTGACAATGTCAGCCCCAATCTGGGTCAATCCTATATCATAGACAGCTTTATGGTTGTTGTGTTTGGCGGTGTGGGCAACCTGTGGGGCACCCTTGCCGCGGCTCTGGCACTGGGCATGGGGGGGAAGGTGCTTGAACCCACGGTCGGTGCGGTTTCGGCCAAAATTGCCATTCTGGTGCTGGTTATTCTCTACATTCAAAGGCACCCCAGAGGGATGTTCCCGGTACGTGGGCGAGGAGTTGAGTCATGAGCGGACTTTTGGCTACACCCGTTCGCTCCTTTCCCGGCGTGCTGCGCATGGCGGGGCTGGTTTTTGTTGGTGCAACCGTGCTTGCGGGGGCCAGCCTGCTGCCGCAGGGTAACCCGTTGCATGTGTCGGCCTTTGTGGTCTCACTCGCGGGTAAATATCTGGCCTATGCCATGCTTGCTCTGGCGGTGGATCTGGTCTGGGGGTTTGCCGGTATTCTAACCCTTGGCCATGCCGCGTTTTTTGCCCTTGGTGGGTACGCCATGGGTATGTATCTGATGCGAGAGATCGGGGCGCGGGGTGTTTACGGTAACGCCAGCCTGCCAGACTTCATGATCTTTCTCTCATGGGACCGGCTGCCTTGGTACTGGTGGGGCACGCAGCACTTTGCGTGGGCCATGGTGCTGGTGCTGCTTGTGCCGGGTGTTCTGGCGGGTGTGTTTGGCTGGCTTGCGTTTCGCTCCCGCGTGTCCGGGGTTTACCTGTCCATTATCACTCAGGCACTCACCTATGCGCTTATGCTGGCATTTTTCCAAAATGGCCTTGGTTTTGGGGGCAATAACGGTCTGACGGATTTTAAGGACATTCTTGGTGCAGACCTGCATACGCCTCTAACCCGTGCGGTCCTGCTGTTTGTTACCGGGGTTGTTCTGGCCGCAGCCCTCCTACTTTCCCGCCTTGTGGTTGGGGGGCGCTTTGGCAGCCTGCTGGTGGCAGTGCGTGATGCGGAAAGCCGGACACGGTTTTTGGGGTATCGGCCCGATCAGGTCAAATTGCTGGTGTGGGTTTTTTCCGCCATGATTGCAGGTCTTGGGGGCGCTCTGTACGTAACGCAGGTGGGTATTATCAACCCAGGCGAATTTGCCCCGGCCAATTCCATTGAGTCCGTTATCTGGGTGGCTGTTGGGGGGCGTGGCACCCTGAGTGGTGCGGTCATGGGGGCCATTATGGTCAATCTTGGCAAAACGCTCTTTACCGCATGGCTGCCCGAATTCTGGCTATATGGTCTTGGCCTGCTGTTTTTGTGCACAACCCTGTTTTTGCCGCAGGGGCTAATGGGCCTGCGCCGTAAACCCGCAGACACGCCACCTGCGGCGGAAGAGGTTACCCCCGAAGTTTCCACCCCCGAAGGACACGAGGCATGACAGAACCGTTGTTGCTGGATGTGCGCGATGTCAGTGTCACGTTTGATGGTTTCAAGGCCATTAACGGCCTTAACCTTAGCCTGCGCCAGAATGAAATGCGCGCCATTGTTGGCCCCAACGGTGCGGGTAAAACAACAATGATGGATATTATTACCGGCAAGACAAGGCCGGATACGGGGCGCGTGACATTTCGCAACCATGACCTGACCAGACTGGACGAGCCAACCATTGCCCGGCTGGGCATAGGACGAAAGTTCCAGAAACCGACCGTGTTCGAGGCATTGAGCGTGCGCGAGAACCTGCTGCTGTCCCTGAGTGGTATTCGCTCCCCCTTTGCGGTGCTGGCGGCCCGGTTGAGTGGTGCGGAGCGTGAACGCATAAACGCATTGCTGGAGCTGACCCGCCTGAGTGAACATGCCCACAGGCAGGCGGGCAGTATGAGCCACGGACAAAAGCAATGGCTGGAAATTGGCATGTTGCTGGGGCAGGAGCCAGAACTGCTGTTGGTGGATGAACCCGTGGCAGGCATGACAGATGCCGAAACCATGGCAACAGCCGACCTGCTGCGTACCATCAACAAAACGCGCAGTGTGGTGGTGGTGGAGCATGATATGGATTTTGTGCGTGCGCTGGGGGTGACGGTTACGGTCCTGCACGAAGGGTCGGTGCTGGCCGAGGGCGCTCTGGATGATGTGAGTGCAGACCCTAGGGTGGTTGAGGTCTATCTTGGACGCTAGGAACCCACGCCACACACCAGACATGCCCGCAAGATTGACCAGAGGAGGCAACCCCCATGCTCAGGGTTGATGACGTGCATCTTTATTACGGTGCGGCGGTAGCGCTGCGTGGGGTTTCCCTTCAGGCCCGACAGGGGGAGGTTACCTGCGTGCTGGGCCGTAATGGCGTGGGCAAGACCAGCCTGCTGCGTTCCATAACAGGCATGCATGCAACAAGGTCGGGGAAGATAGAATGGGAGGGCGAGGATATTACCGCGCTCCCTGCGTATGAGCGGGCGCGCAGGGGCATTGCGACCGTGCCGCAGGGGCGCGATATTTTTCCGCTCCTGAGTGTGCGGGATAATCTGGCAACGGGGTTTGGCCTTCTGCCCCGCAACAGGCGCAAAGTGCCGGATACTATTTTTGACCTCTTTCCGGTTTTGGCAAAAATGCTCGACCGGCGTGGAGGGGACCTGTCCGGTGGCCAGCAACAGCAGTTAGCCATTGCCCGTGCGCTGGTAACGCGGCCCCGCCTGCTGGTGCTGGATGAACCAACGGAGGGCATACAGCCCAGCATTATCAAGGATATAGGCAACATTATCCGCCTATTGCGTGAGCAGGGCGACATGGCCATTGTGCTGGTTGAGCAGTATTTTGACTTTGCGTTTGAACTGGCTGATTCCGTCGCTGTCATGGATAAGGGCAAAATTGTGCTCTCCGGCAGAACCGAGGACCTTGTGGCCGATGAGGTGCGCTCCCATATCGCAATCTGAATGACCGTATCTGTGGCATGGGTATACTTTTTAAGTGCGCGCCCCGGTCTGTGCCGGTGTGCGTGTATTGCCCAATCCTACGTAAATTTTTCTGCCAGACACAAAAACCCGCCCCAGAAGGCGGGTTTTTTTATGTTTACACCCATCGCATGCAACGGGTGTGAAAAACAACAGACTTGATATGACAGCCAGATTGCTGAGATAATCCCGCCCAGTTAAACCTGAGGCAGTCCATTGGGTGAACCTTGCAAGAATGGACTGGATTGTAACATCATGAAGCGCACTGCTGATTTGCCGCGTCATCCCCCATCGGTTGTGGGGTTTGCTGACTGTTATACGGGCGGATTTGTGGATACATTTCATGCGCATGAACGGGCACAACTGTCTGTTTTCCTTGCAGGAAGTGTGACAGTCAACACGCCGGACGAGAGCTTTGTGCTCGGTCCGGGGCAAGGCATGTGGCTCCCCGCCAATGCCATCCATCAGGCAACGTGCCGCACAGATCTGGTTTTTCAGGTTGTGTATGTTGATCCCGATTTTACAGGCACTGCGGCCCTGCCGTGCAAAATGTTCGATGTCTCCTCCCTTATGCGCGGCCTTGTGGATGAGATTGTCGCCATGACCTTCCATTTTGCCATGGATGAACGCATGTCCGCCATTGCCCGGTTGCTGGTGGATGAAATAGGGCGCGCGCCACGCATAGCCGACCGGTTGCGTTTTCCAACAGACCTGCGGCTGCGGCGTGTGTGTGAGGCCATTACCGCCCAGCCGGGTGATTGCCACGATATTGACTACTGGGCGCGCGAGGCAGGAATGGCGCGCCGCACGTTTACCCGCCTTTTTCAGCAGGAAATGGGCATGGGCTTTGCTGCATGGCGGCGCAGGGTAAGGGTGGTAGAGGCCGCATCCAGAATTGCAACTGGCCAATCCATTGCCGAAGTGGCGTTTGAGCTTGGTTACGATAATGCTGGCAGCTTTAGCACCATGTTTCACCGCACCTTTGGTGTGGTGCCCAGCATGCTGCGCGTTAATCCGTCGTTAACACCCCGCTCGTAAACGCGGGCCGGGTAACGCAAATGGCGCATTTTGGGTGCGCCGCTATTTTTCCAATACACAAAATGCGCGCGTGAAAAGCGGTTATTGGGCCACGGCTGTGGCTATCGGGCCATTGCGTCTTGGCGTTCAGGCAGAACTTTATCGCGTTTGGGCCAATATCTGGCGCATCGCTTGCCGCTCTTTGCGAATATGGATAGGACCGCAATTGAGTATCATTATTAACAAGAAGGCCGACAGCTGCTCTCCTCTCAGGAGAAGCCGGTAACGAAACAGGTTGGTTATGAAGCGCAGCACACTTTTTTATACGGTTTTTTTCTCGTTTGTTCTGAGTGACGCGGCCCTTGCCGCCGATCAGGAGACGCAAACGGACAAACCCCGGCATTCTGAAATGGTCAAGCCTGCGCAAAACAGCACCAGCAAAGCCAAGGCTGCCGCAGTGGAAAAGGAACTGGTGGAGGTGCGCGGTCACGGCAAGTCCGCGGTCATGGCATCGTCGGCCACAAAATCCAACACACCACTGGTGGAAACCGCACAGTCCGTAACCGTGATCAGCCGGGACGAAATGGACGCACGCGGTGTGCTCTCCCTCAATCAGGCCGTGCGGTATGCTGCGGGCATTACAGCCGATACCCGTGGGGGAGACGGCACACGTTATGACCTGTTTGACCTGCGCGGTTTTTCCATTCCCACCTTTCTGGACGGGCTAAAGGTTCAGGGTAGTCCGGCAGGCTTTGCCGTGGCCCAGACTGACACCTTCCGTCTGGACCGTGTTGAACTCCTTAAAGGCCCGGCCTCCGCACTGTATGGCCAGTCCAGCCCCGGCGGGCTTACGGCCCTGTCCAGCAAGCTGCCAACGGACCAGAAGTTTTATGGCGCGGTGGGCACAACCGGGGGTATGTTTGACCTGTATCGTGTGGATGCCGATGTTGGCGGTTTTGCAACGGATGATGGCCTTGTGCGCTACCGGTTGTATGGCACGGTCAACGGCCAGCATACACAACTTGCCAAAACAGGCAGCAGGCGCTTTAGCATCAGTCCGGCCTTTACGTTTGGTGGAGATGGTCCCACAACCCTGACCCTGCTGGGCAATTACCAGTATGACCCCGAGAACGGTGCTTATGGTGGCGTTCCTCTGGTTGGATCATACAAGCCCGGTGCATTTGGCTATCTGCCCCGGAATTTTTATGATGGTGATGCAGGGTTTGAAAAATTCAACCGTAAACAGGGCGGGATTACGTATATTCTGAACCATCGGTTCAATGACGACTGGAGCTTTAGCACCCGCGGTCGTTACGATGATATCAAAACAACGTACCGCAGTGTGGTCAGCACAGGTGCTTATGATGACCTTTACGGGCCGAACAGTACCATGCTCTCGCGGTATTCCTATGGGGCGGCAGAGCATAACCACAATCTGGCCTTTGACAGCCAGTTCAAGGGGCATGTGCGCACCGGCGCGGTCAAGCATACGCTTATGGTCGGGTTTGACTATATGCAGCAAAAATCTGTGGATGATGAGATTATGGGGTCAGCCCCCGATCTGGACGTGCTGCACCCCAATTACAATATGCTCATCCCCAACGACATGGCACCACAGGAAAACTATCTGACAAATTCCCAGCAGATCGGGGCTTATGTTCAAGATGAGATCCGCTGGCGTCGCTTTGTTGTAACCGGTAGCCTGCGCCATGACTGGTATAATACGCGCCGAGTGCATACGATTGAAGGAACGAACGAAGAGCAGAGCGACAGCAAGTTTACGTGGCGCGCTTCGGGCCTGTACCATTTCGACTTTGGCCTTGCTCCGTATATCAGTTACTCCACTTCCTTCGAGCCACAGGCGGGTAATGTGGACAACGGTAATGGGACCACGCGGCAGGCCTCGCCTTCCATGGGCAAACAGCTTGAAGGGGGGCTAAAATACCAGTTGCCCGGTGCTCCGGTTTTGCTCAGCGTTGCAGGGTATCATATTGAACAGAGTAATAACCTTGTGCTCATTCCCGGCACGGATAAATACACCCAGAGTGGCTTGGTGCATTCCGACGGGTTTGAGTTTGAAGCCCATGCCGAGCCGTTCCACAACCTTATGCTGACAGCGGCGGTAAGTGTTCAGAAGAACAAGGATGATTCAACTGGCAAGCCCCTTACCCAGACATCCAGAGGCAATGCATCGCTGTTTGCCTTTTACACAATGCCATCGGGCAGGCTCAAGGGCTTCGGCTTTGGCGGTGGCATGCGCTATACGGCCAAAACTTATGGGGGGGAACTTCAGGAAGGCAGCGTATGGTTGCCGCAATATGCGCTGTTTGATGCGTCCATAGCCTATGACCTGTCCAAACTCTCCTCCTCGCTCAAGGGGTGGAAAGTATCGGCCAATGTTCGCAACCTCTTTGACAAAGCCTATGTTGCCAACTGCTACGCCGACGGAGATTCCGGGGGGAGCTGCTATTATGGCGAGCGCCGCAATGCGCAGGCCAGCGTAGGGTATTCCTGGTAAGTATGGTCTGGGGCGCGCGGTGCAGGCCGCCCCAAAAGTGTGCTAAGGCCCATACCGTGGGGTATGGGCCTTAGTGTTGCGTTATTCCGCCGCCGCCTTGTGCTGATTGCCATCATGGTTGGTCAGGAACATGAGTGTAACGGCCTCTGGCGCATCCTGCCTGTGCCATGTTTTGCCGGGCACAACCAGAACATCCCCCTTTTTGGCGGTTGCTTGTGTTTCTCCCTCTTGGGTGCGCAGGGTTAATGTGGTCTGCCCGTCAACCACAAGCAAAAATTCATCATTCGGGTGTTCTTCCCATGGGGTTGATCCTTTAAATTTTAAAAGACCAACATCATGTTTTCCAAATGGGAACAGAATTTTAAGGCCTGTCTGTGAGACGGTTTCGGTCTTTTTTTCAATATCAATCACAGACAGGTCGGCCGCTTGCGCGCTCAGGTTAAAGATTTTCATGTAAGGTCTTATCTTTCTTGAGTTAATTTATGGATGATAGATGCTCGCCACCACAAAGGTGGTCGAGTTTTCTGCTCGCCAGCACAAGCAAAGGCAGCACGCACCCACCCACCCCCCACAGGGCCAGAAAAGTGCTGCTATATCCAAGCATGGACGCAAGTGGCGGAATGGACAGCCCAGCAAGAACATTTGTCAGGCTTTCTCCACACTGGAGAAAGCTGTAGTCTGTTCCGGGCTGTTTTTTGGATGACCAGTTCATAAGCATGGCCCAGATGGAGACATAAAAACCGCCATCCACAAAATTTTCCACGCCAAGTCCAATGTATAAAAGGGTCGGGCTTGCCATGCCTGTTGCAGGCAAAAGCCATAGCGTGCCCAGCAGAAGCGTAGAGGGCCAGATAAGCAGGCGCACAGCACGGTTGCTGCCCAGCAGCCGGACCGCAGGAAAACCAATAACCGCCCCTCCAATGGCGCCACACAGTATGTTGGACATCTGGAGTGTGCCCGCAAATTCCAGCGTAAAGCTGCTGTCCATCAGCCATGGCTGGAGGAGCAGGGACAGGGCAGACCCCGCGAACTTGAAGCTGATGGCCATGGCAGCAGCCCACAAAAACCCGGCCTGTCCAAAAAGTGTCAGCAGGCGGGAGGGCGGTGGTTGGGTGCTGCCCATAAGCGGTTCAATACAGGCCCGTAATGGCAGAAGTGCGATCCATAGGAGCAGGAGCGCACATGCCATGCCCAGCATGGCCCCATGCCACCCGTAGTGCGCGTAAAAAACAAGTGACCCGGAACCCCCAGCCACCATACCAAGCAAAAATGCAATAACCTGCACGGCATTTGCCAGTCCTGCATTGCGTCCTTTCATATGGGACACGGCACAGGCATTTGTAAAAATATCCTGTGTTGCAAACAGGGTATTCAATAAAAAAATACCTATCAGGGCTATGGTGAAATTCTTCTCCGGTGGAGCATATATTAAAAACAGGCAGAGCAGGACAGCCGTTATGTGGGTCCATAATGCAAGTTTTCCGTAACCCCAGCGTTTTCCGGCATTGTCGGCCATGCTGGACCATAGGCACTTGAGCGCCCACGGCAAAAACAGCAGACCGGTCAGACCAAGGGCATGCAGGGAGGCGCCACCATGGCGCAGAATGGTGGAAAACGCGTTAAAGGCCAGCCCTGCGGGAATACCCTGTGCTGCATACATTAAAAAAATGGCCAGTAATCGCTTGGCAAACAGGGTGCTGCTGGTCATGCCGCTATGGGGAGCGGGGGCTGTGTGGGGCGAGGTTTTATGCATGGCCTAAAAACTCAAACCAACACGAAAGCCAAGCTGGCGCGGGTTGGCGGCGACCACATACCCCGCCGACAGGCCGCGCGTAAAGTAACCGGCATCCGTCAGGTTATGCCCGTAAAGGGCGACATTCCAGTGCTTCCAGCGTTTTTCAATCTGGGCATCCACCAGCACATAGGGGGCGTTCTGCACCTGGCTGCTGGGGTAGAGCGTGGTGCGCCCGCGCCGGACAACGCTTGCGCTAACAATCCATTCGGGTGTGGGGTGCCACTCGCCGGAAAACCCGAAATTGCTGGTGGGGGTCCCTGCCATCTGCCGGCCACTATAGTCTGTACCACCAAATACAAAGTGGTCGTAGGCGGCGTAGGTCAGGCCCAGAAATGCGTTGAGCTGGAGCGTTTCCACCGGTTTCCAGTGCGCGGTGGCCTCCATTCCGCGTGAATGGGCCTTACTGGCTGTGCCAATAAGGGATTCACCCGCACCATTGGTTGCCGAGACCTGAAGGTTGGAGAGAAAATTGGCAAAGCCGATGGCTTCCACCGACCATCGGCCGGAGGGGTGCCCCAGCCGATACCCCAGTTCCAGATTATTCCCATAGCTTGGGGCGTAGGGCACGGCTACCGTGCTGGCATAGGAGCCATAGGGGCTGTAATTGGGGGGGAGGAAGGAGCGGGTGTAACCAAGCCAGCCAAACTGGCTTAGACTGGCGGAAGACTGCGGGTTATATTCCAGTTTAAGGCCGGGCAGGGGGGCTGTTTTGGACACGCTCTGGCGCGGCAGGCTTTCGCGCATGCTGTAGGCATAGGGCACTGCGCCACTAATTGTGCTGCTCCAGTTGCTAATGGCGCTGTCCACATGCTCGATCCGCAGGGAGGGGGCCAGCCGCCAGCTTTGTGCAAAATGCCACCCCACTTCTCCCATAAAGGCAACATTGGTGGTGCCCAGCGTTGCCGTTGTGCGGCTGGTGTAATAGGGGGCCATGTCAAAGTCATACGGTGCCCAGCGTTTGATCTGCTGCCCGTAAATGCCGCCTTTCCAGTCCAGTGTTCCCGCACTGCCAGACAGCATGACCGAACCGCCAATCTGTCGGGTGGGCAGGGTAAAGCCGGAATTGGCGGAAAAAACGGAATACGGGTTGCTGTAGCGCCAGTCGGTTGAAGCGCCGCCAAAGGTCACATCCAAAATCATGCGCTGGTTGAAGCGGCGATGGTACTGGGCCGAACCCAGCAGATATTCTGTGTCATTCACCCCGGCGGATGTGTTGTATGAGACATGGTTGCGGGCATTCTGCGGTGTTTCAAAATAGTCGTTTCCACCGTGGTTGAGCATGTGGTGCAGGCTAAAACGCCATTCCCCGCCGTTGCTGTCCTTGTGCAGCAGTTTGATGCGGCCAAACCAACCATGCCAGCCCCCTGTATCGTGCCGCTCCAGTGCGCGGTTGTGAATGTAGCCGTCAGCGGTTTCTCCCCCCACGGACAGGCGCATGCTGGTTGTGGCATTTATGGGCAGATCGCCAGAGAACATGGCCCGTTTGCGGTTGCCTGTGCCATATTCAAAATCCAGCGCACCGGCCAGCCTGTTCCCCGGATCGCGCGATTGGGCGGACACCAGCCCCCCAAAAGCGTTAACCCCTTCTGTCAGTTGCGGGCCGCGCAGGACATCCACGGAACTGAAGTCAAACATCTGCCCCATGGCAAAGCTTGGCACGGGCACACCGTCGATAAGGACAGGCGTGTACAGTACGGGGCCTTCATCCTCCGTGCCGCCAAGGCCGCGCACCATCAGCACCGGGTTGTTGGGGGTGGTATTGGTAAAGGACAGGTTGGGAATGCGCTCGGCAATATCGCCAAGGGTCTGCATTCTGTAGGCCTGCATTTCCTGCGCGGAGATATGGCTTGCACTTGTGGTAGCGGTAAAGGCGGCCCGCTTGCCCCGGACAAGCACATGTTCATGCTCGGGCGGGCAGCCGCTCTGGGGCTTGGCCTGCGCGCTGTCGGGGCTGTTTTTGCATGTCGGCATGCTTTGGGATGCGGCCCAGCCGGATACGGGCAGCACGGTCAGGGCTGTGCAGACAAGGGTTACGGAACTGACACGGCACAGGCACGGGCCAGTTCTCTGGGTTGGAAGAGAGAGGTTTTCTTTCATGAGTCTTGATGATAATAATTCTTATTATACGCGCTACCCGGATTAGCCTGCATACCCCGATCAGACAGGAAAGACCGTGCCGTGACGGCAAAAGCCAGTTCCACTCAGGTTCACCAGCCACATCCGGCCCATGTTGCGGGCACATCGCTGTTGCACCCCTATTCACGCGGTTTTCTCGGAGGGGTGCGTACAAGCGGGTTTGTTGCGGCACGGGCCGGGGGCATTCGGGGGTATTTTGATGAACCGGGCACCATGACCCGCTGCACCGTTATTCTGTCTGGTGCGTGCAGCATGCATGCCGGAGGGCAAACACACCATTTTCAGGCGTGTGACCTTGTTCTTGCCCGCACAGCCCCGGATGCTTTTACGTTTGAGCATAGTGCTGCGTTTTCTGCGTTGGAAATACATATGCCGCCGGGGCTGAGCGAGCAGATGCACCTTACGCCGCCATCCGGTATTGCGGCCCGGCCCATGGGGGAGCGGGGGCCGGTCATGCGCAGCGCACGCCAGTTGTTTGGCCATTTGCACACGGCAACAGCGCAACGCCCCCCCATGATGCAGGCCGAAGCACTGGTGGGCTATGGTCTGGCCATGACCGTGCTGGGCCATGCCTTTGCGCACGATGGGCTATCCCCCGCCACATCGGATATGGCAAAAAACGCAGCAGGGTTGGACGCAGCACGGCAGGCTCTGCTGGAACGGTTTGATAGCGCGCCAGCCATTGCGGAACTGGCGGCAATTAGTGGACTAAGCCAGACGCGGTTTAAGGAGTTGTTCCGCCAGCGCTTTGGCTGTGCGCCCTTTGCGCTGTATCAGGCGCACCGTATGGGCCACGCCTGCCAGTTGCTCAAAGAAAAAAACGTGACAGAAACAGCCATGGAACTTGGCTATAGCAATGTCAGCCACTTTAGTGCGGCGTTCCAGCGGGAGTTTGGTTGCCCGCCGGGCCGGTGGCAGCGGCTTATGGGTTAATAAATGTCCGCTGCGGCTGCGTGCTCCACAGCGCATGTTGTGGCATCTGGCTGTGTTGGGCGGGTTTGCAAAGTCTGGAGTTCAGCCCGAACTGCCGCCATTTTTTGAACAAACCATGGTTGTTCCTGAAGGGCTGCAAACAGGGCTGCGCCATTCATGTAGCCTGCCTGTACATCGCTTTTCCAATGCACACCGCACACAATGCGGCTTTCCCCAAAAACGCGGGCTCTTTGCATAATCTGGGTTGCGCGTTCGGGCAGGGCGCTGGCCAGAATGGAGGCGGTTATCCAGCCCCACGTGGTATGCCCCGATGGGTAGGCATAACTGGTTTGCAGCTTTTCACGCACATCGGGGGTGCAGATATCCTGCTGGTTGCCCACAAAAGGGCGGGGTCTGTGCCAGAAGTTTTTTTCTTCCGTCACGCGTGCCTCAACAGGTTTGGCCAACGTGTTCAGCAGGTCAAGCAGGGCGGGTAGTTGGTCTGCCGTCAGGGTAAAACCGGCCGCGCAGGAAAAATCGTTTATAATGTGTTGTGGCTTCAGGTCCGCATCATTGTGGGCCAGTTGCCAGCGGCTGCCACCACGCAGTGCGCGCGTGCCCATAAATGCCTGCACATCCGCCTCCTGCGCGTGTGAGCCAGCGGTGGGGGGCGGGGGCAGAAAGTTCCGGCCATCTGGCAGTGTGGCTGTCTGGGCCTGTCCGGTTTGTGGCAGGGCAGGCAGGGCCGCACACAGCGTTGCAGCACAAAGGACAAAAATACGATGGCGCAAGGCACAGACCTTATGTTGGCATGAGACAGGGATTGTCCCATACGCCAAACAGCGCAAGATGAGGTATGACGGTTTCATGATGAAATGCCACAACCCGGTCTGCCGGGCGGGCATGGCGCACTTGCGTATCTGACCCACGGTGTGGGTTTTGCGCTTGAGCGCTCAAGTGTCGTAGTAAGGAAAAGGGTTGGGCGTTCGGCAACGTTCACACCGCATGGTTTTGCCCGTAAGGATCACCCGGATGAAAATTGCTCTAGGACAGTTCGCCGTTGCACCGGACTGGCGCGTCAACCTTGGTCAGTGCGTGTCCCTGATCGATCGGGCCGTGGCAGAAGATGCCCGCCTGCTTATTCTGCCCGAAAGCCTGATTGCGGCGGACATGCATGACCCCGGCATTACCGTGCGCACGGCGCAGGCCCTTGATGGACCATTTGTCAGCGGGCTTATTAACGCTCTGGCGGGCACAAGGCTGAGTGTCATCTGCTGCATAGCCACCCCAGCCCACCCAGCCCTGACCCATAATTGCCAGATTGTGCTCGATAGCACCGGGCTGGTTGCCTGCTACCGCAAGCTGCACCTGTATGATGCCTTTAACATGAAGGAATCAAACGACTACATTCCGGGCACGGACCTCCCCCCCATTGTACAGGTGGGGGAGATTAAAGTCGGGCTGATGACCTGTTATGACGTGCGCTTCCCCGAGGTTGCGCGCTCCCTTGTCGTGCGGGGGGCAGACCTGTTGAGCGTGCCAGCCGCATGGGTGCGCGGGCCTGCCAAGGAATGGCATTGGGAGGTTATGGTTACAGCACGCGCGCTGGAAAACACCTGCTACGTTGCCGCTGTGGGTGAATGTGGGCCACGCAACATTGGGTGCAGCATGCTGGTGGACCCCATGGGGGTTGCCGTGGTCCGTGCGGGAAGCAGCCCGGACCTGCTGTTTGCCCATGTGGATATGGAGCGCATCCGCGCAACGCGTGCGGCCTTGCCCGTGCTGGCCAACCGTCGGTTCAGGGATCCCGAACTTAACGCCTGAGCCCAACCCAGCCAGACCGGAATGGACAGCATGACCAAAGCGCAAAAAACAGGCCGAAGTGGGGATGATGGCTTTGTGCATGTGCGTGGTGCGCGCGAACACAACCTGAAAAATGTCAGTCTGGACATCCCGCGTGACAGTCTGGTGGTTTTTACGGGTCTTTCTGGTTCTGGTAAGTCATCGCTGGCTTTTGGCACGTTGTACGCGGAAGCGCAGCGCCGGTACCTTGAATCTGTTTCGCCCTATGCCCGCCGCCTGTTCCAGCAGATGCCCGTGCCCGATGTGGATGTGGTGGAGGGGCTGCCTCCCGCCATTGCCCTACAACAACAGCGCGGGGGGAGTTCGGGCCGCTCCTCTGTTGGTAGTGTTACCACTCTGTCCAACCTTTTGCGTATGCTCTATTCGCGTGCGGGGGCCTACCCGCAGGGGCTTGCACGCATGGAGGCGGAATCCTTCTCCCCCAATACGCCAATGGGGGCCTGCAAACGCTGCCACGGGCTGGGCCGCATTCACGACGTAACAGAAGAGCGCATGGTGCCCGATCCCTCGCGCACGATCCGTGAGCGGGCCGTGGCGTCCTGGCCTAGTGCGTGGCAAGGGCAGAACCTGCGCGACATCCTGATTACCAAAGGGGTGGATGTTGATGTGCCGTGGCGTGAACTGCCCAAAAAAACGCGTGAGTGGATACTCTTTACCGAGGAAACTCCGACCTACCCGGTCTATCCCGGCCTGACGCACGCACAGGTTGTGCAGGCCATGGCCCAAGGGGTGGAGCCTGCCTATCAGGGTACGTTTACGGGGGCGCGGCGTTATGTTGTGCAAACCTTCGCCCATTCGCAAAGCGCCATGATGCGCCGCCGGGTGGGGGCGTTCATGGCCAGCACGCAATGCCCGGAATGCCACGGCCAGCGGCTAAATGCCAACGCTCTGCGGGTAACATTTGGGGGCTACACCATTGCGGGGATGACCGCCCTGCCGCTGCAAACCATAGCGGCAACCCTGCGTGCGGCCGTGGGTGAAAGCAAGAGCGTGGAGCAGGGGGCAAGTGCTGCGGCCATTGCAGCAAGACGCATTGTGGAGGATATGGCGGCCCGGATTGGCGTTTTGGAAAACCTCGGGCTTGGCTACCTGCAAATGGACCGTGGTGTGCAAACCCTCTCCCCCGGTGAATACCAGCGCCTGCGGCTTGGAACACAAATTCACTCCAACCTGTTTGGGGTGGTGTATGTGCTGGACGAACCCTCCGCAGGCCTGCACCCGGCAGATACACAGGCCCTGCTGGCAGCACTGGAACGCCTGCGGGATGCGGGGAACTCGCTTTTTCTTGTTGAACATAATCTGGATATTGTCCGTCAGGCACAATGGGTGGTGGATGTGGGGCCGCAGGCGGGCACGCGTGGGGGGGAGGTCCTGTATTCAGGCCCACTTGCCGGGCTGGAGGATGTGGCTCTGTCCCATACGCGGAGCTACGTGTTTGCTCCTTCTAGCGTTGTGGAGCATGAGGCCAAAAAACCTACCGGCTGGCTGCGTCTGCACCACATTAACTGGAACAACCTGCATGATCTGGAGGTGTCTTTCCCCCTTGGTGTTCTGGTGTCAGTGACCGGGGTGTCGGGGTCGGGCAAATCCTCCCTTGTCAGTCAGGTTTTAACAGCTGTTGTGGCAAAGGCGCTGGGGCAGGCACCTGTGGCGACCGTGGAGGAGGATGAGTGTGAGCCGTTAATGTCGGCTGCGGCGGGCGAGCCGGAGGGGAGCATTACCGAGGGGGGGGAGCATATCAAACGGCTGGTGGTTATTGACCAAAAACCCATCGGGCGTACGCCGCGCTCCAACATTGCCACCTATACCGGCCTGTTTGATACGATCCGCAAACTCTATGCCCAGACAGAGCTTGCAAAAAAACGGAAGTATGACGCAGGGTATTTTTCGTTCAACCTGCCTAAAGGGCGGTGCCCCACCTGCGAGGGGGCAGGGGCCACCATGGTGGAGCTTTTGTTCCTGCCCAGTGTTTACGCGCCATGCCCCACATGCCACGGCGCGCGCTACAAGCCCGAGGTGCTGGACGTAACCTACCGTGGCCGCTCCATTGCCGAGCTTTTGGCCATGACGGTGGATGATGCATGCGTTTTTCTGGCCGAGGACGTGGGGCCCGCGCAAATTTTGGCCACGTTGCAACGTGGTGGTCTGGGGCATCTTACGTTGGGCCAGCCTGCGACCGAACTTTCCGGGGGCGAGGCCCAGCGGATCAAGCTGGCAACAGAGCTACACAAGCAACGCCGAGGGCACACGCTGTATGTGCTGGACGAACCGACCACCGGCCTGCACCCCTTTGACGCAGACAGGCTGATGGCACACCTGCATGAACTGGTGGCAGGCGGCAACACGGTGCTTGTTGCCGAGCATGACATGCGGCTTGTGGCCCGGAGTGACTGGGTGATTGATCTTGGCCCCGGAGCCGGGGGGCAGGGCGGGCGTATTGTGGCGCAGGGCACACCGCATGAGGTGGCGCATAGCCAAGGCAGTGTTACAGCCCCTTTTCTGGCCCGTTATACGGGGTAGGCAGTGCAAAAAAGTGCATGGGCAGGGCTGGATACGTCCTTGACCACCCCTGTGCCGCGCTCTTTTGCAGACAAGGAAGAGTGAGGGGCGTGCAGGCTGATCTGGCCAAAACTGGCGGTTTTTTGCGCCCAAAATGCCCCCTCGGCTTTGCGCGTATTTTTGTAAAATACTGGAATATAAGAAAAAGCTACAGAGCTATATATTTATCCAAAACCACCTATTCCGTTTTGGATCAAGGAATGCCAGAAGGGCTTCGAAGAAACGGCGTTGGTCCGCATTTCTGTATTTAAACAGGGTGTCATGCTTTTTAAAAATCTTTCGACCGGAGCCATTATCGGGCTTTGGGCTTTGTTTGCCTGTACCTTTACGGCGCTGACCAGCGAGGTCGCGCCGGTGGGCATACTGATCGAAATGGCTCGGACCTTCCATATACAGGAAGGACAGGCCGGGCTGGCCGTAAGTGCTTTTGCCCTTATGGTTACGCTGGGGGCTGTGCCGCTCACCATTATGACCGCCCATATTGACCGCAAGCGGCTGATGCTTGTCTCCCTCTCGGGGTATGTGGTGTCCAATCTGGTGGTGGCCATGGCGCCCACCTTTGTCCTTTTGTGCGTGGGCAGGCTTATTGGCGGGCTGGCCCATGCGCTGCTCATGTCCATTGTGTCGGCCTATGCCGCCCGTCTGGTGCCACCCAGAATGACGGGGCGTGCGATTTCGTTCGTTTATGGGGGCACGTCCCTTGGTGCCATTCTGGGGGTGCCGGGTACGGCGGCTGTAGGGCATCTGGCTAGTTGGCGGGTTGCCATGTACATCATGACCGGCATTGCCGTTGTGCTGACACTCTGCATTGCGGTTTTTCTACCGCCTGTGTCCTCTAATGTTCATGTCAAGGAAAGCCTGCCAAGCATTGCCTCACGCAAGGTTATGCGCACGTTCCTGATTGTTGTCGGGGTGGATGCGGTGTTCTTTTTTGCCCATAACCTGCTTTACACCTATGTCACGCCCCTTCTGCTCGAACATGGCCTGTCCAGTGGTACCTTGAGTGTGGCTCTGTTGCTGACAGGGGCACTCAGTATTCTGGGGCTATGGGGGGCAGGGCAGATCGTGGACCGCCGCCCCGCAGCCGGTATGCTGGCAAGTGGCATGGCCATGCTGGTTGGCATGGGGCTTATGTATGGGAATATCCTGTCGGGCTGGTTGTCTGTCGGGGCTGTCGGGCTGTGGTGTATTGGCTATTCGGCCATTATTCCGTTTGTTATGTCCGGGGCCATTCGCGCACGGGCCACACGGGCCGATGTGGCGGGGGCTGCCATTAACGCGGCCAGCAATGCCGGTATTCTGCTGGGGTCTGCTGCGGGGGGTGTTGTGCTTACGCATGGGGGCTTTGCAGTGCTGACCCCACTGGCCATTGTGGTGGCACTCTGTGGTATTCTGATCGCGTTTTTCAGCACGTCTGCTTTCCCCCACGTCCTGCATCCATCAGAGCATGACGAATAACGCCACCCCCGTAGCGTAGCCCGGCCACGGGCTTTTGCGGGGGAGGGAGCATTGGGCGCGTCTGTCAGGCCATATGCCTCGCGCCAGTGCTTTTTACGGGGTAGGTGCTTTGACGGTTATCGGGTGCTTTTTGGAGCGCCTGCGCGTGGGAATGCTCTTTTTTGTGCTGTACATTGAGTGATCGGCATGGACCATGATTGCGGCCAGATCTTTGCCATCTTCGGGGTAAATACCCCCGCCAATGCTGCCAGAGAGCGTGAGTTTGAGGGTGTCGCTTACAACCGGGCGGCGCAGGGCTGCCAGCAGCTTGTTGCTGATTGTGTCCAGCATGCTTCTGCTCTCGATATCGGGGAGGAGAATACCAAATTCATCTCCCCCCATACGCACCACATAATCGCTTTTACGCACACTTTTGCGTAGCCTGCGTGCCAGACTGCGCAAAACATTATCCCCAATGGCATGGCCATATGTGTCGTTGATCGGTTTGAACTGGTCCAGATCAATCATCAAAAACCCGATGGTCTGGGTGGGGTCATCCTCTATTTCCTCACTCCAGCGTTCCATCAGGCCGCGCCTGTTGCCAACACCTGTTAGTTCGTCTGTAAAGGCGTCTTTCTGGAGTGCGCGATATTTACGTTTTATGTCCGAGATATCGCGGAAAATGCCAACGGCAATGCCCATCTTGTGGAACATGAGCGCATAGTGCTGAACAATGCGTATTTTGCCATCTGCCCCCTTAAGGTCCAGCACAAGTTCGGGCAGTTCGCTGGTTTCCTCCAGATCGGCCCGGCTTCTGGCGTGCGTGATCTGGGCGCGGAGCTGCTCTTGCTGTTTGGGGTCTACGCAACTGTTGTCAATCAGTGCTGACAGGGTTGTGATGGTATCATTTGCAATAAGGCGGAAGGCAGGGTTGCGCAGGATAATTTTGTTATCGGAAAGACGGACAACAATTGTTCCAATTGGAACCTGCCTGAAAAGCGTTTGTCCCAAAACCGCCAGATCAGGAAGTGTATTGAAATCAATCTCACCAGACTGGGGAGCGGTGTTCATGGAGGGGTAATATCCTGCTTCAGCTGTTCCGGCTGGTCAGGTGTCTCAATAATTCAGGCTGTTCAGTCTGGTGTTTATGCCAGAACGAGCAGAACAGGTTTGAGAAACCTTTATCGGCGACGACCACTATGCCTTTAGCGTTGATCTTGCATTATTCACCACTCAATACAGCACAGGCAATGATATATATCAATCATGCTGCATTGTTAACGTGTTGTGACTGCTGTGCAATGGCAGGTTCTGTCACCAAATTAAAGGAGGTAGAGTTAGATATCTGTCGGGATATGACGAGAAAAAATGTATTTTTATCAATGCTCTACAGGGTTTGATGTAACCTTGTGGGGTTATTTTCATACAAGATAAATTGATAGTGCAGTCGGGTGGAGTTTTTATTTGATTTTCCAAGCCAGTTTGTTGGTTTTGGTATAACAATACTACATCGTATCAATATGCAGGCAGAAAAGCCCCCTGCTTGATGCAGCCAGAAACGGCGGCGGAGCAGGGGGCGTAAAACATTAATCCTGTTTTTCAAAAGCCCCGGCAATACGCAGGGCCACAGCGTCGCTCACGTAGGGCACATACGTTTTAATGCCAAAGTCACTGCGGTTGATGGTGCCTGTGGCCTCAAACCCGGTGGTGTATTTTTTGTCCATCGGGTTCACGCCCGCACCAAGGAAATGCACACTCAGCGTTACGGGCTTTGTCACACCGTGGAGTGTGAGCGTGCCATTGACGGTTGCATTGTTTTGTCCGTCCAATTTTACGCTGGTCGATACGAAGGTCGCATTCGGGAACTTGGCGGCATCAAACCATTGCGGGCTTTTCAGTTCATCTGTCAGTTTGGAACTGGTGGTCTGCACGGACGCGACAGGAATGGTCACGGACAGTTTGGAAGAGGCAGGGGCCTGTGCATTCAGCACCAGTGAACCCGATGCATTGGAAAAAACGCCGTAATAGTTGGTAAACCCAAAATGCAGGACCGAAAAGCCAACCTGAGTATGGGCGGGTTCAACGGCGTAGGTGCCCGATTGTGCCTGTGCCGCCTGCGTTACGGTTTGGGCGGAAGCCGGAGCAACTACGCTTAATGCAAGCATGGCAGTTGCTGCGGACAATAGGTAGGAAGCGCGGATCATGCTGTTAAAATCTCCAAACGAGGTCATGGCGGCACAAAAGAGGCGGGAGCATGGTTTGCGGCCAATCCAACTGTTTTTTCCATGCCGCAGGCTTGTGCGGTGGATTGTCCTGACCTGAATAGCAGCCTGAAAGTGAATTAATAAATAACAATAATATAAATGCTTTGTTTCTGATTTTTTACGCAGTTCACGTTAAAGGGTGGCTTCTATCCGCGCCCTCTGTGACCGTGCTCCAAGGGAGGCCCACACGTGGGGAGGCCGCTTGAATACAGGCTGAAAACGCGGCACAATCTCAGGCCATACGCTCAGGTGCTTTATCCCCCGTCTGATCAGCTCTCTTGTTATGCATGATGTTCATGAGGAGGGACCGCTCGGGTGTAAAGCCTGCCACCAGAGCTGCGCCGCCCAAGGATTTGCTAACATGCCCCAAGACCCGTCCGCTTTGGATTTTGCCCCGGTAAGTTTGCCCGGCAAGGCCGTTCTGGCGGCCAGATGCATGCAGGGCTACCGGTTGTTGGCGGCTTTGTTGTTGTTCAATGCGGTTGCGTGGGGGGCGGCGTGGTTCTGCCTTGGCGGGCAGGCAACACTTTTGGCCTCGGCCCTGCTGGCATGGGTGTTTGGCCTGCGCCACGCCATGGATGCGGACCACATTGTGGCGATTGATCTGGTAACCCGCAAACTCATGCTTACGGGGCGCTCGCCTTTGGGGGCGGGGCTGTTTTTCTCTCTCGGTCACTCATCTGTCGTGTGCCTTGCCGTGCTGTTTCTGGCCCTTTTGCCAACACATGACTGGCTGGAGCGCTGGCATCTTGTGGGGGGCAGTATTGGCACGGGGGTATCCATTGGCTTTCTGTTCCTTATGGCAGCGTACAACGTGTATGCCGCCGGGCGGCAATGGCACCTGTTCCGCCAGAAAACAGATAGGCCCGATGCGGTGTCTGGCGGGGTAATGGCGCGCCTGTTCAGCCCGCTGTTCGGGCTTATCGGGCGTTCATGGCAGATGTATCCGCTGGGCTTTGTGTTCGGGCTGGGGTTTGACACGGCAACAGAGGTAGGGCTGCTGGGGCTGGCCGCAGCCCAGAGCAGTCAGGGGCTTGGGCTTGTGGGTATTCTTATGTTCCCTTTGCTGTTTACGGCGGCCATGTCCGCTATAGATACACTGGATGCTGTTTTGATGATGCGTGCCTATGGCTGGAGCGCGCAGACACGCAAGCGACGCCAGATTTATAATCTGGCCATTACCAGTGTTTCCGCCCTTGCTGCCGTGGGCGTTGGGGCAACAGAATATGTGGCAGCCCTTGGGGATAATGGCATGGCAGGGGCGGGCCTTGTACGTATGGCCGAAACACTTGCGGAGCATTTTCCCCTGCTGGGCAGTGCTATTATGGGTATTTTTCTTGCGCTGTGGGCTGGTGCTTTTGCATGGGACAAGGCCGCGGCCAAGCGGGTGGTGGAGCGCGCACCCGTGTCGGGCACATAAGCCTGTCGCCCGTAGCATAAGCCCGCCATTGGCCGGTGAGGAGCAGGAGTGCTGCGCAGGGACGGGTATGGGTTTTACAAAACGGGGTAGTGGCAGGTGACCTCATGGTTGGGTGCGATCTGCCTTAATACGGGCGCGTCATGCTGGCAGCGGGGCTGCATGGCCGGGCAGCGTGTATGAAAGCGGCAGCCAGAGGGTTTGTGAACAGGGCTTGGAATTTCTCCCCGTAAGGGGGCATGGCGCGGTGCGCCCACAACCGGGCGGGGCACGGCACGGGTTAACGCTATGGTGTAGGGGTGGGCGGGGTTGTGCAAAACCGTATCCGTATCCCCCAGTTCCACAATAGCACCTAAATACATGACAGCAACGCGGGTAGATATCTGGCGCACCACGGCAAGGTCGTGGGCGATAAAAACATATGTCAGGCCAAGGTGTTTTTGCAGGTCGGCAAACAGGTTTACAATCTGGGCCTGAACCGACACATCCAGTGCCGAAACAGGTTCATCCGCCACCACAAGGCTGGGTGAGAGGGCAAGGGCGCGCGCAATGTTAATGCGCTGGCGTTGCCCGCCAGAAAATTCATGCGGATAGCGCGCAAGGGCACTCTGGGGCAGGCTGACCAGTTCCATCAATTCGGCCAGTCTGCGGGTTATGGCGGGGCTGGTGTGGCGGGTGCCATCTGGTGCGCGGTGTACGCGCAGGGGTTCGGCCAGCAGGTCACCTATTCTCCTGCGTGGATTAAGGGAGGCGTGCGAGTCCTGGAACACCATCTGCATTCGTTGGCGCAAGGGGCGTAATGTGCGCTCGGGCAGATGTGTAATATCCTGCCCGTCAAACACGATCTGGCCGGAGGACACATCGCTCAGGCGTAGCAGGCAGCGCCCCAGCGTGGATTTGCCACAACCGGACTCCCCCACAAGCCCCAGCACCTCTCCGGGCAGGACGGAGAAGGAAACACCGTCAACCGCTTTTAAGGTCTGCCCTCTTTTAAGGGAGTAGGTCTTGTAAACGTCCCTGACAGACAAAAGGGGGCTGTTAGGTGTTTGCGGCGTATCCGCCACCTGTGCGGAAGGGGGGGGCAAGCACATAATGGCACCTCACAAAGCGTATGGTGTGGTGGCGGATGGGCGTGGGGGGAGTGGCGTACCTTCCCCCGGCAGCACGCAGGCAACATCATGCCCCGGCCCAACCGTGCAGAACGCCGGTGGCGGGGCGGGCAGGCAGGTGGCGTGGGCATAGGTGCAGCGTGGGGCAAACGCGCAGCCTTTTGGCCGCTCCGTGGGCTGGGGTGGCCCACCGGGAATGGCGGGGAGCCGCTCTGGCCGTGGGCCGCTCATGGGGGGGATGGAGGCCAGAAGGGCTGCGGTGTAGGGGTGCTGCGGGTGGGCGAACAGATCCTGTGTTGTCCCTGCCTCAGCCACCCGGCCGGAATACAGAACCAGAGTGCGGTCACATGTCTGGGCCACAACGCCCATATCGTGGGTGATCAGCAGAACGGATGACCCATGTGTTTTGCGCAGGTTACGCATCAGGTCCAGAATCTGGGCCTGAACGGTAACATCAAGGGCTGTGGTGGGTTCATCCGCAATCAGCAATGATGGGTTGCAGGACAGGGCCATGGCAATCATGGCGCGCTGGCGCAGCCCGCCAGACAGCTGGTGCGGGTAGCGGTTTGCTGTGTTGGCGGGGTCTGGCACGCCCATTTCCCCCAGCAGTTCTACCGTGCGCGCACGGGCCTGCCTGCGTGGCAGATTCTGGTGGACGCGCAGTTGCTCATCAATCTGCCAGCCTATGGTGTAAACGGGCGTAAAGGCTGTCATGGGGTCCTGAAAGATCATGGCAATCTCGCGCCCGCGCAAGGCGCGGAGTTGCCTGCCCGACAGGCCCAGAATGTCCTGCCCTTTAAAGCGGGCGGAGCCGGTTATCTGCACACCGGGTGTGTCTATCAGCCCCATAAGGGCCAGAGCGGTTATGGATTTGCCCGAACCGGATTCCCCCACCAGCCCCAGAATTTCCTGTGTGCCCACAGTAAAGGACATGTTCTGCACAATAGGCACAGCCTGCCCGCGCGCGGTAAAGCTTACGCACAGGTCGCGCACCTCCAGCAGAGGTGGGGAGGGGGAGTTAGCGGACATCGCGCACCCGTGGGTCGAGCAGAAGGTAGGCCGCATCCACCACGGCATTGGCCAGCACCACAAAAACGGCGGAATACATGACCGTGGCCATGATCAGTGGCAGATCAAGGCTGTTCAGCGCCTGATAGGTCAGGCGGCCAACGCCGGGTAGCCCAAAGACAACCTCGGTCAGCAGCGCGCCTCCGCCAACAAGCTGGGCAAAATCCATGCCAAAGAGCGAGACAAAGGTGATAAGTGCGGTCCGCAGGCCATGGCGGAGCAGCACGCGGGTTGGCGACAGCCCCTTGGCGCGGGCCGTGCGCATGAAGTCCTCCCCCATGATCGCGACCAGATCCGCCCGTAAAATACGGCTGTAGATACCAACAAACATAACGGCCAGAACACACCACGGAATAACCAGTGCGCGGAACCAGTCCAGCGGGCTTTGGGTGAACGGCACATAGCCCAGCCCCGGCACCCAAGAGAACAGCCATGTATCATGGTAGCGGTTCTGGGTGATCAGGTTGACCACCTGCCCAAGCCAGAAAACAGGGATGGAAATACCCACCAGCCCGACCATCATGAGTGCTCGGTCTATCCATGACCCCTTGAACGCGGCCGCAAGCACACCCATGCCAATGGAAAGCACCACCCATATGATGGCAGCCCCCATGACAAGAGAGAGCGTAACGGGGGCTGCACGCAGGATTTCGGGCACAACCAGTTCACCACGGTTGGCGTAGCTTGCCAGATCCCGCGTAATGAACAGTTTTTTCATCATAATGGCGTATTGCACGGGTAGGGGGCGGTCAAAACCATATTCCTTGCGGACTTTCTCCATGGTCTGGGGGGCAGCGTTACGCCCGGCAATACGTGCGGTGGGGTCCGCCCCGGGGGTTGCAAAAAAAACGGCAAACACAAGGGCGGAAATGCCAAACAGGACAAACACCGTCTGACCAAGGCGGCGCAGGAGAGGCATGATCATGCTGTGTCCCTCCTCTTATTCACGGCGGGATGTGTCGCGCACGTCCAGCGCATCGCGCAGCCCGTCGCCCAGAATGTTCAAGGCAAGGACGACTGCTACAATAGCCAGACCGGGGGCAATGGCCACCATCGGGCGGGTGTAAATAAGCCCTTCACCATCAAGGATGATTGTCCCCCATGACGCGGCAGGGGCCTGCACGCCAATGGACAGGAAGGACAACGCACTTTCTGCCAGAAGCGCCATGGCCATAAGCAGTGGCCCCATAACAACAAGCGTTGTGCTGACATTGGGCAGAATGTCGCGCAGCACAATGCGCCAGCGGGGCACACCAAGGCACTTGGCGGCGGTCACAAATTCCGCCTGCCGCAGGGCAATAACCCGTCCACGCACCGGGCGTGCGGCATAAGGCACATAAACCAGCGCAATAATGGCAATGGGAATAAGCAGGTTGTCAGCCTCGATCACAAAAGGCCCTATCCGCAGGCCAGAGGTGATTGTGACAATGGAGAGCGAAATGGCAAACAGGTAAACAGGCACCGCCCACATGATATCCATCAACCGGCACAAAACCATGTCTGTGATGCCACCAAAAAAACCGGCGGTAATGCCCACCACACCCGCCACCCCAAGGCAGAGGACCGCGGCACAGAAGGAAATCAGCAGCGAGTTCCGCCCCCCATAGAGCAGACGGGCCATAATATCGCGCCCCTGACTGTCCGCTCCCAAAAAATATGTTGCCCGCCATGTTGGCCCAATGGGGCTAAGGCCCAGATGCAGCGGGTTGTCGTTGGGCTGCATAATGTCCGTTTCCTGCCCACCGAGCATAATGGTCCCGGCTACGTTGGAGACAAACGGGTCCGTATGGGCAATGTAGCGGGCGTAAAACGGGGCAAGCAGGCAGGCCAGAACAATAAGAGCCAGCACGCAAAGGGCGGCAAGGGCCGAGCGGTTGCGCAGCAAAGACCGCACAGCGCCTGTCCATGGTCCGGCGGAGGTTGGGGGCGTATCAGACGGCTTTGTCATCATGTCTGTGTTTATCAGGTCAGATGGGGCAAGTATGCCCTTGCTACGCCACGGGGCGTGGCAAGGGGCTGGTCTATTCTGCCAGCAGGGCCTCACGCTTCATTTCCAGCGCAAGCCACTGCTCCTCACATTCGGCCAGTTTGGCTTCAATTTTTCCAAGCTCCACCATATGGCGGTCAAAGGCCTTGGGGTCTTTGCTATACAGGTCGGGGTCGGCCATGCTGGTGCGGTGGGTGTGGGCCTTAGCCTGTAGTTTTTCCATTTCCACGGGCAGGCTGTCCAGTGCAAACTGGTCTTTGTAACTCAGCTTGCGGGTGGTCTGTTTTGCGGGTTGCTCGCGGGCTTTGCCCGGTTCGCTGGCAGGAACAAGGGGGCTGGTTTCCAGCGGTTGCAGGTTGCGCTGGACAAGCATATCGCTATAGCCCCCGGCATATTCAATCCATGCGCCCGTACCGTCTGCTGCCAGTACGGAGGTGGCAATACGGTCGAGAAAATCTCGGTCATGGCTGACCAGTAGGACCGTGCCATTATAGTTGCACAGCATATCCTGCAAAATATCCAGTGTTTCCAAGTCCAGATCGTTGGTTGGTTCGTCCAGAATAAGCAGGTTGGACGGCTTGGCCAGTGCGCAGGCCAGCATCAGGCGGCCACGCTCCCCACCCGACAGGGCGCTTACAGGTGTGCGCGCCTGCTCCGGACGGAACAGGAAGTCCTTCATGTAGCCAATAACATGCCGCTTTTCATCCCCGATCTGCACCATGTCCCCCCCGCCATCGGTCAGGGTTTCGGCCAATGTCCGGTCGGGCTTAAGCGAGCGGCGCTGCTGGTCCAGCGTGACCATGCTCAGCGACGGCCCGAGGGCGATGGTGCCGGTGTCGGGCTGGTCTCCCCCGGTTAACAGGCGCAGCAGGGTTGTTTTGCCCGCACCATTGGCCCCCACAACGCCAAGCCGGTCTCCGCGCAGGACGCGCAGATTGAGGTTGTCGATAACGCGCTTTTCTCCCCAAGACTTACACACCCCCTCCGCAACAGCCACAAGGCGGCTGGAGGTGGAGGCGGACTGGGCGTTCAGGGTTACAGCACCGGGCGCGCGCACCGCCTCTTTTTTGGCTGTGCGGAGGGCGGCCAGTTCGCGCACACGGCGTACGTTGCGTTTGCGCCGCCCGGTTACGCCGTAGCGCATCCAGTCTTCCTCACGCGCGATCTGGCGGTCCAGTTTATGGGCATCGCGCTCCTCCTGCTCCAGCACGTCCTCGCGCCAGGATTCAAAGCGGTCAAACCCTTCATCAAGTCTGCGTGTAATGCCCCGGTCCAGCCAGACCACCGAGCGCGACAGGGTGGAGAGCAGGCGTCTGTCATGGCTGATCATGATCATGGCGCAGCCAAGGCTGAGCAGTTCGCGCTCCAGCCATTCAATGGTGGGCATGTCCAGATGGTTGGTCGGCTCATCCAGCAGCAGCACGTCGGGGGCTGCGGCCAGCACACCCGCAATGGCGCAACGCCGGGTTTCCCCACCCGATAGGTGGGATGTGCTTTCCTCCCCCGTCAGGCCGAGTGCATCCAGCATGGGGCCTGCGCGCCATTCCATGTTGGGGTCATCAATCTGGGCGGCAACATAATCCGCTGTTGTGGCGTAAGCGCTCAGGTCCGGTTCCTGCGGGAGGTAACGCAAGGACGCGCCGGGCTGGAGGAACACATTGCCTGCATCAGGCTGGATCAGCCCTGCGGCAATTTTGAGCAAGGTGGACTTGCCCGACCCGTTACGCCCGACCAGGCAGACGCGTTCGCCCTTGCCAACAGCAAACCCCGCGCCATCAAGGAGCGGCTTGCCGCCAAGGGTTAGGGTAATGTCTTGCAGGTGCAGTAGGGGAGGTAGCGCCATAACAGATTGCCAGCCGTTCCAGAAATAAGGTCGATCAAGGGTTCTGGCAGCTTTTTACCTAACAGATCAGGTCTGAGCTACACCCACACTGCTTACGGCCTGATAGGTGGCTACGGCAAGGGTTAAGGGGTCAAACGGTTTGGTAATGACAAAACAGGGTTCCAGTTTTTCGCCCGTAAGCAGTCTTTCGGGGTAGGCGGTCACGTATATGACCGGCACCTTGAATGTGGCCGTAATTTCGGCCACTGCTGCCATGCCGTCCCCACCGGGGCCAAGGTTTATGTCCGCCAGAATAAGGCCGGGCCGGGTTTGTGCGGCCAGTTGCACGGCGTCGGCCTGCGTGTGGGCAACTCCCGCCACCTTGTGGCCACACTGCATGACAAGGAGTTCGATATCCATGGCGATAATCGGCTCGTCCTCAATAATCAGAACCGATGTCTGCACGCCTTTGTGGAGTTGCTTCTGGGCGGTTTCAAGCTCCTGCACCGCCTGATCATGGGGCAGGCCCGCAATGCGGGCTGCGGTTTCCACATTGATTTCTTCAAGTGTTGTCAGCAGCAGCAACTGCCGCTGCACGGCAGAAAGCCCCGGCCCCTGTGTGCTGCGCCGTAACTCGTCCGCCGTATAAAGGCGCGAAATTGCCTGATAAAGCTGGAGCAGGGGCGTAAACCCCTCGGCTGGGGGTTGGGATGTCAGGCCCCTCAGGCTTTGTGCTACCAGCAGGTCGCCTTCGGGCTGGTTGCCTGTCAGGGCGCGTGCATAACGTCTGCCATAAGGGAGAGCCCGGATCAGCCCGTCACGCAGTGACTCTGACATGACAAATCTCCTTATGATTAGGTCATGATGAAAACATACGATAAGGCAATGATGCCACGGAGCGGCGTTTGCCGAAAGGGGATGAATCCTGATTAACACACCAAATCCCGATCATGGTGACGTGCGCCTGACCTTCCGGGCGGAATTGCTGACGCTTTTGCCCTCCCTGCGCGGCTTTGCCCGCTTTTTGGCGCGTGACCCCTCCATGGCGGATGATCTGGTGCAGGAGACGGTTTTGCGCGCACTGGACCGCATGGCCCAGTTTGAGGTGGGGAGCAGCCTGAAGGCATGGTGCTTTACCATTTTGCGCAATCTGTTTCTGGAACAGAGGCGGCGCGGTAAAAAAGAGCGTGAAGTGCTTGAACATTACGGGCAACAGCCCCCCCAGCGGGTGGCCCCTCCTGCGGATGGTCGGCAGGAGGTGCAGGAGCTTGAAGTGCTCCTGTGGCAACTGACCCCCTTACTGCGCGAAGCTCTGGTATTAATTGGCGCGCACGGCATGACCTACGTGGAGGCGGCCGAAATCTGCGAGGTGGATGTGGGCACCATCAAGGCCCGTGTCTCTCGCGCGCGGTCCATGCTGCACAAACTGGCCCAGCAGCAGGCGGGAGAGGGGGGCTGATCCCCGGGGTGCTCACCGCTCTCTTTTTCGTGATTACAAAAAATGCATCTGCATGTAACCTTACCCCGGTGTTGTTCATTGCTCCCTTAAATGGAAGAAGAAGCGGAGTAAGAACAATGACAGCCTCAATATTCCACGATCAGGTTATCGCCATTCTGCCCCGGCTGCGTGTGCAGGCTCTGGCCCTGACCCGCAACCGCACCAGTGCGGAAGATCTGGTGCAGGATGCCGTGTGCAACGCTCTGGCCGCTCAGGAGAGCTTTATCCCCGGAACCAATTTTGGGGCATGGATGCACCGTATCCTGCGCAACCGCTTTATTTCCGACCTGCGTAAAAAGCGTGAAACCACAGATATTGATGACGCACCCCAGTCCATGCTGGCGGTTGCCCCCCGCCATGATGACCGGCTTTCCCTTATGGAGTTGGATGCAGCGCTTGCACGTCTGCCAGACGACCAGCGGGAAGCTTTGGTGCTGGGGGTTCT
>JBDNSL010000010.1:0-50997 GCA_047719095.1 Acetobacter sp.
GGGCAGATGTAATGGCACGCGTTGTGCATTGGCAGCTGGCAAAACGCCGCGCTGGCACGCACAAGGTCAAAGGCATGGGCGAAGTGTCCGGCACGACCAAAAAGCCGTACCGCCAGAAAGGTACAGGTAGTGCCCGTCAGGGCTCCCTGCGCGCTCCCCAGTACAGAACTGGTGGTGTTGTGCATGGACCTGTTGTGCGCGATCATGGCTACGACCTGCCTAAAAAGGTGCGTCGTCTTGGTCTGATCTCCGCACTGTCCCAGAAAGCGGCTGAAGGCAAACTGGTTGTTCTGGACGCGGCTTCTGGCGTGACCAAGACCAGCGAGCTTGCAAAGAAGCTGCAGGGTCTGGGCTGGGGCTCCGCTCTGATTGTTGACGCTTCCGTGGACGAAAACTTCGTGCGCGCTGCTCGCAATCTGCCGAAGATCGACATTCTGCCGACCATTGGCGCGAATGTTTATGACATTCTGAACCATGAGGTGCTTGCCATCACGCAGGCAGGCCTTGAAGGACTGAAGGAACGCCTGGCATGACGAATATTCTTGCTATTCGCAAGAAAGCCGAGCGTCTCTCTCGGGAGGCTCTGTACGACATCGTGCGGACGCCTGTCATCACCGAGAAGGCGACTGCGCTTTCTGAAAAAAATCAGGTTGTTTTCAAGGTCGCAATGACGGCTAGCAAGCCTGAAATCAAGGTTGCGGTGGAAACGCTGTTCGGGGTCAAGGTTGTTGGCGTCAACACCCTTGTCCAGAAAGGTAAAACCAAGCGCTTTAAAGGGCGTATTGGTCAGCGTTCTGACGTTAAGAAGGCGTTCGTTCAGCTTGCAGAAGGTCAGTCCATTGACCTGACCGCGAAGCTGGCGTGACCAAGGGTAGAAACTAATGGCACTGAAGCACTTTAATCCTGTCACGCCGAGCCTGCGTGGTACGGTTCTGATTGATCGTGCTGACCTGTGGAAAGGCAAGCCGGTCAAGCAGCTTACGGAAGGTAAGAACAAGTCGGGCGGCCGTAATAATAACGGTCGTATCACGTCTCGTTTCCGTGGCGGCGGTCATAAGCAGTCCTATCGTTATGTGGACTTCAAGCGGCGCAAATTTGATGTGCTGGGCACTGTGGAACGTCTTGAATACGATCCCAACCGCACAGCCTTCATCGCGCTGGTGAAGTACGAAGACGGTGAACTGGCTTACATTCTGGCACCCCAGCGTCTGAAGGTTGGTGACAATGTCATCGCTGGTGCGCGTGTGGACATTAAGCCAGGCAACGCTATGCCGCTTGCTGCTATTCCGGTAGGTACGATTATCCATAACATCGAACTGAAGCAGGGTGCTGGCGGCAAGCTGGCCCGTTCCGCAGGGACGTATGCGCAGTTGGTTGGTAAGGATTCCGGCTACGCCCAGATCAAGCTCCAGTCTGGTGAATTGCGTGTTGTTCGCGGTGAATGCATGGCGACCGTTGGTGCCGTGTCCAATCCGGACAACATGAACCAGCACATGGGTAAGGCTGGCCGTTCCCGTTGGCTGGGTCGCCGTCCGCATAACCGCGGCGTGGTGATGAACCCGGTTGACCATCCGCATGGTGGTGGTGAAGGTCGCACATCTGGTGGTCGTCATCCGGTTACGCCGTGGGGCAAGCCTACCAAAGGTTACAAAACTCGGGTCAACAAGCGGACGGACGGTCTGATTATCCGTCGCCGGAAGACCGGCAAGTAAGGGGCAATAGAAGATGGCACGTTCCGTCTGGAAAGGTCCGTTCGTCGACGGGTATCTGCTGAATAAAGCTGAAGTATCCCGCGCATCGGGTCGGAATGAAGTGATCAAGATCTGGTCGCGTCGTTCAACGATTCTTCCGCAGTTCGTTGGTCTGACGTTCGGTGTTTATAACGGTCAGAAGTTCCTGCCCGTGCAGGTGACAGAGAATATGGTTGGCCACAAGTTTGGCGAATTCTCTCCCACCCGTACGTTCCACGGGCATGGTGCTGACAAGAAGTCTAAGCGGGGCTAAGAGCACAGATGAGCAAGCCGAAGCATCCGCGCACGCTCGCGGAAACAGAAGCGCAAGCTATCACGCGTAACATCCGGGTTAGCCCCCGCAAGCTGAACCTTGTGGCAGGCCTGATCCGTAATAAACCTGCATCTCAGGCAATTGCGACGCTGACATTCTCCAAGCGCCGTATCGCTCAGCAGGTTAAGAAAACGCTGGAAAGCGCGATCGCTAATGCTGAAAACAACCACCAGCTCGATGTTGATCAGCTGGTGGTGAAAACGGCCGAAGTGGGTAAGTCCATTGTCATGCGGCGTTTTCATGCACGTGGCCGCGGTCGTTCCGCACGCGTCGAGAAGTTTTTCAGTCACCTGAAGATTGTTGTAGCCGAGCGGGCCGTAGTGTCTGACGCGGCTTCTTCCGAGCAGAAGGCGGCCTGAGGTATGGGGCATAAAGTCAATCCGGTCGGGCTGCGGCTCGGCATCAACCGCACCTGGGACAGCCGCTGGTACGCAGATGCAGACTATTCCCGTCTGCTGCACGAAGACCTTAAGCTTCGTGCATTCCTGCGTCGCAAGCTGGCTGGTGCAGGCGTATCCCGCGTAGTGATCGAACGCCCGGCCAAGAAGCCGCGCGTTACGATTTACGCAGCACGCCCCGGTGTTGTCATCGGCAAGAAGGGTCAGGACATCGACGCTCTACGCAAGGAACTGACCCGCATGGCGGGTACGGAAGTTGCGCTGAACATCGTTGAAATTCGCAAGCCGGAAATCGATGCGACTCTGGTTGCTGAAAACATTGCCCAGCAGCTTGAACGCCGCGTAGCCTTCCGTCGCGCCATGAAGCGCGCCGTGCAGTCTGCCATGCGTCTGGGCGCCCAGGGTATCCGGATCAACTGCTCTGGCCGTCTGGGCGGCGCTGAAATCGCACGTATTGAATGGTATCGTGAAGGTCGTGTGCCCTTGCACACCCTGCGCGCCGACATTGATTACGGCACGGCAACGGCGAAGACCACCTACGGCACCTGCGGTGTGAAGGTATGGATCTTCAAGGGTGAAATTCTTGCTCATGATCCGTTGGCACAGGATCGCCGGGCGGCCGAACAGGCTCCTCAGCGCTGAGGAGAGGATAAAAAACAATGCTTTCCCCTAAGCGGACAAAATTCCGCAAAGCTCATAAAGGTCGTATTCACGGCCTTGCTAAAAGCGGTACCACACTGAACTTTGGTACGTTTGGCCTCAAGGCTCTGCAGCCGGAACGTATTACGGCGCGTCAGATCGAGGCCTCCCGTCGTGCCATTACCCGCGCCATGAAACGTGCGGGTCGTGTCTGGATTCGGATCTTTCCGGATATTCCGGTCTCGACAAAGCCTGCAGAAGTGCGTATGGGCTCTGGCAAGGGATCGCCTGAATTCTGGGTGGCCCGTGTGAAGCCTGGTCGTATTTTGTTTGAGATCGAAGGCGTACCGCCTGAACTGGCGCGTGAAGCGCTGGCTCTTGGCGCTGCCAAGCTGCCGATCAAGACCAAATTTGTGACCCGAATTGGAGATGCGTGAGATGGTAAAGGCAGTAAAGCCAGCTGATTTGCGCGCTAAAACACCAGATGAGCTTGAAGCGCGTCTGGTTGAACTTAAGCGTGAACAGCTCAACTTGCGTTTCCAGCGGGCTACCGGTCAGACAGAAGCGCAGAGCCGCGTCCGTGTGGTCCGCCGTGAAATTGCGCGCATCAAGACAATTGCTGCGCAGAATGCAAAGAATGCAGCAGGTGCAAAAACATCTGCTGCCAATGCCTGAGGAGAGGTAGCCGATGCCGAGGCGCGTCCTGACCGGACGTGTGACGAGCGACAAGATGGACAAGACCGTTACGGTTCTTGTCGATCGTCGCGTCATGCATCCAATGTATAAAAAGTTCATTCGTCGCTCCAAGAAATATGCGGCGCATGATGAAGAAAACATCTGCAAGACGGGTGATTCCGTGCGGATTGTTGAATGTGCGCCTATTTCACGGCGTAAGACGTGGACCGTGATTTCCCGCAACGGTGAAGCCGTGGGCGTGGAAGCAACTGCGTCGGCCTAACGTAAGGATTTTAGGTTATGATCCATCCCGAGACCAACCTCGATGTGGCCGACAATTCCGGTGCACGTCAGGTGCAGTGCATTAAGGTGCTGGGCGGTTCCAAGCGGAAGTCTGCCTCGGTCGGCGACGTGATCGTCGTTTCCGTCAAGGAAGCCATCCCCCGTGGGAAGGTGAAGAAGGGCGATGTTCACCAGGCCGTTATCGTGCGTACATCTTATCCGGTTCGTCGTCCCGATGGCAGCGCCATCCGGTTCGACCGCAACGCTGCCGTGCTGATCAACAAGCAGCAGGAACCGATCGGTACCCGTATCTTTGGCCCGGTTGTGCGTGAACTGCGTGCTAAGAAGTTCATGAAGATCATCTCTTTGGCGCCGGAGGTGCTGTAATGGCTGCCCGTATTAAAAAAGGCGATACGGTTGTCGTCATCACCGGCTCTTCCAAGGGTGTGCAGGGTGAAGTTCTGGAGGTTCGTCCTTCCGAAGATCGCGCTGTTGTCCGTGGTGTTGCAATTGCCAAACGTCACCAGCGTGCTAGCCGCATGGGCGAAGAAGGTGGAATTATTGCCCGTGAGGCAGCTGTTCACCTCTCCAACCTGAAACTGGTTGACCCGGCCTCCAAGAAGCCAACCCGTGTTGGCTTCCGTGTGCTGGAAAACGGTAAAAAAGTTCGCGTTGCCAAGGCGACTGGCGAAGTGATTGAAGGTTGAGAGGCCAGGTATGAGTGCGAATCAGGAAGGGCGTTCCCTCCCGCGCCTTCACCAGCGCTATGAGAGTGAACTTCGTGCCAAGTTGCGTGAGCAGTTTGGGTATACCAACGAAATGCAGGTGCCGCGGCTTGAAAAAATCGTCCTGAATATGGGCGTTGGTGAAGCTGCTGGTGACCAGAAGAAGTTGGATGCAGCCGTTGCGGAAATGACCCTTATCGCAGGTCAGAAGCCGGTGAAAACGGTTGCCAAAAAAGCAATCGCAGGCTTCAAGATCCGTGAAGGGCTGCCGATTGGTTGCAAGGTTACGCTGCGTCGGGCTCGGATGTACGAATTTCTCGATCGTCTTGTGACGATTGCGATGCCGCGCATCCGTGACTTCCGTGGTCTCCCTGCGACAAAAGGCTTTGATGGTCGTGGCAATTTTGCCCTTGGCCTGAAAGAGCAGATCGTTTTCCCTGAAATCGAATATGACAAAGTGGACGAAGTCCGCGGTATGGATGTCGTGTTCGTGACCAGTGCGAAAACGGATGCTGAAGCTAAAGCTTTGCTGAAGGCGTTTGATCTTCCCTTCTTGGGATGATACAGGCTGCTTTATTGTGTGATCTTGGAAAACCGTCGAAGGTTTTCGAAGGGTTCCGGAGGTAATGTTGTATGGCTAAAACATCTGCCATCCTGCGTAATGCTAAACGCAAGCGCATGGCGGCACGGGATAATGAGAAGCGTACCGCTCTCAAAAACATCGTAATGGATCGGTCTTTGCCCGTGGAAGATCGGTTCGATGCGTCTCTCAAGCTGGCAGAACTGCCGCGTAACGGTTCTCGTGTACGTGTGCGTCTGCGTTGCAAGCTGACAGGTCGTTCTCGCGGTAACTACCGTAAGTTTGAGCTGTGTCGTATCGCTTTCCGTGATCTGGCTTCTGATGGCCAGATTCCGGGAGTGGTGAAAGCTAGCTGGTAAGGGCTCGAGATGTCGCTTTCAGATCCTTTGGGTGATATGCTCACCCGTATTCGCAACGCCCAGCGTGCGCGCCACAACTCTTGTGTTGCTCCGGCATCCAATCTGCGTGTGAACGTGCTTGAAGCTCTGCAGCGCGAAGGTTACATCCGTGGTTACAAGCGCGAAGAAGTGCGGAAGGGTATTGCCCAGCTGCATATCGAGCTGAAATACGCGGAAGGTGAACCGGTTATTCGTGAAATCCAGCGCGTTTCCCGCCCTGGTCGCCGCGTCTATTCCAAAATTAAAGAATTGCCGCGTGTCTGCGCTGGTCTGGGTGTTTCCATCCTGTCCACGCCGCGTGGTGTTCTGTCCGATGTAGAGGCCCGCGCCGCCAATGTTGGTGGTGAAGTCCTTTGCCGCGTATTCTGAGGAGGGATAAATGTCACGAGTAGGCAAGTATCCCGTCGAAGTTCCGGCAGGGGTTACAGTTTCCATCGCGGACGGTGTTTTTAAGGCCAAGGGTAAGCTGGGTGAGCTTTCTCTGCCCATTTCCAGTCATGTTGCGGCTGAAGTGAAGGACAATCTGGTTGTTGTGCAGCCAATTGGTACCGAATCTCAGGCACGCATGATGTGGGGTACAACACGCGCACTTATCGCTTGTGCGGTCAAAGGTGTTTCTGACGGGTTCTCCAAGACCCTGGAAATTACCGGGACAGGTTATCGTGCGGCAGTGCAGGGTTCTAACCTCGTTATGAACCTCGGCTTTTCTCACGACGTGATCTATCCAATTCCTGCTGGCATCAAGATTTCTACCCCGCGGCCTACGGCGATTGTGGTGGAAGGGATTGATAAGCAGCGTGTTGGCCAGGTGGCTCTGGATATTCGTAGCTATCGTAAGCCTGAGCCTTACAAAGGCAAGGGTGTTCGTTATGATACGGAAACCATCCGCCGTAAGGAAGGCAAGAAGAAATAATGAGCACTCAGCAGGAATTGCGGAATCGGCGGCGCGCGCGTCTCCGTTTTCAGCTTCGCCGCAAGGCTGGTGGCCGTCCTCGTCTGTCGGTTTTCCGGTCTGGTAAGAACATCTACGCTCAGGTGATTGATGACGCGCAGGGGGTTACCCTTGCTTCTGCATCGACGCTGGATAAAGAACTGCGTGAAGCCCTGAAAAATGGCGCAACACGGGAAAGCGCTGGTGCGGTAGGTAAGCTGGTTGCCCAGCGTGCTGTTGCGGCTGGTGTGTCTCAGGTCGTGTTTGACCGGGGATCTTATCTTTATCACGGGCGCGTCAAGGCCCTGGCGGAGGCGGCCCGTGAGGGCGGTCTCTCCTTCTGAGGAAAGGATCACGCAATGGCTCGTGAACCAAGAGAAGGCGGTCGAGGCGGCCGTGAGCGTGAACGCGAAGGCGATGAACTGGTCGATAAGCTGGTAACCATCAATCGCGTTGCAAAGGTTGTTAAGGGTGGTCGGCGCTTTGCGTTTGCTGCTCTGGTTGTGGTTGGTGACCAGAAGGGTCGCGTGGGCTACGGTGCTGGTAAGGCCCGTGAAGTTCCTGAAGCGATCCGCAAGGCTACCGAACGCGCCAAGCGTGGGATGATTCGCGTTCCCATGAAAGAAGGGCGCACGCTGCACCATGACGTTGCTGGCCACTTCGGTGCTGGTAAGGTTGTGCTGCGTTCGGCTGAAGCCGGTACGGGGATCATCGCTGGTGGTCCGATGCGTGCCGTGTTTGAAAGCCTTGGCATTAACGACGTTGTTGCCAAGTCTTTGGGGACCCGGAACCCGCATAACATGGTCAAGGCGACTTTTGACGCCCTGACACGTTGTGCCAGCCCCCGTGCAGTGGCAAACCGCCGCGGCAAGAAAGTGGCGGAAATCTTTGGCAAGCGCGACCAGGCTGCTGGTGCGGAGGCTGCAGATGTCTGATAAAAAAACTTTCAAGGTGATTCAGCTTGCGTCCGGGAACGGACGTAAGCCGGGTCAGCAGGAAACCCTGATTGGGCTGGGTCTGAACAAGATCGGGCGCGAAAAGGTTCTGGAAGATACCCCGTCCACGCGCGGTATGGTCCGCAAGGTGGCCCACCTGGTGAAGGTGGAGGACTGATATGAGACTCAACGATCTTCGTGATAACGAAGGCGCTCGCTACCGCAAAAAGCGGCTCGGGCGCGGTATTGGTTCCGGTAAGGGCAAAACGTCCGGTAAGGGTGTGAAAGGCCAGAAGGCACGTGAGGGTGTTTCCCTCAACGGGTTTGAAGGTGGTCAGCTCCCGATTTATCGTCGTCTGCCGAAGCGGGGCTTTAAAAACATCTTCCGCAAGGTCTATGCACCGGTTAACCTCGGTGCTGTAGAACAGGCGCTGGCTGATGGTAAGCTGGAAAACGGCGTGACCATTACTGAGGAAGCACTGAAGAAAGCCGGTCTGGTTGGGACTGGTAAGTATGCAGGGGTTCGCATTCTGGGTGAAGGCGAACTGACAAAAGGCGTTTCTTTTGAAGTGTCTGGCGTTTCTGCTTCTGCTAAGGCTGCCATTGAAAAAGTTGGCGGCAGCATCAAGCTGCTGGTGACGGCACCTGTGGAAGCTAGCGCCTCCTGATTGGCATGGGAGAGAGAGCAGTGGCAGACCCTGTTCTCTCTTCTCTGTTTAAGTCAGAACAGCTGTCTGATATTTTTCAGGCAATCATGCCAGCGTCTCCACTTTGTGTGGCGGCGCTGTTTGTGTGAAAGGACGGATGCATGGCTTCCGCGGCCGAACAACTGGCTGCCAATTTTAACGTAGGCTCCTTTGCCAAGGCGACGGAACTCAAGAAGCGGATCTGGTTTACGCTAGGCGCGCTGATTGTTTACCGTTTGGGAACATATATTCCTGTGCCCGGTGTAGATGCTACGGTTATGGGGCAGCTTCTGGCGCAGCATCAGGGCGGCATTCTTGGCATGTTCAACATGTTCTCGGGGGGCGCTCTTGGGCGTATGACCGTGTTCGCGTTGAACATCATGCCCTATATCTCTGCGTCTATTATTGTGCAGTTGATGTCTACGGCGGTGCCTTCTCTTGAAGCTCTCAAGAAGGAAGGTGAGCAGGGGCGTAAAAAGCTTAATCAGTACACTCGCTACCTTACCGTGCTGATTGCCGTTTTTCAGGCATATGGTATTGCAATCGGGCTTGAAAATGTTCAGAGCGGCGCAGCTGTTGTGAACCCTGGTCCGCTTTTTCTGGTCACCTGTGTTACCGCACTCGTGGGTGGAACAATGTTCCTGATGTGGCTGGGTGAGCAGATTACGTCACGCGGTGTTGGTAATGGCATTTCGCTCATTATCTTTGCCGGGATTGTCGCAAACCTGCCTCATGCTTTGGTAAGCCTCTTCCAGCTTGGATATACCGGCGCTCTATCTTCGTTCTTTGTGCTGCTGTTCCTCGTGCTGGCTGGTCTGACCATCATGTTCATTGTGTTCATGGAGCAGGCGCAGCGGCGGGTGGTTATCCAGTACCCCAAACGCCAGATGGGCCAGCGGATGTTTGGTGGAGACACCACGCATATGCCGCTTAAGGTGAATACGGCTGGTGTCATCCCACCAATTTTTGCCTCATCGGTTCTGTTGATTCCGGTAACGCTTGCAGGATTTATGAACGGCAAATCCTTGCCGGGGTGGTTGTCATTTCTGGGTGAGGAACTGGGGCAGGGACAACCCCTGTATCTGCTCTTTTATGCCCTGATGATTATCTTCTTCTCGTATTTCTATGCGGCGGTCACGTTCAATCCGGCAGAGACCGCAGACAACTTGCGTAAGCAGGGAGGGTTCATCCCTGGTGTGCGTCCGGGGGCTTCTACCGCATCGTACTTTGACAAGATCCTGACGCGCCTGACGACCATTGGCGCGGCCTATATGGTTGCAGTCTGCCTGTTGCCGCAGATTTTGATCAGTCGCTACAATGTGCCGTTCTACTTTGGTGGGACCAGCCTGATTATTATTGTGTCAGTTACGATCGATACGGTTACACAGGTTCAGTCACATCTGGTGGCGCATCAGTATCAGGGGCTTATGCGTAAATCCCGTGGTGGCAGGAAACAGAGGATCATCAGACGATGAACATTATTTTTCTGGGTCCACCAGGGGCCGGAAAAGGCACGCAGTCGAAGTTTCTGGAGGAGCGGCACGGTCTGGTGCAGATTTCCACAGGGGACATGCTGCGCGCCGAAGTGGCGCGTGGTTCCGACATTGGGAATCAGGCAAAGGCGTTGATGGTTGCGGGCAAGCTCGTGCCTGACGCGCTGATTATTGCCATGCTCAAGGACCGGATTGCCCAGCCAGACTGCCAGAACGGGTTTATTCTCGATGGTTTTCCACGGACCTTGGCGCAGGCCGAAGAACTGGATACCATGCTGGCAGTTGACGGGAAGAGCATTGATGTCGTGCTTTTTCTGGACGTAAATGAAGAAATTCTGGCCGATCGTATCTCTGGGCGCTTCACCTGCGCACAGTGTGGGCAGACCTATAACGAAGCGTCCAACCCACCTGCAAAGGAAGGGGAGTGCGATGCGTGTGGCAGCCATGAGTTCAAACGTCGGGCAGATGACAAGCGTGAAACGGTTGTCGAACGCCTGAAAGAATACCGCAATCTGACCGCGCCGATTCTACCGTTTTATGAAAAATCGGGGCGTTTGCGTAAGGTAAACGGCATGCTTTCGACTGCTGAAGTGACGGCAGAAATTGAAGCAGCGCTTGAGGATAGCGGTTTGATCACGAAGAAGTGATCAGATTTCGTTGACTTGTAACGGTGGTCGGTATATTTCGCGGCCACCAAGTGAAATCCGCCCAGTCAAAACAGGGCTATGAGCCGTTCGCTGTAAAAGCGGGCGAACAGGAGTATAAGGCGTGGCACGTATTGCCGGCGTGAATGTCCCGACAAACAAGCGGGTTGTGATCGGGCTTCAGTATATTTATGGAATTGGCGCATCTAAGGCGGCAGAAATCTGCAAGTCCTTGGAGATTCCGGAAGCAAAGCGGGTTAACGAACTCAGCGATGATGAAATCATGAAGCTCCGTGAGCTGATTGATGGCAGCTATCGTGTTGAAGGCGACCTGCGTCGTGAAATTGCGATGAACATTAAGCGCCTGATGGATCTTGGTTGCTACCGCGGCCTGCGTCATCGTCGTGGCCTGCCGGTGCGTGGCCAGCGGACGCACACCAATGCCCGTACCCGCAAGGGTAAGGCAGTGGCCATTGCCGGTAAGAAGAAAGCAACGCGTTAATCCAATCCGCTAAGGCGGCCAGCCTGCACACGCAGGCTGGACAGGGACTGAGGTAGAAAAGACATGGCGAAAGCCGCAACACCGCGTGTTCGTAAAAAAGAGCGTAAGAACATTATTTCGGGCGTGGCGCATGTGCTCTCCACGTTCAACAACACCATGATCACCATCTCTGATGCTCAGGGGAATGCTATCTCCTGGTCTTCTGCTGGTGCGCAGGGCTTTAAGGGCTCGCGGAAGTCTACGCCTTATGCGGCGCAGGTTGCGGCTGAAGATGCAGGCCGCAAGGCCCGTGAACACGGTATGGAAACGCTGGAAATCGAAGTTTCCGGTCCTGGGTCGGGGCGTGAGAGCGCACTGCGTGCCCTGCAGGCTGTTGGTTTCACGATCACGTCCATTCGTGATATGACACCAGTCCCGCACAATGGCTGCCGCCCGCGCAAGCGTCGCCGCGTCTGAGCTTACGAGCGGAAAGACGGCCTGATATTGTCAGCTATCTTTCCATTTGTTGTGTCCACTTCAGAGAAATCGCTGCGTAAGCAGTGGTTTTTCGTATTGAAAGGCCGGTCCATTGGTCCTTCAGAAAAACTGGCAATCTCTGATCAAGCCCGAAAAGCTTGAAGTTGAATCCGGAGTGGAGCCCGCTCGTATCGCAACCGTAGTGGCTGAGCCGCTGGAACGCGGTTTTGGTATGACGCTCGGTAACGCCCTGCGTCGGGTTCTGCTGTCTTCTCTTCAAGGTGCTGCGGTCACGGCGGTTCAGATTGACGGCGTTCTGCACGAGTTTTCGTCTGTTGCCGGTGTGCGGGAAGATGTGACTGACATCGTCCTGAACATCAAGCAACTGGCGTTGCGCATGCACGGTGAAGGGCCGAAGCGTATGGTGCTGACGGCCACTGGCCCCGGTGAAGTGCGCGCAAGCCAGATCCAGACAGGTCATGACATTGAAATCATGAACCCTGATCTGGTCATCTGCACGCTTGATGACGGCGTCAAGCTGGGCATGGAATTTATTGTTAATACCGGAAAAGGCTATGTTCCTGCGGCGGCTAACCGTCCGGAAGATGCCCCGATCGGCCTGATCCCGGTTGATGCAATCTATTCGCCCGTCAAGCGCGTGTCCTACAAGGTGGAACCGACCCGCGTTGGTCAGGTCACCGACTATGACAAGCTGCTGCTTACGGTCGAAACAAATGGTGCGGTAACGCCCGAAGATGCAGTGGCTCTGGCCGCGCGTATTCTGCAGGATCAGTTGCAGCTGTTCATCAACTTTGATGAGCCGCGTCCTGTACAGGCAGAAGAGCCTGAGGATGATCTGCCGTTCAACCGTAATCTGCTGCGCAAGGTGGATGAGCTTGAATTGTCTGTTCGTAGCGCAAACTGCCTGAAGAACGACAACATCATCTACATCGGGGATCTGGTTCAGAAGAGTGAGCAGGAAATGCTGCGCACACCGAACTTTGGCCGTAAATCCCTGAACGAAATTAAGGAAGTCCTGACCTCCATGGGGCTGTCCTTGGGTATGAATGTCCCGGCTTGGCCGCCGGAAAATATTGAAGAGTTGGCAAAGCGGCTCGATGAGCCGTTCTGATCTGACTTTTCCCGATACTAGGAACTGAACCATGCGTCACCGGATTGCCGGCCGAAAGCTCGGCGTTACCTCTTCTCACCGTGCAGCCATGTTCCGCAACATGGCTGTGGCTTTGATCAAGCACGAGCAGATCACCACCACGCTTCCCAAAGCGAAGGAACTGCGCCCGTTTGTTGAAAAGCTGATCACCCTTGGCAAGCGTGGCGATCTGCACGCACGTCGGCAGGCATTTGCCGTGCTGCGTGATGATGTGATCGTTAAAAAGCTGTTTGCTGCTGTGGCTGAACGCTACAAGGCTCGTAACGGCGGTTACACGCGCGTTCTGCGTGCTGGCGTTCGTTACGGCGATGCAGCCCAGATGGCCGTGATTGAGCTGATCGATCGCGATGTCAGCGCCAAAGGGCAGGACAGCGGTCCGCGTCCGGAAGTGGAAGACAAGCAGGACCTTGCTGCTTAATTCCTGCTTTCAAGCAGAATGGAAAAAGCTGGCTCTTTGGAGCCAGCTTTTTTTATGCCGTTTGTCATGGCTGATAAAAAAGACAAGCATGCGTGGAATAAAAATAAACCATGATAATATGTGAGTGATTGACAAAGTCCGGAATATATCCACTCTTGGTTTTGATAAAATATTTAAGTGAAAGAGATATCGTCATGAAACGTGTGTTGTTTAAAATGGTAACGCTCACTGCCGTGGCATTTGCGTGGGTTGCAAGCCCGGCTCAGGCGGCGGAGAGCATTCGCATAGGCTATATTCCTGTGCTGGGGTCTTCCGCGCTGTTTGTTATTGATGGGGAGGGCTGGGCCAAACAGGCAGGGCTTGATGTGCAGCTTGTACGGTTTACGTCTGGCCCGCAGGCTATTCAGGCGCTGGTTTCTGGGCGGATTGATGGTTACGTGGCCGGTGTTCTGCCTCTGTTACAGGCGCGGGCACATGGTGTTGATGTTAAGGTTGTGGCCACGGCTTCTATTGAGGAACTGTCTGTAATTGCCCGTGGTGCACTGGCAGATGGGATTAAGCCTGATATGGAAGCTGGCCTTACCCCCGATGCGGTTAAGGCGATTTTTGCGCGGTTCAAACAGGACCAGAAGCGCCTTCCGCGTTTGGCTGCCCAGCCTGCGGGGTCCGTGCCGGATACGTTGTTGCGGTATTGGCTGCAAAAACAGCTTGGTTTTGCACAGGTTAACACCGTGGCATCCATTGTTGGGGTGGATATTGATGCCGCCCAGCAGGCATTTCTGGCCGGAGCGGTAGATGGTGCGGTATTGCGCGAGCCAGCCCTTACAGTTGTTAAAACTCGCCTGCCGGATGCGCGTATTCTGGCATCTGGCCATAACATGATGCCAGACCAGCCGGGTTCTGTTCTGGCTATTGTCAAGCCGGATGCGCCTGAACACAAGGCATGGGCTGCTACGCTGACAAGCCTGTTTGTCCGTGCGACAACACTTCTGGCCCAGCACCCTGATGATGCCGTACCGTTTGTGCAAAAAGCACTGGGTGGTGGTATGCTTAATGACGATGTTATGAAAACAGCGTTGGAACATTCGGCATCCCGTTTTGTCAGTGACCCGGCGCGTATTGTGGAAAGTGTTAAGCAGTTGCAGGAGTTTGAAGTGTCCGAAGGTTTGCTGCGCAAGGCCGAACCTGTTGAGGACCTGTTTGATACGGGTCTGTGGCAGCAGGCCAAGCCGTGAGCAGAAAGCTTTCCGGTTCTGTCCGCCTTGGGCTTGGGCTTGCAGGACTTGTTCTGTTCTTTGGTTTGTGGGAGGCAGCAGTCCAGTCCGGGCTGCTGCCATCTGGCATGGTGCCTGCACCGTCCTCCCTTGGTCCGGCATGGCTGGAGGAGGTGCGGGGCGGGTTCTGGCAACAGGCCATTCTGGACAGTCTGAACCATTATCTGCTGGGCCTGCTCATTGGCTCCGTACTGGGTGCGGGGCTTGGTATTTTGTGCGGTATGCTGGGCCTGCTGGACAGCCTGCTTGAAGGGGTTGTCCGCCTTTTGCGGCCTGTGCCGGGGCTTGCGTGGGTGCCATTTGCCATTTTGTGGTTTGGGCTGAGCACGGCGGGGGCGACATTCGTTATCGCCATATCGGTTTTCTGGATTAACTTTTACGCAGCCCATAGTGCGGTCCGCGGCGTGGACCCAGAGTTGTATGAACTGGCCTCGGCCTTCGGGCATGGCAGCTTTGTGGGGCGGCTGTTCAAGATTGTGCTGCCTGCCTCCGCTCCGGGTATTATGGCGGGGTTGCGCACAGGTCTGGGGCAGGGGTGGATGTCTGTTGTTGCGGCCGAACTGTTTGGCGTGCCCGGCATTGGTGCGCGTATGATGCAGGCATCCAGCCTTCTGGCGACTGATGTTGTTGTGGTTTACATGCTGACCATGGCCATGCTGTATGCCATTACCGATTTTCTTTTTGGGTTTGTGCGCAAATGGGTTCTCAGATGGCAGCCGTAAGTCAGGCCGATGTGGTTGCCTCCTTGCATGATGTAGGGCTTTCGCATGATGGGGGCGGGCATTTTGTTCTGCGCCATGTCAGCCTTAGCCTTGCCCGTGGTGAATTTGTGGCTCTGCTGGGGCCATCTGGCGTGGGTAAATCTACCCTGCTTCGGGTCTTTATGGGGCTTATGCAGCCGACTGAAGGCCAGGTTGGGGGGGCTGCCTGCGCCCCCGGTGCAGGCAAGGCCGATGCTACGCGGCGTGGCCGGGCCATGGTTTTTCAGGATGCGCGTCTGCTGCCGTGGCGCTCGGTGCTGAAGAACGTCATGTTTGGGCTGGAAGGCCTGCGTCTGACCAAGAATGAAAAAAAGAGACGTGCAGAGGAGGCCCTGCGCCTTGTCGGGCTGGACGACGCGGCTGCCCGGCTGCCCCGCCGCCTGTCTGGCGGGCAAAGGCAGCGCGTGGGTGTGGCCCGCGCCCTGACTGTGGACCCAGACCTGCTCCTTATGGACGAACCTTTTGGCGCGCTGGACCCCATTACCCGCACGAGCCTGCAAGAAGAGTTGCAGCGGATATGGCAGCAGACGCACAAAACGGTTTTGTTTGTCACGCATGACATAGAGGAAGCCCTGCGCCTTGCCACACGTGTGGTTGTGCTGGCCGGTGGCCCACCTGCGGGGATTACGGGCGAAATTGTGCTGGATATGCCAGAGCGCAACCCTGACACACCGGCATTCCGCGCTTACGCGGGCCGCCTGCGCGCGCTGATTGCAGGAGAGCCTGACCCGGGTGGGGAAGCCTACTGGCGCTCGGCTGAAATCTAGTCTTGAGCGAAAAAATCGTTCACATAGGCATCTTTAGGGGTGCGAAGCGCGTTATCCCTTAATCCATTATAAAGGACATCCTCATATGAGTGATGAGAGCAAGGCGGATTACGGTCTTGAGGACGGTATTGGCAACCTGCAGGACGGTGCCGATGGCCTGTTGGGTGCGTTGCCCAGCTACGACGCCCTTAATCCGGGCAAGCGGAGTGCCGCTGCCGAAGCATTGCGCGATGTTGTTATTGACCAGCCTTTGCTTGCCGTAGCTACGGCGGGGTTTGTCGGGGTGCTTGTCGGCATTGTTCTACGCCGCAGGAAGTAAGCCGGTCAGGAGCGTTCTGGCTCTGGCCGAGAGTAAAATACAAGGGAGTTTATGATGCTGAGACTGGCACTGTTTTTTCTGGTTGTTTCACTTGTTGCAGGGCTGTTTGGTTTTGGCGGAATTGCCTCTGCTTCGGCCGGTATGGCTAAAATTCTGTTCTTTATCGCGATTATGCTGTTCGTGGTGTTTCTGGTTGTGGCCCTTCTCGCAGGGCGTGCGGTCATGAAGTAAACGGCGCACCAGTATGTGTCGGGTATAAAAAAACCTCCGGGGCCAAAAGCTCCGGAGGTTTTTTGTTGGGTGCCATCGCCCCCGATGGGGCAGGGGTCAGTTCTTGTTTTTCTGAATAAAGGAAGGCAGGAACGGGTTGTCTGTTTGCATAGAGCCTTTGCTTGGCAGTTCGGAGGCATTCCAGCCCCCGCCAAGGGCTTCCACCAGACTGACGGAATCCAGAATACGGCTTTGCTGGATTTGCAGCGCGGTCTGCGCGTTGGATAGGGCTGTAACCTCGGCGGTAATGACGGTCGTGTAAATCTGGGTGCCCGCCATATACTGGTTGAACGCAACGGTTACGGCTTTGTTGGCGGCCTCCAGTGCCACATGCTGCTGGTCTGCCTGATCGGCCAGAATACGCAGGTTGGACAACTGGTCCTCCACCCCTTGCAAGGCGGTCAGCACGGTCTGGCGGTAGGTGGCTACGTAGGCATCGTAATTGGTGTCCGCCTCACGGACGGCTGCTGTGCGTGCCCCGCCTTCAAACAGGGTTTCCGTGGCGGAAGCGCCAAGGCTCCATATCCGGTTGGCCACCTGCACCAGAGCGCCAACAGGGTCGCCGCTGTAGGAGTAGCTTGCGGTCAGCTTAACATCGGGGAAGAAGGCCGCCATGGCAGCGCCTATCTGGGCATTATATTCCTCCATCCGGCGTTCGGCTGCGGCAATGTCGGGGCGGCGCTGGAGCAGGCTTGCAGGCACCATAACCGGAATGGCCGGAATGGCACGGGGCAGGGCGCCGTGCGGGATGGACAACTCCGCCGGGGCCTTGCCAATGAGGACTGCAATGGCATGTTCGTATTGTGCGCGGGCTATGCCGGTTGCCGTGGCCTGTGCGCGGGTCTGCTCGAGCTGTGTACGCGCTTGCAGCAGGGTGGTCGGGTCTGCCGTACCGGCCTCATACTGGTTTTTGGTAATCTGGTAGGACCGCTCATAAAACGCCACGTTTTTGGTCAGCAGGTCATACAGGCTGTCCTGATAGCGTAGATTGAAATAGGCCGTGGCCAACTGCGCCTGATAGGACAGGCGGGCATTGGCAAGGTCGGCAGCGGTGGCCTGTGCTTCTGTGACCTGTGCCTGAATCTGCCGCCGGATTTTGCCCCACAAATCCAGATCCCACGATGCGGTTGGCCCCATGGCGTAGGTGTTTTCGGTCGTGTTGGAAGCGGTTGAGCTGCTATTTCCGTTGGCATCGACCACGGTTCCGCTCGAGCGCGACCCACGCCCAGTACTCTGGCGGTTGAAGGAGAGCGCACCACTGAGTGTTGGGTAGAGCTGTGCCCTGACCGCATTAATGGTTGCACGCGCATTACGGTAACGCGCTTCGTACTGAATGATGTTCTGGTTGTTAATGTCCACCTGCGCTTCTAGCGCGTTAAGCTGTGGATCATTGTAGAGTGTCCACCATGTGCCCTTGGGCAGGCTGGCCATGTTGGGGGCTGTGTAGTCCCACCCGGCAGCAGGCCGAAGCTCCTTGAAGGTGGGCGCGATAATGGGCGTGGGTGGCTTGTAGTTAGGCCCGACCATGCAGCCCGCCAGAACGACAGGGGCCAGCAGCAGGGACAGGCGAAGGGAACGGGGGGTGCGCGATGAAGGCATTCAGCTATCCTGCCTGAAACTGCGGGAAAACGAAAACGAGCGGATATAGGAACCAGCACGGGCCTGCCAAGTATCAAACATCAGATAAATGACAGGCGTTGTATACAGCGTGAGTGCCTGACTGACGATCAGCCCGCCCACAATGGCAATGCCAAGCGGGTGGCGCAGTTCCGCCCCATAGCCGTTGGTCACCATAAGGGGGGCCGCGCCAAGGGCTGCTGCAACCGATGTCATCATAATCGGGCGGAAGCGTAGCAGGCAGGCGGTACGAATGGCGTCATGGGCGGACATGCCCTGTTCGCGTTCGGCTATAATGGCAAAATCGACCAGCATGATGGCATTTTTTTTCACAATACCAATCAACAGGATCACGCCGATCATGGCGATAAGGGAAAACTCCTCCCCGGCCAGTTGCAGGGCTAAAAGCGCGCCCACGCCAGCCGATGGCAAGGTGGAGAGAATGGTTAGCGGGTGTACGTAACTTTCGTACAGCACACCCAGTGTAATATAAACGGCAACAAGGGCTGCCAGAATAAGCAGTGGTTCGTCACTGACCGCTTTTTGGAACTGGGCGGCATTGCCCGCAAAGCTGCCATGAATGGTGCTGGGCATATGCAGGGCAACCTGTGCTGTGTTGATGATCTGCGTTGCCGTGCCAAGGGATACGCCAGTCGCCAGATTGAACGAGAGCGTTGCCGCAACCGCCAGCCCCTGATGGTTGACCGAAAGAGGGGTGCGGGTTGGCGTCAGGTGGGTAACCAGCGTGAGCGGCACCATGGCCTCGGACGCGGTACTGACTGCGGACCCGTTGGAGGCCCCAGCGCCCCCGGCCAGCGCATTGGCGATCTGGTTTTTAAAGGAAAGGGCGCTCTGGCTGGCTTCCGTACTGGTGGTGGAGCCTGTGCTGGAGGCATTGCGCACGCGTATGGTGTTGGACTTGGTGCCCCCACCAGCCGAACCACCGGCAACACTGATCCAGACCTGCATCAGGCTTTGCGGGTCTGACCAGCTTTTGGGGTCGGCCTCCATGATCACACGGTACTGGTTGAGCCGGTTGTAGATGACGGAGGCCGCACGTTGGCCAAATGCATCGTACAGTGTGTTGGACAGGAGCTGGGGGGTAATGTTGACACGGGCGGACGTATCCCGGTCGATCTGGGTGCTGATGGCCGAGCCCCCCAGTTGCACGTCGGAGGAAAGGGTTGTCAGTTCCGGGTGTCGGCGCAGTTCCGCCAGCAGGCGGGCGGTCCATGTGTAGAGATCGGATGAGTTTTCACCCTCCAGCGTATATTGGTACGCCGCATTGCTCTGCCGCGCGCCAGAGCGGATGGCGCCGGGCTGCATCAGATAAAAACTGGCCCCGACCAGATTGCGCAATTTGCGGTTAACACGGGCGATCAGGTCAGTCGGGGTGTCGTTCCGTGCGGCCTTGTCCTTGAGCTGCAAAAATACTCCAGCCTCGTTCGATGAGCCACGACCGCCGATAAAGGAGGACACGCTTTCCACATCCCGGTCTTGCATAAGCACTTTCTGCACTTCGGTCAGCTTTTTGGCCAACGCTCCGAAGGAGATCGACTGGTCCCCCTGCAGGCGCCCCATGAGCATGCCCGTATCTTCCACCGGGAAAAACCCTTTGGGCATCAACATGAACAGGGCTGCCGTAAGGAGCAGTGTAAAGGGCAGGCTGAGCAGGACGGTCTTGTGGTAGCGCAGGGCAAAGTCGAGCGAGCGGGTATAGCCCGCCTGCATTCGGTCCAAAAACACGCTCATGGCGGCAATGGCGTGGCGCATCAGGCTGCCAGAGCCCGCAGGGGCCGCGCCTGCCGTATGGGGTACCAGCAGGTAAGCCGCCATCATGGGGGTCAGGGTCAGGGACAGCACCATCGAGATCAGGATGGTGATGGAAACGGTCATGGCGAACTCATGGAACAGGCGGCCCGCCAGCCCCCCCATGAGCAGAATGGGCAAAAAGACGGCAATCAGGGAAATGGAGATGGAAATAACCGTAAAGGCCACTTCCGCACTGCCTTTTATGGCGGCATCCCGCGGGGGGAGGCCCTGCTCTATGTAGCGGGCTATGTTTTCCATCACCACAATGGCGTCATCCACCACAAAGCCGGTGGAAACCGTAAGCGCCATGAGTGACATGTTATCGAGTGAAAAACCAAGCAGGCGCATAACGCCAAAGGTCGCCACGATGGAGGTGGGTACAACCACGGCGGGAATAAGCGTCATGCGGAGCGAGTGCAGGAAGAGCAGCACCACCAGCACCACAAGTATGACCGAGATCAGCAGGGTCAACTGCGTATCCACCAGTGCTGCGCGAATGGTCAGTGAGCGGTCAAGCCCCACATGCAGGGCCACGCCACCGGGCAGGGCGGATTTAAGCAGGGGCATTTCCGCATTGATCTGGTCCACGGTGTGAATCACATTGGCCCCGGCCTGGGGGAACACCACCGCAATAACCGACGCCTGACCGTTATAGTATCCGGCGTTGCGCAGGTCTTCCACACTGTTCTGCACCTGCGCCACATCGGCCAGTCGTACGGGGCGGTTGTTGCGCCATGCGATAATCAGGTCACGGTAGTCCTGCGCTGTGCGGACCTGATCATTCGTGTCCAGCGTGTAGCGGACGCCGTTCTGGTCAATAATCCCTTTGGGGGTATGGGCATTGGCGGAGGCAAGGGCTGCGCGCACGTCCTCAAACCCGATGCCGTATTTGAACAGGGGCATGGGGTTTATTTCCGCCCGGATGGCAGGCAGCGCACTCCCGCTGATTTCCACCTGACCAACCCCCTGTATGGCGGACAGATGCTGTACCAGCACGTTGGTTGCGTAGTCATACAACTGCGGGCGGGTATGGGTGTCCGATGTCAGGGTCAGGATAAGGATAGGCGCGCCGTTGGGGTTGGCCTTGCGGTAGCTGGGGTTCTGCCGCAGCGAAGACGGCATGTCCGCATGGGCGGCCTGAAGGGCTGCCTCCACATCGCGCGCAGCCCCGTTGATATTGCGCGAGAGGGCAAATTGCAGCGTAATGCGTGTGCTGCCTTCGGTTGACTGGGATGTCATTTCTGTAACATCGGCAATCTGGCCCAGATGCCGCTCCAGTGGAGCGGCAACCGCACTTGCAACCTCCTCGGGGGAGCCACCAGCCTGACGCGCCTGTATCTGGATAACCGGAAAATCCACATTGGGCAGATCGGCTACCGGCAGGCCACGGTAGCCCAGAAGCCCCCCAAGAAACAGGGCTATGGTCAGCAGGATGGTGGCGACTGGCCGGTCAATAAAAATCCGGCTGATATTCACGGCACAGCCTGCCCATTAGGGGGGGAGGTTGTGCGGGCATGGCGCAGTTTGCCCCATTTTTGCGCCCATGTGTCCAACGTCAGGTAGATGACCGGCGTTGTAAACAGTGTCAGCAACTGGGAGAGGGCAAGCCCGCCAATAATGGCCAGCCCCAGCGGGTAACGCAGTTCGGACCCCGTGCCGTGCGAGAGCACCATGGGCACGGCCCCCAGCATGGCCGCCAGAGTGGTCATAAGAATGGGGCGGAACCGCAACGTGGCCGCCGTGCGGATGGAGCGCAGGCTGTCCATCCCATGTTCACGCTCCGCCTCCAGTGCGAAGTCGATCATCATGATGGCGTTTTTCTTTACAATGCCAATCAGGAGCACAATGCCGATAATGCCCATGATATCAAGGTTCACACCCGCCACAATCAGGGTTACCAGCGCGCCAATTGCGGCCGAGGGCAGGGTGGAGAGAATGGTAATGGGGTGGATAAAGCTCTCGTACAGAATACCCAGCACAATATAGACGGCAACAATGGCTGCCGCGACCAGGAACAGCTCGTTACTGAGCGAGCCTTCAAACGCTGCCGCCGTGCCCTGAAAAGACGTCTGGAAGGCGGCTGGGAGGTGGATATCCGCCTCTGCCCGGCGAATGGCCGCCGTGGCATCGCCCAGCGCATAACCGGGGGCTAGGTTGAAGGAAATGGTTGTGGCCGGGAACTGCCCGAAGTGGGTCAGCAGCAGGGGGGCTGTTTCCTGCGTAACCTTGGTAACAGCGGGCAGTGGCACCAGCCCGGAGGTGGGGGAACGTGTGGGGCCAGATGTGCTTTCCCCCGTATTGCCGCTGATACCGGGCAGATAAAGCTGGTTGAGGGAGGACAGATCTGCCTGAAAACGTGGGTCGGCTTCCAAAATAACGCGGTACTGGTTGGACTGCGTATAGATTGTGGAAATCTGGCGCTGGCCAAAGCTGTCATACAGCACGTTGTCCACCGTCTGGGGCGTTACCGAGTAGCGCGCACCCGTGGCGCGGTCGAGTGTGACGCGGGCCACCAGCCCTTCGGCTTGCAGGTCGGAGGTTACGTCGGCCAGTGCGGGTTCCTGCTGCAACCGTTCGATCAGCTTGGGCACCCAGATTTTGAAGGCGTTGTAATCGGGGTTTTCCAGCAAAAACTGGTACTGCGTTGCCGACACGGTTGTGTCGAGCGAGAGGTCCTGCACGGGCTGGAGGTAGAGTTTGATACCCGTAACCTGTGCGGTCTCCTGCTCCAGCCGTGTTGCAATTTCGGTCGCGGAGGAGGAGCGGCTGTCATGCTCCTTCAGGTTGATCAGGAAGCGGCCCTGATTGAGTGTTGCGTTCTGCCCGTCCACCCCGACAAAGGAAGACAGGGAGGCCACATCCGGGTCCTTGAGGATAACACTGGCCAGTTCCTGCTGGTGTACCTTCATGCTCTCGAACGAGATGGACTGTGCAGCAACGGAAATGCCTTGAATAACCCCCGTATCCTGTACGGGAAAAAACCCTTTGGGAATGTACCAGCCCAGTACGCCAGTCAGCACCAGCGTGCCCACGGCCACGCCCAGTGTTAGTTTGCGCCATTCGAGCACCACATCGAGCATACGGTCGTAGGCGGCAATCAGGCGTTCGGTTGCGCGTTCCATCCGGGCAGACCAGCGCAGGAACGGTGTTGCCGCAGTGCCCGCGTCATGCGGACGTTCGGACAGAATGCGCGCACACATCATGGGCACCAGCGTGAGCGATACCACGGCGGACAGGATAATGGTGGTCGCCAGCGTGAGTGCGAATTCGTGGAACAGCCGTCCCACCACATCGCTCATGAACAGCAGCGGAATAAGCACGGCAATGAGCGATATGGTCAGGGAGATAATGGTAAAGCCAATTTCCCCCGCCCCCTTGAGTGCGGCACTCATGCGGTCCTCGCCCGCTTCCACATAGCGCGAGATGTTCTCGATCATGACAATGGCGTCGTCCACCACAAAGCCGGTGGCAATGGTCAGGGCCATGAGTGAGAGGTTATCGAGCGAGAAGTCGAGCAGATACATAATGGCCAGCGTGCCGATAATGGAGAGTGGCACGGACAGGCTGGGAATAATGGTTGCGGGAATATTGCGCAGGAACACAAAAATAACAGCCACAACCAGCACCAGAGCCAGAAAAAGCTCAAACTGCACGTCCGATACAGAGGAGCGAATGGTTGTGGTGCGGTCCGTCAGGGGGACAATATCAATCCCCGGCGGCAGGGTCTGGCGCAGGGCGGGCAGGGTGGCCTTAACATTGTCCACTACGGCAATCACGTTTGCACCGGGCTGGCGCTGCACATTCATGATCAGGGCCGGGGTCTTGTTGGACCATGCGGCAAGCTGTGTGTTTTCGGGGCCAATGACCACGCTGGCCACATCGCGGATGCGAACAGGGCCGCTGCTCTGGTAGGCGATTACCTGATTGAGCAGCATTTCGGGGCTGGTTATCTGGCCATCCACGCGCAATGTGGCCGAGCGTTGCGCGCCATCAAACGTGCCCGTGGGGGAGTTGACGTTCACATTGCCAATGGTGGTGCGCAGAGTGTCCAGGTCAATGCCGTAGGAGGTCAGTTTGGGCACGTTCACCCGGACCCGGTAGGCCTTGCGGTTCCCGCCCGAGAGCGTGACCAGCCCTACGCCCGAAATCTGGCTGATTTTTTGCGCAAGCCTTGTATCTACGTAGTCTTCCACTTCGGGCAGTGGAATGGTGGCAGACGTAATGCCCAGTGTGAGCACAGGCGTGTCCGCCGGGTTGACCTTGGCGTAAACCGGGGGGGCTGGCAGGTCGGTCGGCAGGAGCGAGTTGGCCTGATTAATGGCTGCCTGCACCTCCTGCTCGGCCACATCCATGGACATGGACAGGTCAAAGCGCAGGGTAATAACCGATGCCCCACCCGATGAGCGCGATGTCATCTGGTCCAGACCGGGCATCTGGCCGAGCTGGGTTTCCAGCGGAGCTGTTACCGAGGTCGCCATAACATCCGGGCCGGCACCGGGGTAGAATGTTTCCACCGTAATGGTGGGGTAATCCACCTGTGGCAGGGCGGAAATGGGCAAAAAATGGTAGCCCAGCAACCCGGCCATAAAAATGGCCAGCATCAGCAACGTGGTTGCGACGGGCCTACGGATGAAAATGGCAGAGGGGTTCACGGCGTGGCATGGTCCGGTGTTGGCGTGGGAGCCGTGGCGGGAATACTGACCTTAATACCCGCGCGCAAATGGTCGGTGCCGTCGGTTACCACACGGTCGCCATCTTTCAGCCCGGTTGTGACAACGCTGAGTGTACCGTTGGAAATGCCGGTGGTTACGGGCTGTACGCTCACCGTGTCATCATCCTTGACCACATAGACAAACAGGCCAGACGGCCCGGTCTGCACGGCTGTTGTGGGCAGGAGCAGCACATGGTCCAGCGTTTTGACCAGAAGCCGCGCATTGACAAACTGGTTGGGGAACAGGTGCTCATCTTCATTGGTGAAAATGGCGCGCAGGCGCACGGTGCCCGTTGCCGTATCAATCTGGCTATCCAGCGTGCTGACCGTGCCATCGGCGATTTTTTGCGTGTTGGAACTGTTCCATGCCGAAACCGGCAGGGACTTGCGGGCCTGCAATTGGGCAAACACCTCTGGTAGCTGGTCCTGCGGCAGTGTGAAAATGACGGATATGGGCTGCATCTGGGTCAGCACCGCAAGCCCGCCAGACTGACCGGCCGCAACATAGTTGCCCTGATCGACCGCACGAATGCCAATGCGCCCATCCACGGGGGCAATGATGTGGCAGTAGATCAGTTGCAGCTTCTGGTTATCCACCAATGCCTGATCAGCCTTAACCGTGCCTTCCAGTTGCTGGACCGTAAACTGCTGGTCACGCGCGGTTTTGGCGTCAATGCTGTCCTGCTTGATCAGGCGCTGGTAGCGCCCGCTGTCCACACGTGCCTGCTCCAGTTGCGCCTTGTCCTGAGCCAACTGGCCTTCATACTGTTCGAGCAGAACCTGATAGGGGCGCGGGTCGATCAGGGCCAGCAGGTCGCCTTTGTGCACATGCTGGCCTTCCGTAAACAGGACCTGAGCCAGATACCCTTCCACGCGGGTCTGTACGGTTACGTTGGTAATGGGCACCACCGTACCCAGTTCGGTCAGTTCCACAGGCATGCTGCCCGCATGGACCGTTTGCACGGCCACGGGCTGGGTCTGGCTGGAATCAGCCGCGCTGTGGCGGGTTTTATGGCTTGCATGCGGGCGCAAAAAAGCAAAACCCAGAATGCAGGCCCCAACCACAATCCCCCCTGCCAGAAGCAGGCGTTTTCTGGTGGAGCGCGGTTTGGAAGGGGCGGCGGAGGGCGGTGTGTTATCGTCCATGAGGTGCGCTGTTCGTTAACCTAAGTTGCGTCAGAAAGTGCAGGGGAACGCTGTGCATAGGGGCACCCTGTTTACGGGGTGAAGTGTGCGGAACTCTTTGCATTAGTGCAAGCCTCGTCATTAAAGGCGTGCATAAAATAACATGTCCTTAGGCTATTCGTGCGTTAAAAACGTGCGCCTAGCGGCGGTTTCCGCTCATGTTTGCCCCTGCTGACGGCGAAAGTGTGGCGCATAGCGGTACCGCAAGCAGGGATATGGCCCCCGTAACAACAAAGCCCAGAGCAAAGTCGGTCATGTTTGCGGGGGTGTTGTGGTGGAGTTTGCTTAAAATGGTCAGTGTGCCTGCTGCAATACAAATCCCGGCTGAAAGCATGATCTGCTGCATGGTGGAATACAGGCTTGTGGCCGCACTCATGCGGTCAGCAGGGATATCGGCATAAGCGACAGTATTATAGGCCGAAAACTGGAGCGACTGGGCAGCCCCCGCCAGCGTTAGCACGAGCGAGAGGAGCCATAGCGGGTAAGAGGGGCGGAAAGCCGCGATCATGGCAAAAACGAGTGCAGCGGAGGAGCCGTTGGCCATAAGAATGGTGCGGAACCCCCAGCGTTTGAGCAGTGCGGGCACAAAAGGGCGCATGGCAATGGCCCCAAGGGGAGCCACAAACGTAACAAGCCCGCTTTGCGCTGCACTCAGCCCCGCCCCGATCTGGAGAAAGGAGGGGAGCAGGAAGGGTAGGGAGCCCACGGCAATGCGTGATGCAGCCCCCCCAAAAACGGAAATGCGAAAGGTCTGAAAGCGCATCAGCCGCAGGTCCAGCAGCGGGAAGGAGGTGCGCCCCGCGTGGTAGGTATAAACCCCCAGCAAAGCCAGCCCCACAACCAGAAGTCCCACAACCATGGCGGGCGAGCCTGTGCCATGGCTGAACATTTCGGCAAAAACGGACAGAACCGCCAACCCGCCACCCGCCAGCAGAAGGCCCTTGGCGTCAAACGGTGGAGGGGTTTGTTCGCGCACTTCGGGAATAAAGCGGTAGGTCAAAAACAGCCCGACCAGCCCGACAGGAATATTAAGGTAAAAATTCCACCGCCATGTCAGCCATGTGGTGATGTACCCGCCCACAACTGGCCCCAGCAGGGGGCCAAGGGTTGCGGGCAGCATCATCCATGTCATGGTCCGTACAAGCTGGTCGGCAGGCGTGCTGCGGATAACCGCAAGGCGGCCCACCGGCACCATAAGTGCCCCCCCGATCCCCTGTATTGTCCGCATGATGGCCAGAAACAGCAGGGAATGGGCGGTGCCGCAAAAAATGGAGCTGCCCACAAAAATGCAGATAGCCAGCATCAGAAGTGTGCGGCTGCCCAGACGGTCGGCCAGTGCCCCAGATGCGGGAATAAAAATGGCCAGCCCTATTATGTAGGACGTCAGGGCAACGGAGGTGGCCACTGTATCCACATGCAGGCTGTGCGCGATGGCGGGCAGGGCCGTTGCCAGAATGGTGCCATCAAGCTGTTCCATAAAAAACATGGAACCAACAATGAGTGCAGTCAGTTGTGTGGACGTCGGAGAAGGCATGCCTAGTCAGAGACGCGTTTTTGCGGTCTGATGCAACAGGCGATCGTGCAGATCTCCGGTCGCTCTCATGCGCGGGCCGTTACAAAGCGGCTCAAAAAAGGAGAAAATCGTCATGGCTAAAGATAAAATCGACACTATCGAAAACAAGGTTGAAGCCAAGGTCAGGGACGTTCAGGGACATGTCAAGGATGCCGCTGGTGGCCTGACGGGCGATGTTGGCCTTCAGATGGATGGAAAATTCGACCAGTTCGCCGGACACGTGCAGGAAGATTTTGCAGACCTGTATGAGGAAGGCGAAAGTGCCATAGAAAAAGCAGTCACCTTTGTTCGTGATAAGCCTTTGCTTTCATTGGGTATTGTGTCTGTTGTGGGCATTCTTTTCGGCTGGCTTTTCTTCCCCCGTCGTAACCGCGCCTGAAAAATCATTTGACCGGGACTCTTGCGCTCCCGGGTAAAAAAATGCTTTTCCTTCCCTACGGAGTCGCGATTGCTGCGACTCGGTAATTTTAACCGAGTCGTTTCAAGCGGACGGGAAGGGAAGCAATGCCGGATTTCAGGCGTGAACAACAGCATGGCGGTCTGGTCGCCGGAGTGGATGAAGTGGGCCGTGGCCCGCTGGCCGGTCCGGTTGTGGCAGCCGCCGTGGTGTTCGCCCACGGTGTGCCAGATGACCTTGCCGCCATTATTGATGATTCCAAAAAATTAAAACCCGCTGTGCGCGAGGCCATAGCCAAGCGGCTGCCCCATGTGCCCGGTGTGGCCATTGGCGTGGGGGCTGCTTCCACGGCGGAAATAGACCGGATCAACATCTACCATGCGTCCCACCTTGCCATGCAGCGCGCGGTTGCCCGCCTGCCGGTAAGGCCCGACCATGTGCTGGTTGACGGCAACAAAATTCCACAATTCGGGTGCAGTGCGGAGGCCATTGTTGGCGGGGACGGGGTAAGCCTGTCCATTGCCGCGGCCTCCATCGTGGCCAAGGTGGTGCGTGACCGCATTATGGCGCGGCTGGATGTGCGCTGGCCCGATTATGGATGGGAAAAAAATGCAGGATACGGCACGGCGGTTCACCGTCAGGCCCTCGTGCAGACGGGTGTAACCCCGCACCACAGAAAAACATTTGGCACCGTACGCCAGCAATTGGAACATTTGAAAACGGAGACCCGGGCATGAGCGGCGCAAAGGCACTTTCCATGGACCTCCCACTGGACCAGATCCTGCGGGGTGAATGTGTGGAAACCATGCGCACCCTGCCTACGGGGTCCGTGGACTGCATTTTTGCCGACCCACCGTACAACCTGCAACTCCGTGGCGAACTCCGCCGCCCTGATGACAGCGTTGTGGACGGGGTGGATGATGACTGGGACAAATTCTCCGATCTGGAAGAATATGACCGCTTCACCCGTGAATGGTTGGGCGAGGCCCGCCGTCTTCTGCACAAGGACGGCACCATCTGGGTTATTGGGTCGTACCACAACATCTTCCGCCTTGGCGCCATTTTGCAGGATCTGGGGTTCTGGATTTTGAATGATGTGGTCTGGCGCAAGTCCAACCCCATGCCCAACTTCCGTGGCCGCCGTTTTACCAACGCGCATGAGACGCTTATCTGGGCAGCCCGTAGCCAGGACAGCCGCTACCGCTTTAACTATCAGGCCATGAAGGCGCTGAATGATGATGTGCAGATGCGCTCGGACTGGTACCTGCCGCTATGCACGGGCAATGAGCGCCTGCGTAATGAACACGGGCTGAAGCTGCACCCCACCCAAAAACCAGAGAGCCTGCTGCACCGCGTGCTGCTGGCCTCTACCACGGTGAATGATGTAGTGCTTGACCCGTTCTCCGGTTCTGGCACCACAGCAGCCATGGCCCGCCGCCTGCGCCGCCATTTTGTGGGGATTGAGCGCCACCCGGACTATGTGGAGGCCGCCAAGGCCCGCGTAGCCCGCGAAGTGCCGCTTGATGATGATGCCATACAGACCACGCGGGACAAGCGCGAAGCACCAAAGCTACCATTTGGCAGTCTGGTGGAGCAGGGCACGCTGGTGGCCGGTACGGTGCTGAGTGATAAAAAGCAGCGCATTCAGGCAACGGTTGCCGCCGATGGTACGCTGGTCAGTGGCGCCAAGCGTGGCTCAATCCATAAAATGGGCGCCATGCTGACCAACGCACCATCGTGCAATGGCTGGACATTCTGGCATTTTGAGCGTGAAGGCGTGATGCTGCCACTTGATGTGCTGCGTCAGGAAAGTCTGGCAGCCACAGCGGCCGGGCAATAGCGCTTACAAACAGGACAAGTATTAAAAAAAGGGGGGCAGTTATTGCCCCCTTTTTTTTAGGAAACTGGCTGGGTGTTAGCTGCCGCCAAAACCCAGAAAACCGATAGATGGCTGGGCAGCGCCCCCCGTGCGGTCATACCGTGGGTCGTGTGTTTTGGGGCTTGCGTATTCCCCTGCGTCCATGCTGCTGGCCCCAACATGCAGGTCGGATGTGGTGACCGTTCCCACACTGTCGCTCCCCTGAATGCTGCTTGAATTGCGCAGGGACAAAAGCAGGAAGGTAATGGGGTTGCGGTTCAGGTCGATGGACATATCAAGTGGTGTCTGGCCCAGAATATTATGCCCGTTCAGGTCCGCACCACGGTTAATGGCGTCACGCGCGGAGGAAACACTCCCCCGGTTTATGGCCTCGAACAGTGCGACCGTGGGCTCCACATCCTTGTTGGGGTGGCCACCCCCTTCCCCCGCTTCATCATCGCCGCCATCAGCACCGGGAATGGCGGTGGGCGGGGCTGCACGTTTGGCGGCCTTGGCGCTTTCCGACTTTTCGGCGGATTCCGCCGCCGCAGCCTGATCTTCGGCGTCATCAGCAAATGCCGGAACCGCAGCAAACATGACAAGGCTGCTGAACAGCAGAGCGGATGAAACAAGGCGTGGAAAACGGGTCATTGTCTGTCCATCAATACAGGTAGTCTTTAGCGTATCACACCGCATGGAAGCGGAAAAGACGGCCCGGTTCTATCGGGTCCGGCCTTCACGCCACCAAGCGGCAAACAGCAGCATAAGTGCAAGTGCCATGGCCAATGGGGCAGGCAGGAGGGGTATGGGTGTCCGGCCCGTTACCAGATGCGCGTCCCGCTGGGCAAAAGCCAGCCAGTCCGCCCCATGCAGCGTGCCCGAGGGGGCCAGCCGTGGGGTGGGTGTGTGCATGTCAGACGTGCTCTCACCCAGCCAGAAAACGCCACCCCCGGTCATTTTGGCCAGATCCGCCACGCGGGTTGCGGTTGCGCGCAGGTCGGCCATTTCACGCGTGTTGTCCTGTTCGGGGGCTGCGTAGGTTGTGTGTGTGCCATCGGTAATGCGCCAGATACCGGATTCCGTTATGGGCACATGGGCTGTCTGTGTGCCCTCGCTTGCGCTGGCATGCAGGGGCACGGTGCTGTCCCGCCCGGAGGGGGATGTCAGCGTTATTGTGGTGGGGGCCGGTGTGCCAACGCTGCGGCGGGTGACACTGAGGTTACTGGTGGTCATGCTGGCTGTAAGCTGCTCTTCCTCCAGTTCCGGCTCCTTCATCAGCCAGTGCGAAATACGGCGTAGCAGTTCGGCCTGCGGTCCGCCGCCATCCTCCCCGCGGGACCAGAGCCATATCTGGTCGGACAGAAGGAGGGCGATACGCCCCTGTTCCACCCTGTCCAGCACCAGCAGGGGGCTGTTGTCTGGCCCGCTCAGCAGTACTTCGCCGTGGGTGCTGTCGGGGTGCAGGGCGCGGTACCATGGCCCCCACAGGCCCGCAACGGATGCGGGGCTGTTCAGGCTGTTCTGCTCCGTATCGGCCTTTGGTGCGCCGGGCAGGGAGGCCGTGACCGGGTGCCTGCGGCCGGTATCGGTCAGGGTGGGGCGGAAGCGGCCGGTCAGCATGCTGCTCTGGTCTGGGGTCACATGGGCGGGCAGTACATCGCCCACTGGGGTGTCCTGCAAGGAGCCGGGGCCAATAAATTCGGGTCCGGCGGTCAGGAGCAGCCCCCCGCCACGGCGCACAAAGTTGGCAATGTTTTCTAGGTAGCTGTGGGGCAGGATATGCCGGTTTTCAAACCCGTCCAGAATGATCAGGTCAAACTGGTTGATTTTTTCCTGAAACAGCTCGCGAACAGGAAAGGCAATGAGTGCAAGGTCGGACAGCGGGGTGCCGTCGTCCTTTTCAGGCGGGCGCAGGATGGTAAAGTGGATCAGATCCACCGAAGGGTCGGCCTTGAGCAGCCTGCGCCAGACCCGTTCGCCTTGGTTGGGTGTGCCTGAAATCAGCAGTACCTTCAGCCGGTCACGTATGCCGGTCACGTGGGCTACGGTCTGGTTGTTCAGTTGCGATGTTTCCCCCTCCAAGGGGGAGGCAGACAGGCTGACCAGTAACGGTCCGGGCTGGGTTACAGGGACAGTAATATCCTGCGCGGTACCGCTCAAAACCGGTATATGCCGTGGTTCTTCCCCATTAATCCGGACACTCAGGTCGGCCTGTGTGCCAGCCTGTGTGCCCGGCCCCATGTCATCCACCTGTACGCGCAGTTTGGCTGTCTGGCCCGCAATGGCGTAGGGGGGCGCTTGCAGAATACTCAGCTTGCGGTCTTTTTCCTCCCCGCGTGCGCTCAGCAGGAAGTGCAGGGGCAGGGTTGTCTGGCGGCCGTTGTCCTGCGTGGGGCGCAGGCGTTCGGGTATGGTTGTGGGCACATCGGCTATTTCGCCGTCGGTTACCATAATTGCCCCGGCAAACTGGGCGGCGGGAATGTCTGCGGCTGCCTGCTCCAGCGCGTCAAATAGTCTTGTGCCGTCATGGGCGTTCCCACGGACGGTAACGGTGCGTATGTTCAGCCCGTCCACCTTGGCCTGCGCCAGTGTATCAGCTGCCTGCCGGGCAATGGCCGCGCGCTGGCCAAGCGCCATGGAAGCGGACTGGTCCACCACCATAAGGGCGGTCTGGGGGAGTGTGCGCCGCTGTTCGTGGTAGCGTTGCGGGCCTGCTAGCCACAGGAGCACCATAGCCGTGGCACACAGGCGCAGCAAAGCGCCTCGGCTGTGGCTGAACAGCCCCCACCCACACAGGCACACAGCCACAAGGCCCAGCAGGGCCAACAGCCACAAAGGCAGCAGGGGCGCAAAACCAATGGCGGTAAAGGGTGCGGTCATGGTTTGTCCTCCAGCCGTTTGAGCAGCATGGGAACATGCACCTGATCAGCCTTGTAGCTGCCCGTCAGGGCATAGATAACGGTGTTCAGGCCAAACCGGTACGCCTGCAACCGCTGGTCCGCACCACCGGGAATAACGGCAAATGGCGTATTGCCAGCACTGTCCACCGCCCATGCGTGTGCCCAGTCGGCTGAGCCGATAATAACGGGGCTGACATCATCATTCTCCGCATCCCCCTCCTTGGCGACCCATATGGGCTGGCCTGCATAGCGGCCGGGAAAGTCGTGCAGAAGGTAAAAGGTATGGGCCAGCAGGTGGCGGTCGGTCATGATCACCAGTGGGGGCACCACCAGCCCGGCAGTTACCCGGCGCAGGGCCGCACTGGTGCCCGGTGCATCGGCGGTAAATGTGGTGTCGGTGGTCCTGGCACTTCCATCTTGGCCCTGCGTGTCTATCAGCAGAATACCGCCATGGGCCATAAAGCTGTTCAGTGCTGCTGTCATGGCGGGTGTGGTGGTGGCATCCGCTGTGATTGGCCAGTACAGCAGGGGGTAATAGCTCAGGTCATCCGTGCCGGGGTGTACGGCGTCTGGGTGGCCCATAACGGCGGAGGTACGGGCGTTTACAAAGTCGGACAGCCCCTGCAACCCCGCGCGGGAGGCTTCATCCACATCATCATGCCCGCTGGCAATATAGCCCAGCCGTGTTTCCAGTGCTGCGGCGGGTGCCTGAGTGGTCGGGCGTGTATCCAGCACTTGCGCGTGGGCTGCGTAAGGGGCTGCGCACAGGGCAGCAAGCAGCACAAGCAGGGAAGGGGCGGGGCGTTGTGCAAAAAGTTTGCCAGCCCGCATAAGGGCAACCGCCACACCGTCCAGCAGCATAAGGAGCACGGCTGCCAGCAGGCAGTAACGGCCAAGGGGGCGGTCGGGCTTTTGCCCCGATGCATCCGTAATGGTGCCCACGGCCTGTGCTGGTTGCAGGCTTTGCACCCCGGCTGCGGCGTTTAACGCCCTGCGGCCATCTGTCGGGCCATACAGGCCGGGTGGATGAAGGGGGGAGACAGTGGTTGTGGCAAATGCGTTGCCCTGTATGGCGCGTGCGGTGGCCGGGGGCGGGCCTGCCATGCCCTCGCCATCGAGCGTTAGGGCAGGGGCGAGCAGCCCGTTGTCGGCTGGAATGCTCAACCCGTTGGCATGTTCGGTCAGGCGTTGCAGCATGGCCACAAACAGGCCGGACAATGGCAGGTTGGACCAGTCTGCTGTGCTGCTGACATGGAACAGAACAACCTCGCCCTTACCCAGCTCTGTATGGGTAACAAGGGGGGTGCCATCAGCCAGCCGTGCCCACACATGCGCCTCCAGCTCCGCCGAGGGACTGGCCAGCACCTGCCGCGAAACCGTAACATCGGCCGGAATGGCCAGCCCCCGGAAGGGGGATTCCGGCCCGAACGGGGCGAGCTGTTGTGGGGTGCCCCATGTCATGGACCCGCCAAGCTGGCGCGCACCAGCAAGCAGGGGCATGGGCAGCAGGTCCTGCGCCGTATCCGATGGGTCGGGAGTGTCCACATCATGCTGGCTGCCAGCCAGCGCGGGACCAGCAAAGCGGATGAGTGTTCCGCCGTTTTTTATCCACTCCAGCACGGTTTTCTGGCTTTGCGTCCCAGCCAGCGTGCCATCGGGCGCAATCAGCACGGACAGGGGGCGGCTCAACAATGTATCCAGTGTGCCTTCATGCAGGTCGGACAGGGGGGCAAGTGCCCGGCGGAGGTAGAAGATAGACCCGATAAGCGGTGTGTCGGCCCCACCGCTAAAAAGCAGGCCAACCGGGTGCAGGCGCGTGTTTTCGTCCAGCAGCACGGTTGTGGCCGCACTTGCAACGCCTTGGACGGCCAGTGTGTCTATCCGGTTGCGCACGGCTATGGGCAGGGTGATACGCACATCCGCGTCTGTGGCGTTGGCGGCAACTGGCACGGGTACTACGGCCAGTGTGCCACCATCAGCCGCGCGAGCGGTTACGGACACAAGCCGCGGCTGGCCCCAAGGCAGTACGGCCAGCCGTGCAAGGGTTCCATCTGCTGTAGGAGTGGTAGGCGCAAGTGCCATGGCTCCCTGTGCTGCAAAACGGATTTCCTGCACCGGGCCGCGTGCGCGCAGGGCTTGGGCAAAACCGCTATCGTCCCCTTGGGCAATGCCATCGGCCAGATAGACAACGCGGGCAAACGGGGTGGGGGGCAGGCGCTCAATCTGGCTGGCAGTTAACGCCCGTGCCACCGGCCATGGGTTGGGGTGGCGGCTGTTGAGCATCTGCCGCACAACTGCGGCTGGCTGGGGCGTGGGCACGGGGGCAGGCTCATCAGCCTGCGGGGCGGTGCCCAGCACGAGCAGGCTGGATTTTGTGCGTTCCGCATCGTCCACAATGGCTTGTGCCGTGCCCAGCCGTTCGGTCCAGTCGGCCGCACTCCACATGCCGTCATCCATAACCAGCAGAACAGGGCCACGGGTTTGGGCCACGTTGTGGCTACCGGGAATAAACGGGCGGGCAAACCCCACAACAAGCAGGGTAATGGCCACAAGGCGCAGCAAGAGCAGCCACGGGGGCGCGCGTGCGGCCTCGGTTTCCTTCGGGCGCAGGCTGGACAGCAGGGTAATGGGGGGGAAAACCTGCTGGCGTGCACGTGGGGGTGTTGCGCGGAGTAGCCACCACACCAGAGGCAGGCAGAGCAGGGCAAACAGCAGGGTGGGGGATTGGAAGATCATACGCGTTGGCTCATCTGGGCATGGAGCGCCAGCAGCGTGGGCAGGGGGGCCGTATCGGTCTGGTGGTGGGCCAGCGTGTGGCCGCTGCGGCTTACGGTCTGCTCAAGCCACTGGGTGCGGGCCGTGACCAGTGTGCTGTAGTCTGCCCGCAGGCTTTGTACGTGCGGTAATTCCAGCAGGGCTTCATGCTCAAGGCCCGAGAATTCGGTGCGGCCGGAATAGGGGAGGGTGTTTTCCGCCGGGTCGCTTATGTGCAGCACATGGGCGCGGGCCGGGTGGGCTGCCAACTGGCGCAGGCAGTCCTGTAATTGTGGGGCGGGGCAGAGCAGGTCGCTGGCAAGCAGCAGGCGCGCATGCCGGGGCACAAAGGCTGCGGCAGGCAGGGCCGCAACTGTAGCAGTAGCGTTAGTGGCCAGCGCGCTCAGCCCCAGTGCAAGCCGTTCCAGCGCGGAAGAGGCCGGTGGCAGGGGCATGACCCCGGAGGGGGAAAGAAGCAGAACCCGCTCACCATTGCGGAGCAGCAGGGCGGCTATAGCCAGCAAAAGCACTACGGCGCGGTCCAGCTTGCCGGGCAGGGCGCTGGAGGAGCGCCACTGCATGGAGCCTGAAAAATCGCACCAGAGCAGCACGGTCTGCGGGGCTTCGGCTTCTGTTTCCCGCACATGGGCACGGGCCGTGCGCGCGGACTGCCGCCAGTCAATCCGGTTGACGGGTTCCCCCGGTTGTGCAGGCCGGTATTGCCAGAATGTATCCCCCCATCCTGCGCGGCGCTGGGGGTGCAGGCCCGCTGCCAGTGTTGTGGCCATCTGGCTGGCATGTAACAGCAGGTCGGGCATGCGGGTGGCCAGTGCTTGTGCGGCGCAGGCCATATCCGCCGTGGCAAAAGGCGTACCCGTGGGGGTGTACTGTCCGCCGTGTGGGCCACCCGTTACGGGCTTTGCCCCGCCGTAAAGCAGGCGCCGCAGGGTGGTTGGCAACAGTGTGGACAGGCTCACGGGGTCAACCCAGTGTCTTGACCAGTCGGGCCACAATATCTTCCGTGGTCACGCCTTCGGCCCGGGCGGCAAAGCTGAGCGCCATGCGGTGGGCCAGTACGGGGCGGGCCAGTGCGGCCACGTCGTCCAGACCGGGGGAGAGCCTGCCGTCCAGCAGGGCGCGTGCGCGCGTGGCCAGCATAAGCGTTTGTGCAGCACGCGGGCCGGGGCCCCATGCAATCTGCTCACGCAATGTGGCGTCGGGCGTGCTTTGGGGGCGCGCGGCACGGACAAGGTGGATAATGGCGTCCAGCACTTTCTCACCCACAGGCATGCGGCGGACAAGGGCCTGTGCCTGCACAAGTGTTGCTGCGTCCATAACCTGCTGGGCCTGTTTGGCCTGCGCGCCGGTTGTGGCCAGCAGCATGGCCCGCTCGGACGCGGCATCGGGGAAGGTCAGCCCGATCTGGAGCATGAAGCGGTCAAGCTGGGCTTCGGGCAGGGGGTAGGTGCCCTCCTGCTCCATGGGGTTTTGCGTTGCCAGCACATGGAACGGCTGTGGCAGGGGGTATTCCACCCCTGCCACAGTGACGTGGTGTTCCTGCATGGCCTGCAACAGGGCGGACTGGGTGCGCGGGCTGGCACGGTTGATTTCGTCCGCCATCAGCAACTGGGTAAAGACGGGGCCGTGCACAAAACGGAAGCTGCGGTGCCCGGTTGCATCCTCGTCCAGAATCTCACTGCCGGTAATGTCGGAGGGCATCAGGTCGGGGGTAAACTGCACGCGGCGGGCGTTCAGTCCCAGCACGGTGCCAAGGGTCGTAACCAGCAATGTCTTGCCCAGACCCGGTGCCCCAACCAGCAGGGCATGCCCGCCAGCCAGAACGGTGGTCAGTGTCTGGCGGATAATCTGGTCCTGCCCGAAAATGACGGTTGAAATTTCCTGCTGGACGGCGGCAAGCCGTTCACAGATACGATCTGCCTCCCGCACTTCTGGGGGGGAGGAAGGCTGTTGTGCCGGGAACGGTGCGTCTGATGTGGTCATGGATCCAGTCTGAATTACATGCAGGGCTTACATCAAGCGGGGTAAGCTCCCTATATCATTGTGCACAACACAAGGACACGTATTAACAGGATGGTGAGTCAGTGAAAGGTGAACAGGCAGGCAGCGCGCAGGCTCCTTCGTGCCACGATAAGCACGGGACCGATACCCCCGGCGCTGAGGAAAACAGGCGGCTCCCTTTTTTGGTCAGGCGTGATGGCGTGTGGCTTTACCGTGGCTCCGAGATCAAGCGCAAAGCCATGTCCTGCCTGTTTGGCTCCCTGCTGACGCGCAACGCACAGGGGGCCTACCTGCTGCGCACCCCCTTTGAGAGCGGGCTGATCGAGGTGGAGGACGTTCCTTTTCTCGCGGTGGAGCTGGACTGGAGTGGCTTGGGGCGCATGCAGCGCCTGAGCTTTCGCACCAATATGGACGAGGTGGTGGTGGCCGACGCCCAACACCCGATTCGCAAAATTTGGGATATCCCGCCCGAAGCCTGCCCCGAAGGCTGCCCCCCGTACCTGACCGTAAGGCAGGGGGAAGGCGCTTACCCGCTGGAGGCCCGCCTGTCCCGCGCCGTGTGGTACGAACTGGCGGCTCTGGCCGAGCCGGGAGCCTGTCAGGGTGTGCCCTGCATGGGTGTGTGGAGCTGTGGCAGTTTTTTCCCCATTGCGCGCATGGTGGTGGATAACGGTGGCGGATAAAGCCCTTATAGGCAGGCTGGCCCCGCACCAGCAGGCCGCACTGTCCCGGCTGTGGTCCGTCCTGCCCACAATGCGCCTTGTGGGAGGTGTTGTGCGTGACCTGCTTGCGCACCGCCCGATTGCCGATATTGACCTAGCAACACCCGCCCCCCCCGAACAGGTTATGGAATGCCTGCGCACGCATGGGGTGCATGTGGTGGCGACCGGCCTGCAACACGGCACCGTAACCGCCGTAATTGAAAGCACTCCCTACGAGATAACCACCCTCCGGCGTGATGAGGAAACAGACGGCCGCCACGCCGTTGTCAGTTGGACGCAGGACTGGCGGGAGGACGCACAGAGGCGCGATTTTACCATAAACGCCATGTCGGTCGATCAGGCGGGGGTTTTGTACGACTATTTTGCCGGTCAGGCTGATCTGGCGGCAGGGCATGTGCGCTTTGTGGGCGAACCTGCCCGCAGGATAGAAGAGGACGCCCTGCGTATCCTGCGGTTTTTCCGGTTTTATGGGCGGTATGGGCAGGGGGCGGCGGACCCGCAGGCCGTTCTGGCCATAAGCCGTGGCGTTGCATTGCTGGACGGCCTGTCGGTCGAGCGGGTGTGGATGGAGTTGCGGCGGATTCTGGCCGGGCCAAATGTTGCCGTCCTTTTGCCGCTTATGGAGCAGACCGGTGTTTTGGCCCGCATTCTGCCCGAAGGGTACACACTGGAGCGGTGCGCGCGGCTGGTCGACTACGGTGCACCACACAGTGCAGTTCTGCTGCTGGCAGGGCTGAGCGGGAACACCCCCGCCGTGGCCCGCCGCCTCAAGCTGTCCCGGGCAGAGGCAGGGCAACTTGCAGCCTTGGCCAAACCCGCCCCCGTGCCCGAGGTAGGCATGAGCGAGGACGCCCTGCGCCGCCTTGTGGCGAATGAGGCACAGGACGTGCTGCAAGGGCGCATATGGCTGCATCAGGCAGCGCAGCCGCGCACGGCGGCGGAAAATGCGGCGTTTGAGCGGCTCAGGCACCAACTGGGTGCTATAACCGCTCCGGTCTTTCCCATTGCCGGGCGGGATGTAGTGGCCATGGGCGGGCAACCCGGCCCCGAGGTCGGGCGCATTATGGGCCTTGTCCGGCACTGGTGGCTGGACGGAGGGTGCCGCGCGGGGGCGGAGGCCTGCCGGGCGCGGATAAAGCACTACTTGGGCGCAAAAACGGCACAAAGCTGACCCCGGCCCCTTACATGAAAGGGGGAGAGACTGGTAAAGATTGCGGTATGACGTCCGTGCCCCATGCCGCCAAACCCCGCTCATCCCGCCAGCTTCTGCCAGACGATACGCGCGTCTTGCTTAAAAGGCTGTGGCGTACGCAGGTCCGCCGCTACCCGGCCCGTATTGCCGGTGTTGTTGTGGTTACGGTGCTTATGGCAGCCCTAACGGCCCTTTACCCGCTGGTTATCCAACGCGCACTGGACATGTTTGCTGCCCGTGATCCGCGCATTCTGTATCAGGTGCCGTTGCTGGTGGTGGTGATCACACTGGCCAAATCCGTGGCGCAATATGGGCAGACCCTTGCAACGCACGGCCTTGTGCTGTTGGTGATCCGGGGCTTGCAGGAGCAGATGTTTGACCATCTGGTCCGCACCGACATTGCCCATGTGGAGCGCGAGGCCCCGGCCAAGCTGGCCGCGCGGTTTACTACCGATGCCGTCTCCATCCGCGATGCCATGATCCGTGCAGTCAACTCCATGGGGGATGTGGTTACGGTTGTGGGGCTTATTGCCTCCATGCTGTACATGGACTGGGAACTCAGCCTGATTGCGGCGGTGCTGTACCCCATAGCCGCCGTGCCCGTGCAACGGCTGGGCAGGCGGGTGCGCCGCGCATCAAGCGGGATGCAGGAGCGGGTGGGGGATACCGCAGCCTTCCTGACAGAAAGCTTTGCACAGGCCCGCACGGTGCGTGTTTACAGGCTGGAGGATAGCGAGCGCGCACGCGCTGCCCTCTCGTTTGACCATCTTTATCAGGCCATGCTCCATATTACCCGTGGCCGCGCACGGGTGGAGCCTTTGCTGGAAGCGCTGGGCGGGGCTGCTGTGGCCGCCGTGCTGGGCTTTGCGGGCTGGCGTGCGGCCATGGGCGGGGCAACGCTGGGCGATTTTTCCGGTTTTGTGGCGGCCCTGCTTCTGGCGTCAAGGCCGCTGCGCGCGCTTGGTTCGCTTAATGCGGCCTTGCAGGAAGGGCTGGGCGGGCTTGTGCACGTGTTTGCCGTGCTGGATGAGCCGCCATCCGTCACCGATGGTCCGCAGGCTCGCCCATTGCCCGCAGGTGATGGACACCTTGTGTTTGAGAATGTCCGGTTTGTTTATGGTGATGGCCGCGTGGGGCTGGACCATCTGAGTTTTAATGCACGTCCGGGGTGTACGGTTGCCCTTGTCGGGCCATCGGGGGCGGGTAAATCCACCGCACTCTCCCTTGTTCCGCGCCTGCATGACGTAACATCTGGCCGTATCCTGCTCGATGGTGTGGACCTGAGGGATGTGCAACTGCAAAGCCTTCGGGGGGGCATGGCCTATGTCAGTCAGGACCCGCTGTTGTTTGACCTGTCCGTGCGGGACAATATCCTGATCGGCCGCCCCGGTGCGCCGCAGGAGGATGTGGCAGCCGCTGCCCGCGCGGCGGCCGCCGAGCAGTTTATTGAGGCATTGCCCAACGGGTATGACACGGTGGTGGGGCCGGGCGGGCAGCGCCTGTCTGGTGGGCAGCGCCAGCGTGTGGCCCTTGCGCGCGCGCTGCTACGCAACCCCCGCCTGCTTTTGCTCGATGAGGCCACAAGCGCTCTGGACAGCGAGAACGAGGCACTGGTGCAGGACGCACTGGCCACATTGCGGCGCGGGCGCACCACCCTTATTGTTGCCCATCGCCTGTCCACCGTGCGCTCAGCCGATATGGTAGTGGTGATGAAGGATGGACAGGCCGCAGAATGCGGCACACATGATGACCTGATGAGTCAGGACGGGCTGTACGCCCGGCTGGTCAGAACTCAGGGGTTGGACCGCTAGAGGAAAACCAGCGGCACTTTACCGCCATAACAGCGGAAAATATTGGCATGTGCCCATGTGGTGCTTGATGCAGGGGTATGAACGTGCCACATACTGACCGAACTGGTCGGTCAGCGTGGCTGACCGAAAAAATGCCGCGCAGGATGTGTTTGAGAGGGCAAGGAACAGAATGGCCGACGACCATAGCGAACAGTCTTTACCACCATCCCCCGCGCAGGAGCATAATGGCCCTCAGGAGCACGCGGCCACCGGGCAGCCCCCGGCTGATCATCCACAGGCCAAAAAAAGCAGCCGGGGCAAGGTTATTCTTTCCTGCGTAATTGGCTGTCTGGTTGTGGCAGGTGGGTTATACTGGTTCATGACCCGTAATGAGGTGGAAACGGACGATGCCTTTACCGCAGGCCGCTCCGTAACCATTGCGCCCCATGTTGGCGGCTACGTGACCGAACTTCTGGTTAACGACAACCAGTTTGTGCGCAAGGGGCAGATTCTGGCCCGTATTGACCCGCGCGACTGGCAGGCTGAAAAAAACAAAGCCGAAGCACAGTTGGCCAACGCACAGGCCGCAGCACAGGCGAGCGACATGATGCACCGTGTGGCCTTGCTGGAATTCCCCGGTAAGCTGTTACAGGCACAGGGGCAACTGGCCGATGCCAAAGCCCAACTGTTCAAGGCCGAAACAGATTACCGTCGCCAGCACGGAGTGGAACGTGCGGCAACCTCCCAGCAGGATATAGATTACGCCAAGGCGGCATTGGCCGCAGCACAGGCGCGGGTTATGGCGTCCGAAGGTTCGGTGCAGATGGCCCAGCCCGTCCAGCCGAATATTGAAAATGCAGCCGTGCAGATTTCGCAGCAGGAAGCACAGGTCAAGGCAGCACAGGCCAGTCTGGTGTCCGCCGCGCTGAATGTGGAATGGACTGTTATCCGCGCCCCCCACGATGGCTGGATATCGCAGCGTAATATTGAACAGGGGAACTACGTCCGTCAGGGGCAGAGCCTGTTTGCTATTGTGGAGCCTGAGGTCTGGATTATTGCCAACTACAAGGAAACACAGATCACCAGAATGCGCCCCGGCCAGCAGGTGGACATCCGGGTGGATGCCTATCCCAGCCTGAAGCTGCACGGACATATTGATTCGTTGCAAAAAGGCACGGGTGCGACCTTTAGCGCCTTCCCGCCAGAAAACGCGACGGGCAACTACGTCAAGATCGTGCAGCGCGTGCCGGTCAAGATTTTGGTTGATGATGGTCTGGACCCCGACCAGCCACTGGCCCTTGGCCTGTCGGTTGAGCCTACGGTCCATGTGGATACGCAGGGCCACTCCGATGCGCCCCCGCGTGGCAGCGCGGATAACGGCGTGCAGGTTGCTCCATGAGCGCACAGGCTGGCGCCGCGCCAGCAGCAGGGTGGAAGCCAAAGCATAATCCGTGGACTGTGGCTTTTGTGGTGACCATGGCAGCGTTCATGGAAATTCTGGACACCACTATTGTCAACGTGTCCTTGCCCCATATAGCGGGGAGCCTGTCCAGCACGTATGATGATTCAACGTGGACGCTTACCGCCTATCTAGTTGCCAACGGCATTGTGCTCACCATTTCTGGCTGGTTGGGAAAAGTGTTTGGCCGCAAACGCTATTTTCTCATCTGCATTACCATGTTCACCGTCTCGTCCTTTTTGTGTGGCATGGCCACCAGCTTGGGTGAACTGGTTGTGTTCCGGCTTATGCAGGGGTTTTTTGGTGGCGGGCTACAGCCCAACCAGCAATCCATTATTCTGGACAGCTTCCCCCCCGCCAAGCGGGCGGCGGCATTTGGGCTGACCGCTATTGCCGCCGTTGTGGGGCCAGTTATTGGCCCGACCCTAGGCGGGTGGATTACCGATAACTTCTCATGGCGGTGGATCTTTTTCATTAACGTGCCCTTTGGTTTTCTCACCACGGTGGGGGTTATGGCCGTTGTGGAAGACCCACCATGGGCGCAAAAGCAGAAAGCCCCGGTTGATGTGATCGGCATCAGCCTGATCACCCTTGGTTTTAGCTGCCTTGAAGTGATGGTGGACCGTGGAGAAGATGCGGACTGGTTTGGCTCCACCTTTATCCGCATTATGGGCGTGCTGGCTTTTCTGGGCCTGACGGGAGCGGTTTTCTGGCTGCTGCGTACGGATAAGCCCGCTGTGGACCTGCGTGTTTTCAAAGACCGCAATTTTGCCGTGGGCACGGCTCTTATGGGGGCCATGGGCGCACTGCTTTACGCATCGGCCATTGTGGTGCCGCAGTTTGCCCAGCAAGTTATGGGGTACACCGCAACTCTGTCTGGTCTGCTGCTCTCCCCTGGTGGTATTGCCGTTATTGTGCTTATTCCGTTTGTGGGTAAGCTTATGACACTGACCAGCGTACGCAACGTGATTGCCATAGGCTTTGGCCTTATGGGGCTGTCCTTGTTCTATTCGGCCCAGTTGCTGCCTTTGCTCGATTTTAGGCATCTTATGCTCTACCGCATGAGCCAGACAGCCTGCCTTGCCTTCTTGTTTGTGCCGCTCTCTACCATTGCCTATTCGACCATTCCCGAACGGTTAAACCCCGATGCCTCGGCCCTGTTCAGCATGGCGCGTAACGTGTTGGGGTCCTTGGCTATTTCGGGTGCTACGGCCTTACTGACCGAGCGTAAGCAGGCGCACCAAGCCTATATGGTGCATTGGATGACCCCGTTTAACCAGCCGTTTAACGCGTATCAGGATCAGGTGCGTCAGGCTGCCATTGCCCGTGGTGCGCCCGAAGGACTGGCAGATTCCGTAGCGCAGCACACGCTGTTTAAGGAATTCTCGCGGCAGGTAGCCATGTTATCCTATAACGAGGTCTTTATGATTTTGGGTATTGGTGCGTTCTTGTGCGTACCACTGTGCTTTTTGCTCTCACCCCTGCGTGGGGATGGCAAAGCCAAAGGCGCTCATTAATTCCGGCACTTGTTACAAAGAGCGCGCTTGCATAAAGCGTGTCTCTGGGCCGAAGTTTAAAAAAACCACCTGTGGAGAGTATCTCCCCGCAGGTGGTTTTTTAGTTTCAGGCTGGTATGGGCGTTATTCTGGTGGGGTTCCCCCAGAACCTAGGCTTGCACAGCAAACCGGGCAAAGTGCTGGACCAGTTGCTCATAAACAGGTTTTTTAAAACCAACGGAATGATCAGGCAGAGATGCCAGATCAACCCACATCCATGCATCAAATTCGGCGGGCAGGTGGCTGTCCAGCCGAATGTCGGCAGCAGTGCCGGTAAAGCGCAGGGCAAACCATTTTTGGGTCTGTCCACGGTAGCGCCCACCAAGGGCGTGGCCGATCAGGGCTGCGGGCAGGTCATACTGTATCCATTCAGGGTGTTCGGCCAGAATGGATACATGGCTGGTGCCAAGTTCTTCCCCCACTTCACGCAGTACGGCAGTCTGTGGCTCTTCACCCTCGTCTATGCCGCCCTGTGGGCATTGCCATGTCCCTTGTGTTAACGGGCCGCCTGCACCGGGCATGTCTGTGCGGCGGGCAATTAACACACGCCCATCGGCGTTAAAAATCAGCGCGCCCACGTTGGGGCGGTAGGGCAGGGTGGCCGGGTCTACGGGCATTAGTGCTGGCCTCCCATCATGCGGGGGGCCGGGTTGGTAAGGTTGACATGCATCTGCCCATTGCTTGCTGTTGGCGGCAGGCTGGCCGGGTCTGGTGGCAGAATAAGCTGGCTGACCGGCACAAGCGTTATGCCTACATCCTTAAGGTGGGGCAGCCATGCCCGCAGGCAGGCCAGTGCGACAGGGCGCAGGGGGCCAAGCACCCCAATTGCGCGCCCGTTCTGGCGGGCAAGCTGCTGGAGCTTGAGCAACTGGATGTCAATATTAACGATATCCTCATCGGTGTTGATGCTGACATCAGCCGTGCCAAGCGCATTGCCGCCATCCAGATGGGTATCGGGTGTTGCGTTCAGGTACAGTAGACCGCGCTGGTCCAGTGCTGCCAGAATGGATTTGAACCCGCTGGAATTGGGGAAGCCGCCACCATTCTGCCCATCAAAAGCATTGGTCACACCCACATACCCTGCCAGATGGGAGAGCGACCAGTTCAGGTTGTCCATATTCTGCTGGGCAGATAGCAGAACGCCCAGTGCCTTGGGGCCTTCGCTGTCTGTCGGGGTGTCCTTGCCGTCTTTTTCCGCCTTGGTGGCTTCGCCCTGCATGGGCAGGGACAGCAGCAGTTCGTGCTGGTGCTGGCGGGCGGCCTCCATAATGGCTTCGGGGTCAGCAACGTAAGGGGATACCGCGAGCGAAACCTGGCCGGGGAGTGCGGAAATGGCGTCTTTGGTCAGGTCTTCGGACTGGCCAACGCCATCAACCAGCAAAGCGACCATGGGCGTGCCGGGGGGCACGTCCACGCTTGGGGCTGCGTACACCTGCCGTGGCAGCGCACCATGCTGCCCCCGCTTGGGAAGGGGAAAGCCCCCCGGGCCAGTGGTTTTTTCCAGAAGGCTGGCCTGAGGTGGTGGGATATTAACAAGATGTGCGCCCGACGCATCGGTCTTGCTGCCGTTTTCTGCCAAGGTATCAATGTCGTCCCCCCCTGCAATCAGGTGGGGTGGCCCCATAATCTGGAGGGTTATGGCCAAAGCGGCAGTTGCCACAAGGCAGCCCCCCCAAAAGCGGATAAACAACCGGCCATTAGCCGGAAGCTGCTGCCATAGGGAGGGGTTCTGCATGGCCACTGCCTTATACCTGACTACGTGTTAGTTATGAGCCGAACAGTCGGTCTTGGCTGCGGGCTTGACCGGGGGCAGGGATGCCGTGGGGTCTGGTGCAGGCAGGCCAGCCATGGAGCGGACAACCCGCAGGCCTTCCTGTAGCTGGAAGTCCGTATTGGGTTTGTTGTACTCAAATTCCGGCCAGTTGGCGGGGGGCTGGTCGGGAATGAGCTTGGCTATGGCGGGCAGGTCCGTGCGGGGCTGCGCCTTGGTCTGGTTGCCCCCCTGATTTTTGAGAATATGCTCCAGATCCGCTTCACGCAGGCTAAAGCCGGGGTCTTCGCGCGTTTCCTTGACCACGATATCAGGCGTAATACCCAGTGCCTGAATGGAACGGCCCGAAGGAGTGTAATACCTTGCGGTGGTCAGGCGGACCGCACCATTGCCGGGAATGGGGATAATGGACTGCACGGAGCCTTTGCCAAAGGTGCGCGTGCCAAGCAGTACGGCGCGGTGGTGGTCTTGCAGTGCGCCAGACACAATTTCCGAGGCGGAAGCAGAACCGCCATTAGTCAGCACCACCATGGGCAGGCCATCGGTAATGTCCGTGCCATGGGCATCCCAGCGCTGGCTGTCCTTGGGGTGGCGCGCGCGGGTGGAAACAATCTCGCCCGAGCGGATAAAGCTGGAGGATACTTCCACAGCCTGATCAAGCAGGCCGCCGGGGTCATTACGCAGGTCAAGCACCAGCCCGCCCAGCTTGCCACCGGCCTGCTGCTTAAGGGCGTTATACCCCTTGAGCAGCTCTTTTTCCGTGGTTTCGTTGAACTGGGCAATCCGCAGGTAGCCGATCCGGTCGTAGAGTGCGGATTTAACCACATCAATGTGGATAATCTCGCGCGTAAGGGTAACCGTAATGGGCTTGGGTGTTTTTTCACGCACAAGGGTCAGGGTAATTTTGGTGTTGACCTTACCCCGCATTTTTTTAACCGCTTCATCCAGCGGGGTGCCATCAATGGTGTGGCCGTCCACGGCAATAATGTAATCCCCCGGCTTGATCCCGGCACGGAAACCCGGAGTGCCATCAATGGGGGAGACAACGCGGATGTGGCCATCCTGCTGCTGCAGCTCCAGACCAAGGCCGCCAAATTCGCCCTTCATCTGGACCATCATGTCGTCATACTGCTTTTGCGTCATGTATGAGCTGTGGGGGTCCAGACCGCTGAGCATGCCGTTGAGCGCGTTGGTGATCAGGTCCCGGTCGGAAACAGGCTCGACATAATCAGCCCGGACCAGGTCCAGCACCGTGCCAAACAGGGTTAGCAGGCGGTAGGTTTCGGCATGGTTGGTGGTGGGGGAGGCATCCGGGGCCGTGGCTTCGGCCTGAGCCGGGGTGCCCACAAAGCCCGCGCCAGTGTTGAGACCGGGGTGAAAAGTCAGGGCAAGGCCGGTCATGGCTGCGGCGCCGAGCATCAGACCTGTGCGGAACTTCATGCGATCTTGTCTCCTGTCGCAGGGCTTTGCCCGTGCGCTTGTTCTTCCTGTCTTTTCAAATACGCGCACCAACCAAAGTCGTGTGCATTGCGCGCCGTGCCGGAGCATGGCGGCATATTGCGCAAGACTAGCGTGTTCCGCAACAGAGGGGAACAGCCAGAGCGCGCAACCCGCCCCACTCTTTACAAAAACGGGGCGGGGTTAATGGTTTTTTGTCCGTTACGCAACTGTATGAAAAGTGTGGCGGAACTGCCAGTTGCACTCATGTGTCCCAGTGGCGCTCCTTTTGTCAAACTTTGCGCCGTGTCCACACTCAGTTCGGAAAGCCCAGCAAGAACAAACCTGTAGCGCCGCCCGCAGTTTAAAATAACCATCTGCCCGTAGCTGCGGAACGCCCCGGCAAAATCCACACTGCCAGAACAGGGGGCACGCACGCTGGCACCGGGTGGTGTGCGGTAGGTCATACCCGTTGCAGGGCCGGAATCGCTTGCAGCCCCCCAGCCCGAAACCAGCCTGCCCGCAACAGGCTGCACGCCTGAAGCAGACCCCCGTTCGGCCAGCCCCGGTCCTTCGTTCTGGTCGAGTGTGGCTTCCTGCTGGCGGGCAGCGCGTGCGCGTCCGGCTTGGTGGGCTTGTTCGGCCGCTGCAATTTCGTGTTGCAAGGCGGTGCGTGCCGTATCCTCCAGCGCGTCCAGCCGGGCAATGGCATCCTGCAAGCTGGAGGCGCGCTGGGTTGCCGCAAGCAGTTGCTGGGCTGTGCTTTGCGCTACCTTGCTGGCCTGCTGCTGGGCAATGCGGGCCTGAGCTGCCTGCTGGCGCACCGTGTCGCGCTGCTGGCTCTGGGTCTGCTTTAACCCCGCAAGGGTTGCATACTGGGCCGAGAGTTCCGTATCCACCGCACTCAGCCGGGTCTGCTGGGCGCGTATGGCCTGTGCCTGTACCTCCATCTGCCGCGACAGCCCGCGCAGGATTAAAAACCCAGTCACAGCATCTCCCTGTGGCACGGGGGCTGCCAGAAGTGTGTCCGATGGATAAAGCGAGAGACGCTCGGCCAGTGGTAGAATAGGGCCAAGAGCGCGGGCATTGCCGCGCAGGCTGGCTTGCAGGCTGCGCTGTTCTTCGCGGACTGTGGTTATGCGCTCACTCAGGTCGGATATCTGCTGCTCTGTATCGTGCAACTGGCTGGTTGCGGTAACGGTGGCAGCCGACAGAGCCAGAGCCTGTGTGCTGGCTTGTGTGGCGGCGGCCTGAGCGGCATCATTTTTAAGGCGTGATGCTTCAATGGCTGCGGCCTGCCGGGCTTTTTGCTCTTCCATGGCCTTGTGCTGCGCGCGTGCGGCTTCCACTGCCGCCTGTGCCTGCAAAACCGCACTGGCCTGCCTTTTGCCCGCTGCGGTGCGTTCATCGGGGGTGGTCTCGGAGGTTTGCGCGCCCTGCTGGTTGGTGTGCCGTTTTTTATGCGCGCCAGTGTGGCTGGCCTGCCGGGTTCTGGCGGAGTGCTCAGGCCCCGCGTGGTCGGCACTCCATGCCTGTAGGGGCAGGAGGGCGGCTACCACAAATACGGCCCCGGCCAGCCTGCCCCCCGTGGCAACACAGGCGGGTAGGGCGCAAAAAAATGGCCGGGGGCTGGTCATTCAGTGCGCAAGCAGGGACTGGCCTGTCATTTCGGCTGGTTTGGGCAGGCCCAGAATATCCAGCAATGTGGGGGCAAGGTCAGCCAGCTTGCCGCCATCATGTAGTTTGCCAGCTGTGGCCCCGGCCACAATAAACGGCACAAGGTTGAGCGTGTGGGCGGTGTGTGGGCCACCGGTCTGCGGGTCTTTCATGGTTTCGCAGTTGCCATGGTCGGCTGTGACCAGCAACACCCCATGTGCGTCTTCCAGCGCCTGTGCAATGCGGCCCAGCCCGGTATCCACCGCCTCCACCGCTGTAATGGCGGCTGAGAGCACCCCGGTGTGGCCAACCATGTCCGGGTTGGCAAAGTTGAGGACAATCAGGTCATATTCCCTGCTTTTAATGGCGGCCACGGCCTTGTCGGTCAGTTCTGGGGCCGACATTTCGGGTTGCAGGTCGTAGGTAGCCACTTTGGGGGAGGGGACCAGAATACGGTCTTCGCCTTCAAACAGTTTTTCGCGCCCACCGTTCATGAAGTACGTGACGTGGGGGTATTTTTCCGTCTCCGCCATACGCAACTGCCGCAGCCCGGCAAGGGAGACCACCTCGCCCAGCAGGTTGGTCAATTCCTCGGGGGGGAACAGCACGGTCATGCGTGCGGCCAGTGCATCGCTGTAATGGGTCATGGCAAGGGCTGCTGCAAAATGGACAATTTTGCCACGGGCAAAGCCGTTAAAGTCCGGCTCAAGCAGGGCGTCCATGAGCTGGCGAATGCGGTCGGCACGGAAATTGAAGGACAGAATACCGTCCCCATCGTGCATGCCTGCATAGTCTGCCAGCACGGTGGGGGGGATGAATTCGTCCGAGATGTCCTGCGCGTAGGCGGTGGCAATAACATCTTCTGGTGTCTGGGCCTGTGGGCCGGCGGCACTGAGCAGGGCGTTGTAGGCTTTTTCCACCCGGTCCCAGCGTTTGTCGCGGTCCATGGCGTAATACCGGCCCGAAATGGTGGCAAGCCGCACGCCAGTAGGCAGGGCGGCGCGGAGCTGTTGCAGGTAGGTGCCCGCTGAACGGGGGGCTGTGTCGCGCCCATCGGTAAACAGGTGCAGGGCCACAGGCACACCCGCAGTGCTGACAATACGGGCAAGGGCTGCCGCGTGGTCCTGATGGGAATGTACGCCACCGCCGGAGATCAGCCCCATAAGGTGGCATGTGCCGCCGGTTTTTTTGAGCGTGGCAATAAAGTCGGTCAAAGCCGGGTTGCGGGCGAGGGAGCCATCCTCAATAGCGGTAAAAATCCGGGGTAGTTCCTGCATAACCACCCGGCCCGCCCCGATGTTGAGGTGCCCAACTTCCGAATTGCCCATCTGCCCCTGTGGCAGGCCCACATCCTCCCCACTTGTGCGCAGGAAGCTGTGCGGGTGCGTTTGCCACAGCCGGTCAAAACTGGGTGTTCTGGCCAGATGCACCGCATTGTCCGACGAGTCTTCACGCCAGCCAAACCCGTCCAGAATGACCAGCATGGCGGTGCGCTTGTGGGGGTGGTGGGTGGATGGCATGGCGTTGGACCTCTTTTTTTTATGTTTTTTGTTATGGTTGAATAATGCCACCAAAACGCAGGGAAGATAAAGAGGTCACGCATCGACGACGACCACAACCACAACAGGGGCAGTGTTGGGCGCGGCCGGGGGAATACAAAAACGGGGTGATGGAAAAAATTCCATCACCCCGTTGCCTGTCTGGTCGAGAGTGTAAAAAGCCGTTCAGGCCCTGCGTACAATGTAGGACAGGCCCAGTGCCTTGGTAATAAGGGCTGCATGTTCGGGGTCGCGCGCCTCGATCATGACTTCAAGCTGGGCTGCCTGCACGGAGGGAGCAGCAAACAGCCGCTGGTGCGAAACCTCGATAATATTGCCCCCGGCCTCCCCAATGGTTTTGGAAATATCGGCCAGCACACCGGGCCGGTCGGGAATTTCCATGACCAGACGCAAAATGCGCCCGTCGCGCAGCATGGCGCGCAGGAGGGTGTTGGCCAGAATGCGGCTATCAATATTCCCACCAGAAATGGGGAGTGCCACCTTTTTACCCCGGAACAGTTCGGGGTAGGTCAGCACGGCGGCAAGGGCTGCGGCCCCGGCACCCTCACTGACCTGTTTTGCCCCTTCGGCCAGCAGGGTAATGGCGTTTTCAATCGCACATTCGGAGACAACCAGAACCTTGTCCACCTGCTTGCGAATGA
>JBDNSL010000011.1:0-47166 GCA_047719095.1 Acetobacter sp.
GGCCATTGTAGCGGGTCCATGTCTGGGTTTCGCCAAAAATGGGCAGCCCTATATACCCGCGCAGCTTGAGCACATCGGGCTGGGTGGACCATATCTGGGAATCGTATAGGTGCCCTGTATCGGGGTCCAGAATATGCCCCGCCCAGCGCCCTGTGTTGCTCCCGCTCATGGGGCGAAAATCCGTTAGCATCAACAGGTCACACTCGGACTTTCCGTCATGCCCATGCGGCACATCCGTGCCATCATAACGCAGGCCAATCAGGTGGCCGCACAGGTTTTGCCCACACCGGTCAATCCTGAACACGCCATCATGGTCCTGACTGAGCCAGTAGCCACTCAGGGCCGCTTCATTCGACAAGGGTTCCGCTGACAAAGATACGGCAGGCGCGCCAGACAGAAGAACACCCAGCAAGGCTACAGCCCCTGCCCTGACTTTGTTCACCCAGCCAGACTTTGCGTCTTTTCTCATCTCTGCCTCTCCCTCCGCCGGGCTGGCGCTATGGCCAGAGCCACCCGGTTCTGTACGATGTGGAGGATACCCCACAGACGCACCACCCCTGTTTGTATATGGTCAGACCAGACATTCAACTGTCCGTGTCACGGACCCATGGAACATTCTGGAAGACAACACCCTCATCCTCGAGTTCCTCTCGCTGGGAGTGTGACATCTCGCCATATATTCCGCGCTCAGGTGCTTCACCGTGATGAATGCGCAAGGCTTCATCTGCAAAGCCTTTGCCCATATTTTCGCAATTGTTTTCAATCGTGCGCCGCACTTCACGCAGCGCACTCAAGACAACATCAGGCAGAACCGGCTGGCTCTGCTGCGTGGGTGGTGCGGAGGGCAGAGCAGAGGCCGGGGCAGTATCCGGGGCCACGTCAGCCTGTGGCTCCGCCCGAGCACGCCCCCGCCCGACAATGGCCGGGGCCATAGGGGCCTGCTCCACATCGGCCGTACCACACTGGGGGCAGCTTAAAAGATGGCGCTGCCTGAGTGCCGCAAACGTGGCGCTATCCTTGTACCAGCCTTCAAACTCATGCGTGTTGGCGCAGCGCAAACGATAGCAGATCATGTTGACTAACCCTGATGACCCGACAGGTCATGACAAAAAATCAGCTCAGCCCCAGCATACCATTGAGCTGGCCTGTGCGTTCAAGCCGCATCAGGTCATCGCACCCACCCAGCGCTTTACCGTCCACAAAGGTCTGCGGCACAGTTGACTGCCCACCAGACAGTTCAATGGCTTCATTCCGTTCGGCTGTGCCGCGCGGCGCATTGACCTCGGTAAAGGGGATGTTCTTGCTTTCAAGCAAGGCAACGGCGCGCCTGCAATAGGGGCAACCGGGTTGGGTATAAATTTTGATTTCAGGCATGAGCTGATCCTTTACTGATTGTATATGAGGGTTTCAATCCGCTTTTCGCCAACCATGTTATGAGCTTCATCGGGCATGTCTAGCCGGGCAGGTCGATATCCACATCCGCTCTGGCGGGCACAACGCCCGCGACCAGCAAGCTGACACTGCGCGCACCCGCATGCAGCAAGGCCGTGGCACAGGCCGCAGCCGTAGCCCCTGTTGTCAGCAGGTCATCCACCACCACAACATCGCGCCCACGCACCATCTCCTGCTGTGACGTGCGTACCATAATGGCCTGCGCCACCTCGTCCCGCCGTGCCTGACGCGAGAAGGACGCCAAGGGCACAGTGCGCCTGACACGCTCCAATGCGTCGGGCTGGCACCGCAGGCCAGTCAGCTTTGCTACCCCCTGCGCCAGCAGTGCTGCCTGATTGTAGCGCCGCCTGAACAGCCGCCAACGATGGACCGGGACAGGCACAACAAGTGCTCCGGGCACCAGAATATCCCGCCCGACCCGCACCATCTGCTGGGCCAAAAACGTGGTATTGTTGATCTGGTCTGCATATTTAAGCTTTAAAATCAGGTCTCTTGCCACGCTTTCGTACACAAGGGCCGCACGCGCCTGCCCCCACACGGGGGGCAGGCGCTCGCACGCCGGGCACAGGCCCGTAGCACCAAGCATTGCAGCGCTGACCTGTGGCGTAGCACATGCCTTGCAAAATGGCGCGACAACCACCCGCAAACGACCAAAACAGGTAGGGCAAAGCAGGCCATGGCGCACAACATCCGCCCCGCAATGCAGGCACGCAGGTGGGTAAATTACCGTCAGGGCCGCCTGCCCTATGGAGCGTAACCACCCCAAAATGCTTCCCCTTATTGCGAACACAGGTTTGTCATGGCGGACAGCTTGGCAAAAAGCGTGGATACGCGCACATCTGCCTTTATGGATACACCTGTTATTTTTGACCGCAAGGCCGTCAGGCAGCACCGGGACCGGGCCGCACGCACCCAAGATGACGTTATGCCAATCCTGAGCATGACCACGGACCTTCTGCTTGATCGTCTGGATGACATGGTGCGGGATTTTTCCATGGCGCTGGATATAGGCGGGCGGGGCATAACCGCCCAGCGGCTGGCCGCACGGGGTATTTGCACAATCAGCACCGACCTGTCCCCCAGACTGACCGCCCGCTCAACCGGGCTGCGGGTCTGCGCGGATGAAGAATGGTTACCCTTTGCCCCGCACAGCTTTGATCTGGTTGTTGCCAACCTGTCCCTGCACTGGGTCAATGACCTGCCCGGCGTGTTCAGCCAGATCCGGCATGCACTCCGGCCAGACGGGCTGTTTTTGGCCAGCATGCCCATTCTGCCAACCTTGCGCCCCCTGCGCACGGCACTGGAAGCGGCTGAACTGGCATTATGCGATGGGGTCTCCCCACGGGTGTCGCCTTTTCCCACGCAGCAAAGCTGTGCACAGCTTATGCAACGTGCCGGTTTTGCCCTACCGGTCATTGATACCGAACAACTGGACCTGCGCTACCGCTCCCTTGCAGCCCTTCTGGCCGACCTGCGGGCCGCGGGGGAGACAAATGCGCTGCACCAGCGCGTACGCACCCCAGCCCCGTGCATGCTGTTCCCCGCCACGGCGGCGGAGCTGGAAAAGCCGGAGGCCGACAGCTTTGCCATGCCTTTGCACATTGCTGTTTTATCTGGCTGGGCTCCCGCACCAACCCAACCTGTACCCTTGCAGCCGGGGCAATTCCAACATTCCCTGCACGATGCCCTAAACCAGCAGGATACCTCCTGCTAACCCAAGGCCCCGTATAGCCTTAACCCACAGGCCTATCAGTTCAGCCGCCAGTCACGCTCATATGCCGTTGCGGACCAGAGGTTGCACCGGTTAACGCATCTAGCAAAAAGTCGTGGCCAACAGGCTTGCGCGCAATGGCCTGCTGTATAGCCGCCTCCAGAGCGGAATCTGTGGCCTGCCCGCGCAGAAGGTGCCGCAGGTCAACGCCTTCCTCCTGCCCCAGACAGGTATACAGCTGCCCCGTGCAGGAAAGGCGCACACGGTTACATGACGCGCAGAAATTATGGCTCATGGGGGTAATAAAACCCAGACGCCGCCCTGTTTGCGCCACCCGTACGTAATGCGCGGGGCCACCGGTCTGATACGTTAGCGGCTCCAGCGTCCAACGTTGGGACAGGCTCCGCCGCACCGCATCGAGCGAGAGATACTGCGCCACGCGGTCCTCGCCTGTGTCTCCCATGGGCATGGTTTCTATCAGGCACAGGTCCGCGCCAATGTCTCCACACCATGCCAGCAGCGCATCAAACTCATCATCATTCACACCAGCCATGGCCACGGTGTTGACCCGCACGGCCAGCCCTGCCGCCCGTGCGGCCCGTATGCCCTCCAGCGTTGTGGCCAGCCTGCCCCTGCGCGTTAATCTGGCAAACCGCTCTTCATCCAGTGAATCAAGGCTGACATTCACGCGCCTGACCCCTGCCTGCGCCAGAATGGGCGCATAGTGGGCCAGACGGCTGCCATTGGTTGTGAGTGTCAGCTCATCCAACCTGCCGGACTGCTCTGGCTGGCGTAGCCATGACCCCAGTTCCTTGAAGAAAAACCCAATATCGCGCCGCACCAGCGGCTCGCCGCCCGTAATACGCAGCCTGCGCACGCCATGGTTCACAAAAACCCGGCTCAGGCGCAAAAGCTCCTCAAAATCCAGCACATCCGCCCGCGGCAAAAACGACATGTGTTCGGACATGCAGTAAACACACCGCATGTCACATCTGTCAGTTACGGAAAGGCGGAGGTAGGATATCCGCCTTCCGGCGGGGTCCATTAAAGAGGACAACATAGGTACACTTTATATCAGAAACCTCTGCGGCATTAAAATGTAAAAGAACATCCCGGCACAGAGGAAACAACACCCTGCCCTGCAAAAAAACATACGGCCTGCTTTAAGCAGGCCGTATGTCGCAGACAAGCTGAAAAAACCGAAATTCAGTGTCCGGCGTTATTACCCGAAAAATCCGGCCTGGACAGGCCAGACTGTTCAAGCTGTGCCACAAGAGCGCCTTTAAGGCGTTCCAGACCGGCAGCATCACGCCCCTCCGCCCGTGCAACCAGCACGGCCTGCGTGTTGGAAGCACGCAAAAGCCACCAGCCATCCGGTGTGTTCACACGCACACCATCAATCTCGGACACATCAGCCCCGGCCTTGCGCAGACGCTCGGCCACATCCTCGATCACCTTGAACTTACGGTGGTCATCGCAGTCAAACCGCACTTCTGGTGTGGACAGCGTAGCAGGCAGCGCTTCGCGGAAAGCCGAAAGCGGTTTGCCCGACCGCGCAACAATGCCCAGCACGCGCACACCGGCGTAAAGAGCATCATCAAATCCGTACCACTTATCGGCAAAGAAAATGTGGCCAGACATTTCCCCCGCCAGCGGGGAGCCGGTCTCCGCCATCTTGGACTTGATGAGCGAATGGCCTGTGCGCCACATAAGCGGCTTGCCACCAGCACGCGCAACCTCGTCAAACAGGACCTGACTGGCTTTTACATCGGCAATAATGGTGGCGCCGGGGTGGCTTTTCAGCACATCACGCGCCAGCAGAACCAAAATCTGGTCGCCCCAGAGAATTTCGCCCCTGTTATCAACCAGACCAATCCGGTCTGCATCCCCATCAAAGGCAATGCCGATGTCTGCATTGTTGTCCTTGACCGCGGTAATAAGCTGCTCAAGATTTTTGGCAACTGTCGGGTCAGGGTGGTGCGCGGGAAATGTGCCATCAATGGCGGCATTGAGCACGATATGCTCGCCCGGTAGAGCCGCCACCATTTTTTCCAGAACCTCGCCCGCAGAACTGTTGCCGTTATCCCAGACAACTTTGAGCTTGCGCGCACCTCCGTCATAATCCTTTACAAGGCGTTTGACGTAGTCATCCCGCACATCAATCGTGCGGACTGTGCCGGTTTCTGCTGCAACCACATCCCCTCTGGCTGACAGGTCCCCCAACTCGCGGATCTGAGCGCCAAAGAACGGCTTGCCAGCCAGCATGATTTTAAAACCATTGTAGTTGGGCGGGTTGTGGCTACCCGTAACCATAATGGCCCCATCTGCCTTGAGTGTGGCAGAAGCATAATACAGCATGGGGGTTGGCCCACGCCCAACACGGGTAACATCCAGCCCACACTCCAGAGCACCCTTTACAAGGGCCTCTTCCAGCATGGGGGAGGACAGGCGGCCATCGTAGCCCACAACCAGCGTTTTACCGCCGTTACGGCGCACCAGGCTGCCAAAGGTACGGCCAATGGCAAATGCGTCTTCAACACTCAGTGTTTTGCCGACAATCCCACGTATATCGTACTCACGCAGGCTTGTAGCATCAAAGCCATGAGTAAAAGACATTACTGATGCCCGTCGTATTTCTTGAGAAATTCGCGCACGCCATCGGCCAGTTCGGGCCGTTCCAGCGCAAAAGCGATCTGGGCCTCAAGAAAGCCGAGCTTGTTGCCGCAATCGTAGCGCGTTCCTTCGTAGCGCAGACCATGGAACGGAACGTGGCCAATGGTTTTGGCCATGGCGTCGGTCAACTGCACTTCACCGCCTGCACCTTTTTCCAGCTTGGCAAGGTGGGGCATAACATCGGGGGTCAGAATATAGCGCCCGATAATGGACAGGTTGGAAGGTGCGTCTTCTGGCTTGGGTTTTTCAACCAGCCCCTTCACTTCCACAAGGCGACCATCATCCTTGCCGGTATCGAGAATACCATAGCGGTTGGTATGTTCACGCGGCACTTCGGAGACGGCAACCACGTTGCCTCCGGTTTCGTAATAGGCATCTGCCAGCTGCTTCAGGCAGCCTTTTTGCGACATCACCATGTCATCAGGCAGCAAAATAGCAAACGGGTCATTGCCGATAAAGGAACGCGCACACCAGATGGCATGCCCCAGTCCAAGCGGCTCCTGCTGGCGCACGGCAATAAGTGAACCGGCCTGAATGCTGCTGGGCGACAGGGCTTCAAGGCAATCAACCTTGTTGCGTTCCTTGAGGGTGCTTTCCAGCTCATAGGCAATGTCGAAGTAGTCGATAAGCGAATCTTTTCCGCGGCCGGTAATCAGGCAGAATTCCTCAATGCCTGCGGCCCGCGCTTCATCAATGGCGTACTGGATAAGGGGTTTGTCCACGACCGGCAGCATTTCTTTTGGCATGGCCTTGGTGGCAGGCAAAAAGCGCGTTCCCAGCCCCGCAACTGGCAGGACTGCTTTACGTAAAGGCTTGGGATTGGACACGAATAGAACACCTTTAAATCAAGTTAAACCTGAGACCATCCGACCTGATCAGGCCAGAACATGGGGGCATCCGCCCCACTGCCCGCCTGTGCCGGAAAAAGATCAAGACCGCCAACAATGCTGGCTGACATTGCGCCTTGTATCCGTGGCCGATTGCATGGTCTCTCTTACATCATCACAACCATGCTTCTACACCGCAACTGACAGCAAAAGAACGGCGTGAATGTGACAACTTCCGCCCAATTTGCAGAAAAATTGCGTGCAAACGAAAAAAAACGGCTCAAGGCGCCAGCCTTTTGCCGTTCATAACATAACATTTTGTCATGAAAGAAAATGGTGCGGTCGAGAAGACTCGAACTTCCACGAGGTTTCCCCCACAAGCACCTCAAGCTTGCGCGTCTACCATTCCGCCACGACCGCACGTGACAAACGGTACCAAAAAAGGCGATACCGTGTGTTAGGAAGCCCTATAACCGAACCATAAGCAGGCGGCAATGACCAAAGAACAAATTTTATGGGAAATAAGCAAAAAACTGGTGCCTTACCCTGCGGCCCTGAGCAGAATGGAACAGATTGCCAAAGACATAAGGGCGGGAGAGGCCGCCGAGCGCGTATGGCTGCTTGAACACCCGCCCCTGTACACATCAGGCACATCTGCCAAGGCGGAGGACCTGTTCAACCCTGCGGGATACCCTACCTACCATGCAGGCCGGGGTGGACAGTGGACCTATCACGGGCCGGGCCAGCGCACGGCCTATGTCATGCTTGACCTGCAACGCCCCCACGGCAACACCCCTGCGCGCGACCTGCGCGCCTATGTGCAGGCACTCGAAGCGTGGATTATTACCGCACTCGCCAGTTTTGGCCTGCGCGGAGAGGTGCGGGAAGGTCGGGTAGGCGTGTGGGTTACCAACCCGCAGACAGGGGGAGAGGAAAAAATTGCGGCCATAGGTGTACGTGTCTCCCGCTGGGTAAGCTGGCATGGCGTGGCCATTAATCTGGCCCCTGCCCTGCCAGACTTTGAGGGCATTGTACCTTGCGGGATTCGGGAATACGGCGTGACCAGTTTTGAAAAACTGGGCATCAAGGCCAGCATGCAGGATCTGGACCTTGCTCTGGCAGCGGCGTGGCACACCGTATTTGGCAGCACGCCATCTGCCCTGACACCTGTTGAGGTGGCCCCTAGTCCAGTCGAATTTGCGTAAGCTTGCGCTGCGCATCCAGAATACGCACGTCATACAGGCTTAAGGCACCCTGTTCGTCCCTGAACCGGAGCGTGACCAACCCTTGTGAAGGGTTATCCGCTCTGGTCAGCGAAATCTGGACAAGGCCGCGCTGCTGCTGAACGTCGGAAACCATGACCGGGCCAGACAGGCGCACAGGGTTGCCAAGCAACATCCCCAGCGCGCTATGGCCCAGACCGATATGGGTGACCGATCCATTGGCTGCATCCGTAAACACGGCTGAACGCTCGGATGCCTTGAGTTCCATCTCATGCGGGGTGGTAAAACGCATATCCAGATAACCGGGGCGGTAAGTGATCAGCCCGCCGCCACTGGCACCATTGGGCCATATTTGCGTAAACGGCGCATCCTGCAGGTTAACCGTGCGGAAATACGCCTCCACCCGGCTGACCGTGGCGTTTTGTGGCCCACTCCCCACCTGCTGCGTTGCACAGGCTGCAAGCACAAGTGGAGCAAGGGCAAACAGGGAACGCCGGCTGAAGACCCCCTTGCTCATGCAGTTGCCTCTTCTTCCGCCGGGGTGCGCACGGTTAGCGCCAGTGCGTGCAGGCCATCCGCCAGTTCGGGGGCCAGCAGGTCATGCACCTTGCGTGAGCGCGCGACGCGACTCATGCCTTCAAACACAGGCGAGACAATATAAAGGCGGAAGTGCGTTTCCGTCGCACCGGCACTGGGGCCGCGTGGCTTTTCCACATGGTGGGCATGGCGGTGGCTTTCGTCCTGTATGTCCAATCTGGTCGGAAAAAGCGCTGTTTCCAGCACTTTGCGTACCCGTACGGCGCGCGTGGCACCTGATATGGAGGATGATGTTGGGTCTGAAAGACTGGTCATATGGCAACTCACCTCTTGCGACCAAAGCATTTGCAACGCAAATAACGATGAATGATGAAGCGAAGGAACACCCGTCCCCGCGCGTTTGATCCTGATCCCAACGCGCCGCAGCGCTGCTGCGACATGCCGGACTGTACAAGCCCGGCAGGATACCGCGCGCCCCGCTCCCGCGATAGCCTGAACCAGTATTATTGGTTCTGTCTGGAGCATGTGCGTGAATACAATGCGCGGTGGGACTATTACAAAGGCATGTCTCCCGGCCAGATAGAAGCACATCTGCGGGCCGATATAAGCTGGGACCGGCCAACATGGGCGTTTGGTCAGGGGCCGGGCCAGAGCAAACGCACCATGCCCAACGAAGACGATATTCTGGACCCGCTGGACATACTGGGCCAGAACCGCCGCGCCCGCGCCGACCGGGCCCGCGCACAGGCCGAGCCACGGATTCCTGCCCATCTGCGCGAACCACTCGCCGTTCTGGGGCTGGACTGGCCGGTTACGCTGGCAAACGCCAAAACGCATTACCGCGCCCTTGCCCGCAAACATCACCCCGATACCAATCAGGGGGACCTTGCGGCAGAGGAACGTCTGAAAAAGATCAACGTTGCCTTTACTATTGTGAAGGCACATCTGCAGACGGAAGAACTCGAAAAAGCAGGCTGATCCTGTATCCTGCTCCGGTATGCCCGCCGGTTTTGTTTTGAACCCCTTACGATCAGACGGATAATCATGACGGATTCCAGCCCCCAGACAGCAGCTCTTGATCTTCCGCCCATTTCGGCGGTTTCCGTGCCGGATGTGCAAGTCAGCGTCCGCGATGTGTTCGGGATTGATTCCGACATGAAGGTGCCCGCCTTCTCCGTACGGACCGAGCATGTGCCGCCGATTGATACGGCCTATCTGTTTGACCACGACACAACTCTGGCCATTCTGGCGGGTTTTGCCTTTAACCGCCGCGTTATGGTGCAGGGCTTCCACGGCACGGGCAAATCCTCCCATGTGGAGCAGATTGCCGCCCGCCTGAACTGGCCGTGCATCCGCATCAATCTGGACAGCCACGTCTCCCGCATAGATCTGGTGGGCAAGGACGCCATTGTGGTCAAGGATGGCCAGCAGGTGACCGAGTTCCAGGAAGGGCTGTTGCCGTGGTGCCTGCAACGCCCCTGCGCGCTGGTGTTTGATGAATACGATGCGGGCCGCCCGGATGTCATGTTCGTTATCCAGCGCATTCTGGAAGTGGAAGGCAAGCTGACCCTGCTGGACCAGAACCGCGTGATCACCCCCAACCCGTGGTTCCGCCTGTTTTCCACCGCCAACACGGTTGGTCTGGGGGACACAACGGGCCTGTACCACGGCACCCAGCAGATCAATCAGGGGCAGATGGACCGCTGGAACATTGTAACCTCGCTCAACTACCTGCCCCACAAGCAGGAAGTGGGCATTGTCTGCTCGCGTCTGGGCATTGCTCCAGATGACAAAGCCGAACGGGAAAAAATAAACAACATGGTCGCCCTTGCCGGGCTGACACGTGCTGGATTTATGGCGGGAGACCTGTCCACCGTCATGTCTCCACGCTCGGTTATTGCATGGGCGGAAAACGACCGCATTTTCCATGATCTGGCCTTCGCCTTCCGCGTAACATTCCTCAACAAGTGCGACGAGGCCGAACGCGGCATGGTGGCCGAATATTACCAGCGCTGCTTTAACAGCAGCCCCCTGCCCAAACATTCTGCCTGAACAAAACCAGAGCAGACAGACAGGGGGCGTTATGGCTGATCAGGCAAAAGATACGGGCAACACACCCATCCGCCTCTCGCGTGAGGAGGCGGAAAAGCGGGCCGATGCCTTTAAACAGGCAACGGAGGCAACCCTGCGCGCCCTTGGTGGGCGCAAGGAAACGGATGTCTCTTTCCATAGTGGCAACATGCCCATGGCCCCGATCAGCCTGGGCGAGAAAATTCGCCTCTCCTCGCCCTCCCTCAACCTGAACGAGGAAGAAACCCAGCGCCTGCGTGGGGCGGCCGATGCACAGGCACTCCGCCTGAAACACCACAACTTTGACCTGCACGCAGCCCGCCGCCCGGCCGACACCATTGCCCGCGAGGTATATGACGCCCTTGAACAGGCCCGTGTGGAGGCCATAGGTGCGCGCCATATGAAAGGCGTTGCCGCCAACCTGCGCCAAAGACTGGAGCAGGAAATACGCGCAGCCGGTCTGGACCACATGACCGATGCAGCCCAGCTTTCCCCCGTTGTCGGGCTGGAACTGCTGGCTCGGGAAAAACTGACAGGCGAACCCCTGCCCGCCTCTGCCCGCGCCATTATGGAGCAGTGGAAAAACACACTCCCCCAAACCGCACTGGACGCGCTGGACACACTGGCCGCTGATCAGGACAGCCAGAAAGCCTATTCACGCGCGGCACGCAAACTGCTGGCAGCCTGCGCATTGACCGATGACGACTCCCTCTCCGATCAGGAGGATGAGGAGGACTCCTCGGGCAGCGCTCCGGACTCGAACGAGGATGAGAGCGACCAGCCCCCCCCTGAGCAGGAGGATGACACCTCCGGTGCTGCCCCCGACATGTCAGACGAGGTTTCCGAGCCTCAGCTTATGGCAGGCAGCGCGGATGCGGCGGACAACACGCCCGAAGTGGAACAGGAATCGGGTTCGGCCGAAGGCACGGGTGATGCCGCGGGGCCGGGGAACCGTAAGGAAATAGAAGCAGGCCAGACCGCCAAGGGCTACCATGCCTACACCACCGGGTTTGATGAAGAAATTCTGGCCGAAGACCTGTGTGACCCCGAGGAACTGACCCGCCTGCGCCACCAGTTGGACCTCCAGCTTGCAACACTGCACGGGGTTGTCTCCCGCCTTGCCAACCGCCTCCAGCGCCGCCTGATGGCGCAGCAGACCCGCTCGTGGTCGTTTGATCTGGAAGAGGGCATGCTGGATGCGGGCAGGCTGTCGCGTATTGTGGTCAACCCCCGCCTCTCCCTCTCCTACAAGCAGGAAAAGGATACCGAGTTCCGCGACACGGTTGTCACCCTGCTCATAGACAACTCCGGCTCCATGCGCGGCCGCCCCATATCCGTTGCTGCATCCTGTGGGGACATTCTGGCCCGCACACTGGAACGCTGCGGTGTAAAGGTGGAAATTCTGGGCTTTACCACTCGTGCTTGGAAAGGTGGGCAGAGCCGTGAAGTATGGGTGCAGAACAACAAGCCCGAAAACCCCGGCCGCCTGAACGATCTGCGCCACATTATTTACAAGGGGGCAGACACGCCGTGGCGGCGCGCGCGCACCAATCTGGGACTGATGCTGCGTGAAGGGCTACTGAAGGAAAACATAGACGGCGAAGCCCTGCTCTGGGCATGGCGCCGTGTTAAAAGCCGCCCCGAATCCCGTAAAATTCTTATGGTCATTTCCGACGGTGCCCCGGTGGATGACAGCACACTATCGGTCAACCCCGCCTCATATCTGGAGGACCACTTGCGCGAGGTCATACACATGATCGAAAACCGCAGTCCGGTGGAACTGACCGCCATTGGTATCGGGCATGATGTAACCCGATACTACCAGCGGGCCGTAACCATTACCGATGCGGAAGAACTGGGCGGGACCATGCTCCAGTCCCTTTCCGCACTGTTTGACGAAAAGCGTTCGCGCAGGCGGGGTTAAGCCCCCGCCATACTGTCCATCGCCTGCATCATGTGGACATGGGCCAGACGCACCTCCAAAAAGGAATGCAGGGCGTCCAGTAATATGGCCACATCGGCCTCGGTCGTACGGTGGTTAACAAGGGCTACCCGAATGGCCAGCACGCCGCCAATCCGGGTTGTGGACGGGGCGACAACGCCGCTCACCTGTAGGTCCTTCACCAACTCGCCATTCAGATGGTCCAGATCCTCCACATCGGGGGTAACCACCCTAAAGCACACAACATTCAGCGTAACGGGTGCGAGCAGTTGCAGATAGGGTGCTTGTTGCACCTGCTGGGCCAGCCCCTGCGCCAACGCGCACGAGGTGGAAACCACCTGCCCCAAAGCCTGAGTGCCAAACCCGGCCAGCGCAAACCAGACTTTGAGCGCACGAAACCCGCGTGAGAGGTCTGGCCCAAGGTCACAGAACCATGGAGCCCCAGCCGCAAGCCCCCTGTCCTCGCGCGAGAGATAGGCGAGTGACTGTGCAAAGGCCGCTGCCTGCCTGCCCGGCTCGCGCACAAGCACGCAGCCCGCATCGTAGGGGACCTGTGCCCATTTATGAAAATCAAAGGCCAGACTATCGGCCCGTTCAAGCCCGCCAAGCAGGGGAGCCAGATCGGGGGCAAGCCTTGCCAGCGCACCAAAGGCGCCATCAACATGGAACCACAGACCTTCCTGGGCTGCCAGGTCGGCCAGTGTGTCCAGCGGGTCAATACTGCCAGTGTCCACTGTCCCTGCCGTACCCACAACAAGGAACGGCTCAAACCCGGCCGCCCTGTCCTGTGCGATCATGCTTTTAAGGGCTGCAACATCCATACGGAACGCAGCATCAAGTGGCACACGCCGCAACGCCTGCTCGCCCAGACCCGCCATATCAAACGCACGGGCCACGCAGCCATGAGCGCTCTCCCCCGCATACCCCACCAGCCTACGGCCCCCAACGCCGTGCTGGCGCATTTCCTGCCCTGCGGGCACATTGCGGGTGGCGGTCAGTATGGCAATAAAATTGGCCATGGACGAGCCAGTCACCAGCACCCCCGTGGCATCGGGGGGGAAGCCGAACATCTGTGCCGCCCAGCGGATAACCATGCGCTCAACCTCAACAGGCGCGTGGTCCCGCCCACCCAGATTGGCGTTCAGCCCTGCTGCCAGCATTTCGGCCAGCATGCCCTGTGCCGTGCCGCCCCCATGCACCCAGCCCATAAAACGGGGGTGCCTGTTGCCCACGGCATAAGGCTGCACCATGGTGGCAAACTGCTGGTAAAGTGCCCCCAGTTCCTGCCCGGCATCGGGTAGCGGGGCCGCATGAAAGCTCTGGCGCACCGAGGGGGGCATGGGTTGCCACACAGGCCCTTGGGACACATGGCGAATGCTCTCCAACATGTCATCGAGCATCTGGTGCCCCTGAGCTTTCAGTTCTTCCCAGTCTTCAGGATCCAGACCCGCCACAACCGCGCTCCCCTCGCATGAATTCAAAAAAACGCCCTAGCCAGACTGCCCCGCTGGCTTTGTGGACGCAGCCGCCCGCTCCTCACTCAGCCGCGCAAACCTGCGGGCCAGCACGGCACAGACAAAAAGCTGGATCTGGTGATACAGCATGAGCGGCAGAACAATAACCCCCACAGATGCAGGCGGAAACAACACGTTGGCCATGGGCACGCCGGAAGCCAGCGTTTTTTTGGAGCCGCAGAACACCACGGCAATTTCGTCCTTCAGGGGGAGGCCAATCAGGCGACCACCAAAAATGGTCAGCCCCAGCACGCTAAACAGCAGCACCGTATCCACCACCGCAATCAACCCCAGTTCCGCCAGTGGCAGGCGGTGCCATAGCCCCTGCATAACCGCATCACTAAACGCTGCGTACACAACCACCAGAACCGAACCACGGTCGGAAAAGGAGAGTATTTTCTTGTTCCTGTGCGCCCATGCGCCAAGCCATGGCTGCAACACCTGCCCCAAAATGAACGGGAGCAAAAGCTGGTACACAATATCCAGCGGGTTGCCCGTTGCCTGACCATGCTGGCTGAGCACCACCCCCACCAGCACCGGCGTAATAAAAATGCCAAACACGTTGGAAGCCGTAGCAGCACACACAGCGGCTGGCACATTACCCCCAGCAATGGAGGTAAAGGCAATAGAGGACTGCACCGTAGAAGGCAGGCAGCACAGGAACAGGACCCCCATCCACAGGTCTGGCTGCAACAGGCCTGGGAACAGGGCATGGGCTGCAAGCCCCAGCAGCGGGAACAGGACAAACGTGCAGCTTAAAATAAGCAGGTGCAGCTTCCATGCCACCACGCCATCCAGCACCGCCTTGCGCGACAGGCGCGCGCCTTGCAAAAAAAACATGAGCGCGATCAGCCCGACAGACAACCAGTGGAAAACCGGCACCGCCGCCCCATGGCAGGGCACCAGTGTTGCCAGTAGAACAGAGGCCAGCAGCCCCAGCAAAAAGGGGTCAATCTTTAAAAACCGCACGGTTGTGCCTCTTCCATGATAATCTTGTATTGCCTGCAATTTTTACTTACGGCACCTTCCTTGCGAAATGAAGCAGAACTCTCCTTTTTCCCTCCATCTTCTCGGGGTCGTGAGTCTGTGCGCCATCGCCCCCGCAGAAACCGCCCTTGCCGCCCCGCCCTCTGGCTGTGCAACTGTTCGTGCCAGCTCGGAGGAGGACACTCCAAAAGGCCTGATTTACCATGACCTGATTGTAAGCGCCCCGACCGGGACCACCAGCCTGCATGTTAAAAAGCTGGTTTTTACCGGTCAGGCGTCCAGCCCACAGGCTATGCAGGACCTTGCTCAGGCTGCCTCCCTTCTGCTGGTTTCCGCCATGACCGGGCAGCACAACGGGGCCTGCACGCAATGGCTTGCAGAACAGGGCAGACAGGTTGCCACCAGCCTTCAGTCTGGCGGGACTTATGACCTGACATGGAACACAGCCACCATTGAACATGGAGCCGCGCATGTGAATGTCGCAACCGCGCGCTACCAGATGCAAGGTGCTGCCACCGCACGCACCAGTGCTGCCTCGCTGAGCATGACGGGTCTGTCTTTCCATAACGTGGCCAACCAGCAACTCCTGCCGTCCACGGCGCGGGCGGCGTTCTCGCTCCCCACGGCGGAAATTCCCGCACTGGTCAGCGCCATTGGCGGGCAAAGCAAGTCCGCCCCTGCCGTGCATGCCACCATTACCAACTTTGAGGCAGCCGAAGGTACGGTGCGCCTACAAGGCCATGGTCAGGCAACGCTTACGGGGGACGTGGCCGCCACATCCGCCTCGGGGCATCTGGAAATTACCAATCTGGAAGAACTGATTGAAAAAGCCCGCGCCGCCCGTCAGATGAAACTGGCCGCAGGCCTTGTTCTGGGCAGGCTGGTCAGCCACCGCTCGGGTGAGCAGAATACGTGGGACACCACATGGGAAGGTGGCGTGCTGACCGTTAACGGCTTTCCACTTCCCATCAAATAAGCATCGTCCCTGCACAGCAGCCAAAGCCTGTGCAGGGACTTTATTGTTTAAAAACAGGGCAGACCGGGCCGTTTTTCAGGCCATTTCGCGCTCACACATCTGGGCAAGGTCTTTGAGCACCTTACGGGCGAGGTCAATGCGCTGCACGTTGGTCAACTCCCGCACAACAGCCATTTTGTGGTCTGGTCGCAGACGGACCGTGCCATCCTTCCAACGGCCCATCCACTGCACAAGGCTGCCGGGGTTGGCAAAGCTGTTGTTACGGAACTGGAGCACCATGCCTTTTGGCCCAGCTTCTACCCGCTCCACTCCGGCCTGACGGCAAAATCTTTTAAGATCAACAATATTGAGGAGGTTTTTAACTTCCTCGGGAACTGAACCAAAACGGTCCACCAGTTCCGCCTCCATAGCCTCCAGCTCAGCATCAGACGCCAAACCACTGATTCTGCGGTAAAGCCCCAGACGCACCGGTAGGTCCGGCACATAGGCATCGGGGATAAGGACAGGCAGCCCCATGACAATATTGGGGGTCCAGCCCCGGTCGTTTTCCGCATTACGCCCTTTGTCCGAGCGCAGGTCGGCCACCGCATCTTCAAGCATCTGCTGGTACAGCTCAATCCCCACCTCACGCACATGGCCGGACTGCTGGTCTCCCAGCAGGTTGCCAGCCCCACGCAGGTCAAGATCGTGCGAGGCCAGAGTAAAGCCTGCCCCCAGCGTATCCAGTGTCTGCATGACCTCCAGCCGCTTTTCCGCTGATGCGGAAAGGGTATGGGTCTGCGGCCATGTCAGGTAGGCGTAGCCTCGCTGCTTGCCACGCCCCACACGGCCACGCAGTTGGTAAAGCTGGCCCAGCCCGAACATGTCCGCCCGGTGGATGATCAGCGTGTTGACCGCAGGCATGTCCAGCCCGCTTTCCACAATATTGGTGGAGAGCAGAATGTCATACTGCCCATCGGAAAACTCGGTCATCACCCGTTCGAGTTCCGTGGGGGACAGGCGACCATGCGCCTGCACCACCCGGGCATCGGGCACAATGCTGCTCAGACGTTCGGCCAGTTGATCCAGATCCTCAATCCGGGGTGCGACACAAAAAATCTGCCCACCCCGGAAGCGTTCGCGCTGGATGGCCTCGCGGATGACCACGCTATCAAAGGGCATGATAAACGTCCGCACAGCCAGACGGTCTGTTGGTGGGGTTGCAATCAGGCTCATCTCCCGCACGCCAGAGAGCGAAAGCTGGAGTGTACGCGGCAAGGGGGTGGCGGACAGGGTGAGCACATGCACATCCTCGCGCAGGGCTTTCAGCTTTTCCTTATGCGACACGCCAAAGTGCTGTTCCTCATCAATAATCAGCAGTTCGAGCGATGCAAACTTGACCGTTTTGGCCAGCAGCGCGTGGGTCCCGATTACCACATTCACGCTGCCATCCGTCAGCCCCTTGCGAACCTCTGTTGCCTCCTTGCCCGTAACCATGCGCGAAAGCTGGGCCACTTTTATGGGAAACCCCTCAAAGCGTGCAGCAAAGGTACGGTAGTGCTGGCGGGCCAGCAGCGTGGTGGGCACAACAACCGCCACCTGCCCGCCAGACATGGCCGCCACAAATGCGGCCCGGAGTGCGACCTCCGTTTTGCCAAAGCCGACATCACCACACACAAGCCGGTCCATGGGGCGGCCGGAGGACATATCCTCCAGCACATCCGATATGGCGCGGGACTGGTCATCCGTTTCCACAAAGGGGAAGCGGGCACAAAATTCGTCCCACATGCCTTCGGGGGGGAGTAATTCCGGTGCTTCCTTGAGTGCTCGGGCTGCGGCAGTGCGAATAAGCTCCCCCGCCATGTCGCGGATGCGGGTTTTCATCTGCGATTTACGGTTCTGCCACGCAACCCCGCCCAGCCTGTCAAGCGACACACCGGCCTGATCGGAGCCAAACCGGCTGAGCAGTTCAATATTTTCCACCGGCAGGTAGAGTTTTTCCCCACCATCATAGAGCAGGCGCAGGCAGTCATGCGGGGCAACACCCACACTGACTGTCTCCAGCCCGTCATACCGGCCAATGCCGTAGTCCTGATGGACAATCAGGTCCCCGCCGGAAAGCTCGCTTGCCTCGGCAATCAGCTCATCCGCACGGCGGCGGCGGCGTGGCGGGCGGCCAATGCGCTCGCCCAGCAGGTCCTGCTCGGACACAAACGCCAGATCCTCGGCCACAAAGCCGCGCTCAAGCCCAAGGGTGAGCAAGCCCACGGGGCCAGCCTTGGCCTTGTGCGCCTGCTCCCATGTCTCGAACGTGTCCGTCGCCACCCCGTGTTCACGCAGCAGCACACCAATACGCTCGCGCGAGCCCTTGCTCCATGCTGCAATAAACGTGCGACGCTTGACCTGCGCCCATTCACGCACCTGCTCGCCCAGTAGGGTAAACACCTGCTCACGCTGGGCACCGGGCACAATTTTGGAAAACATTTTGCCCGGCCTGCCGCCAACATCCATCCCCTCTGCCCCATCGGGCTGCGCGTAGGGGCTGAAGGCCACGGCGGGCAGGCGGGCAACGGCTGCCTCCCACCCCTTCAAATCCATGTACAGCAGGTGCGGAGGAAGCGGGCGGTAGGGCGTCTCCCCTTCCCGGACCGGCATTTTACGCGCCTGATAATGGTCCGCGATCATGTCCAACCGAGCTGTCAGAACATCCTCGACCTGATAATCGAGCGAGAGTGCGGCTCCGGGCAGGTAATCGAACACGGTTTCCATCTGCTCATGGAACAGGGGGAGCCAGTGTTCAATACCGGGGTATCTGCGCCCGTCGGAAATATGTTCGTACAAAGGGTCGGCCGCAGCCGCCGGGCCAAACGCATCGCGCCAGCCTGTGCGGAACAGGCTTATGCTGGCCGCATCGAGCGAGAACTCGGACACGGGGCAAAGCACCAGCCCATCGCGCTTATCTGTCGAGCGCTGGGTGCCGGGGTCAAACGCGCGGATGTTCTCCACCTCGTCCCCAAACAGGTCAAGGCGTACGGGTTCGGGCGCTCCTGCGGGGTACAGGTCAAAAATACCGCCACGCGTTGCAAATTCGCCCGCCTCCATCACCGTATCGGTGCGGGTGTAGCCATTGGCGATCAGCAGCTCAATCAGCAAGGACTGGTCAAGGCTCTCGCCCGTGCGAATGTTCAGGGACTGACCTGCAAACGTCTTGCGCGGAGCTACGCGCTGGATAGCCCCGTTAACCGTGGTCAGCACAAGGCGGGGCTTGCCGCCGGAGGGCTCAAGCAGGCGGGTCAGGGTTGCTACCCGCTCGGCCACGATTGTGGGGTTGGGCGAAACCCGGTCGTATGGCAGGCAGTCCCATGCGGGAAAACGCAGGACTTCCACATCAGTCGCGACAAAGGCCAGCGTGTCCGCCAGCCGCGCCATGGAGGCGTCGTTACGGGCTATGTGCAGCAAAACCCCCTTGTGCTCACGCGCGCGGCGGGCAAGCAAAAGGGCATCGTACCCCTCCGGCACGCCCCAAATTGTGGCAATCCGACGATTTGGTGCGGCACCTGTGTCTGCTGTCATCTGCCCTGTTTCTCTGTCCTGCCTGATCTTCCCACGAGGGAGGAATAGTTTATTTTCCGCACCTTGCACGGCATGCTTCAACCATGCGCCGCAACATGGGGGTTGCTTTTTCCTCCGGCAAGGGCAGACGGCCAAACAGCCAGTCTGTCAGGTCGGGGTCGGGCATTTCGAGTATGGATTCCATGTCCGTCAGTTCTTCGGGGTTCAGGCTGTCCGCCGTTTCCTCCACAAAACCGCCGATCAGGATATCGGTCTCGAACGTACCGCGATGGTTGGCGCGGAACTTGAGCCTGCGGCGGCGGGCCGCAAGAGAATCTTCCGACCCGTCAGAGGCGTTGGAAGAAAGCGTGTCCGAAGGCGTTGTAAAATTGTGTTGCATGGCGTTGCTGTCCTATACCGATGCTGTTCCTGTCTGTCAGCCTGCAAACAGAGGCCTGTCTACCGTCCGTGTCCAGTCCCCCACCCTTCACATCCGCTTCGGTTTTGCAATGGGCAGGTGCATCTGCCCTTGCAGCCCTTGCCGCACCACTGGACAGCCTTGGCTGCGTTAATGTGGCACGGGCACGCCTTTTGGCCAAAATTGCCGGTGGGTCCCGGGTCATGGACCTGCTGTTCTGCCTGCCCGAAAGTGTAACCGACAGGCGGCTGCGGCCAACACTTGCACAACTCAGGCCTGACACAATTGCAACAGTTTGCGGCACCGTGCTGGACGTACGCGCCCCCGCCCCGCGCACCCGCCAGCCATGGCGCGCCACCCTATCGGACGATACGGGGCTGATGGAGATCGCTTTTTTCTCTCCATGGCAGGCAAAACAGGCCACGAGTGGGGCACAAATTGCCGTATCAGGTAAAATTGAGCGGTTTGGTGAGCGGATGTGCATGACCACGCCCGACTACCTGCTCCCTGCCCGCCAGATTGAGCGTATTCCACTGCTGGACCCGGTATGGCCGCTGACTGCGGGCCTGTTTGGCGGGCAGGTACGCCAGGCCATGGCCGCAGCACTTGCCCTGCTCCCGCCAGACCTGCCCGAATGGCATGACCCCGCACTGGTCGCCCAAAAAAACTGGCCAGATTTTGTCACCGCGCTCACATGGATGCAAAAGCCCGACAGCATTGCAGGCAGCCACACCGGCACGGACTGGCAGGCCGAGCGCGCCCGCGCACAGGCCCGTCTGGCGTGTGATGAACTGCTGGCCGACCAGCTTGCCATGCGTATTGCCCAGCAGGCCACCCGCAGCCGCCCCGGCCGAAGCCTGCAAGGGGATGGGCACCTGCAAAAACAGGCCCTTGCCACATTTGGCCACCCGCTAACCCACGGACAGGCCCATGTGCTGCGCCAGATAGAGGCGGACATGGCCGCCCCCCACCGCATGAGCAGGCTGCTCCAGGGTGATGTGGGGGCAGGCAAAACACTGGTGGCCCTGCTGGCCATGCTCCGCGCGGCAGAAGCTGGCGCACAGGCGGCCATTATGGCCCCGACCGAAATTCTAGCCCGCCAGCATGCGGCAACCTTTGCCCGCCTCTCCCCCGTACCGGTGGCGTTTTTGTGCAGTTCGGTCAAAGGCAAGGCACGCAAAAAAGCGCTGGCCGACATGGCGGACGGCACCGCCAGACTGGCAGTGGGCACCCACGCACTGGTGCAGGAGAGCGTAAAATTTGCAGACCTCGGGCTGGCCGTGGTGGACGAACAGCACCGCTTTGGCGTGGACCAGCGCCTGACTCTGGTAGAAAAAGGCCACAGGGCGGACATGCTTGTCATGACCGCGACCCCCATCCCCCGCACTCTGCTGCTAACCCAGTTCGGGGACATGCAGGTCAGCCGTCTGGAGGGTAAACCATCTGGCCGCAAGCCTATCCGCACCTCGTTGCACAACCTGAACACCATGGACGACATTCTCGAAGGGATTGCCCGCGCCCTGCTTGCAGGGGCGCAGATTTTCTGGGTCTGCCCCCTTGTTTCCGAGAGTGAGGCACTCGACATTGCCGCAGCCGAGGCCCGGCAGGCCAGTCTGGTGGACAGGTTTGGCAATCTGGTTGGCATTGCCCACGGACAGCAGGACACCAACGCACGCGAACAGGCCCTACAGGATTTTGCCAATGGGCAAACCCGCATTCTGGTCGCCACAACCGTAATCGAGGTTGGGGTGGATGTCCCCACCGCCACGATTATGGTGATTGAACATGCCGAGCGGTTTGGACTGGCCCAACTCCACCAGTTGCGCGGCCGCGTAGGCCGTGGCTCCAAGGCATCCTACTGCCTGATGCTCCATGATGCCGGTCTGGGCCAGACAGCACGCAGGCGGCTGGCCTGCCTGCGTGAGACAGAGGATGGTTTTTTAATCGCAGATGAGGATTTTCGCCTGCGCGGTGGGGGGGAAGCCACGGGCCGCAGGCAGTCCGGCCTGCCCGAATACCGCATGGCGCCGGAAATTCTGGTCGATCTGCTACTCGACACCGCCCATGCCGAAGCCCTGCGTATCCTACCCGACATGGGGGCAAGGCCCACGGGCTACCGCCTACCTGCCTCCGCGCGCGTGCTTTTAACACTGTTTGGCAAAGCGGACGCTGCGCGGATTTTTAGCGGCGGCTAACCCAAAAGACCTTTAGGCGCGGCACCTACCCTCCGGTTGCTACCTGCCACGCCCTGACCTGCCCTTCCGGGTCGGCATGCTGGGTAAAGGCGGATACGGCGGATACGCAATCCGCCCCAGCAGCAAGGCACAACGGGGCGCGCTGGAGTGTAACCCCGCCAATGGCAACAAGGGGCATGTCCCCTATCCGTTGCTTCCATTCGCGCAGTTTTTCAACGCCTTGCGGGCCAAACGCCATTTTTTTAAGCCGGGTTTCCCAGACCGGACCCAGTGCCACGTAATCGGGGGCAAAGGTTAGCGCGCGCTCCAGCTCCTCATGGCAATGGGTGCTAATGCCCACGCGCAGGCCGCCTTTGCGAATGGCCGCCATATCGGCCGTATCCAGATCTTCCTGCCCCAGATGGATGTAGGAAACCCCTTCCTCCAACGCGAGTTGCCAGAAGTCATTGAGCACCAGACACACGTCATGCTTTGCCGCATAATCCCGCGCCAGACGCACCTGTGCGCGCAGGTCGGGTTCTGGCAGGTCCTTGACCCGGAGCTGGATAAAGCGCGCACCCGCAGCCCCAAGGCGGTTAACCCACTGGGCGCTGTCCACAACAGGATAGAATTTTTGCGCCAGAGTGCTCATCCCAAAAACGCCTTTCCGGCAACGGGGGTGGAGGGTGCTGCCATATCGCGCTCTTCCATGGGGTCTGCCATACGGGCAAGTGTGCCCGCCTGTACCGCCAGACCAAAGGCCTGCGCCATACGCACCGGGTCCCCCGCCTTGGCAACGGCTGTGTTGATCAGCACCGCATCATACCCCATTTCCAGCGCCTGTGCTGCGTGGGAGGGCACACCTATGCCCGCATCCACCACCAGTGGCACCGAGGGAAAATGCGCACGCATGGCCCGCAGGCCAAACAGGTTGTTCAGCCCCTTGCCCGAGCCTATGGGCGCACCCCACGGCATAAGCACCTCGCACCCGGCAGCCAGCAGGCGCTCGGCCACCACCAGATCTTCCGTGGTGTAGGGGAAAACCTTGAACCCCTCCTCGGTCAGGATCCGTGCAGCCTCTACCAGCCCGAACACATCGGGCTGGAGCGTATCCAGCTCGCCAATAACCTCCAGCTTGATCCAGTCCGTGCCAAACACCTCACGCGCCATGTGGGCGGTTGTCACCGCCTCCTTAACCGTGTGGCAGCCCGCCGTGTTGGGCAGAACCGGCACACCAAGGTCGTGCACAAGGGACCAGAAGGCCTGCCCGGCCCGCTCGCCTGCGGATTCGCGGCGGAGCGAGACAGTCAACACCCCCGGACGTGCAGCCAGTACGGCGTCTCGCAGGATTTCGGGCGATGGGTACTGCGCCGTGCCCAACATAAGAGCGGAAGACAGTTCCTGCCCGTAAAACAATGCCGTCATACCCGTTACCCCCCCTGCATGGGGGCGACAATTTCCACCCGCGCACCCGCAGCCAACGTAGCGCTCACGCGCTCGGTTTTTGGTACAAAATGCCCGTTCAGCGCAGTGGCAATACGCGCACCGGCGTAGCCCAGCTCATCAATCAACCCGGCGAGAGTTGTTGCGGACACATCCTGCGTCTCATCATTGACGGTTATTTTCATCGGGCATCACTCCTTGGGCCTTATGGCCCGAAAACAAGGTCCGCAGCCTCCCGTGCCCGTGCGGGGGAGAGCAAAAAACCATGACGGTACATGCCATTAACATACACATGCCGCCCCTGGCGCACCACGCGGGGCATGTTATCCGGATAGGAGGGGCGCAGACCCGTCCCCATTTCCAGAATTTCCGCTTCGGCAAAGCCGGGATGCAGGGTCCATGCGGAATTGAGCAGTTCCATCATGGCGCGTACGGTCATGCCGCCTGCATTCTCGCTTTCCACCATGGTGGCACCGACCATGAACACATGGTTATCACGCGGCACAATGTAAACCGGAATGCGCGGATGCAACATACGTACGGGTCTGTGCAGAATAACATCCTCGCAGCGCAGCAGCAGCATTTCACCACGCACACCACGCAGGTGGTCAAGCTGGTCACGCACATGCAGGCCGGTGCAGTCCACTACCCAGTCAAAGCCCGCCTCGTCCGGGGCCTGTGCGGGTGCCACCACAACCTGCCCGCCCATACGCACTAAAGAATCGGCCAGAGCAGGCAGGGCCTTGCGCGGGTCCACATGCCCTTCATCAGCAAAGAACAGCCCTTTTTGAAACCGCCCTGCAAGGTCTGGCTCAAGCCGTGCAATATCGGCCTCACCCACAGTTTCAAAGTGCGAGGTGCGCCGTCCGAAGCGTGCAAGTTCACCCACATCACGCGCAGGTGCCAGCACCAGACTGCCCTCGCGCACAACACCGGGCACATGGCTTGCCCACCAGTCCACCGAATCCACTGACTGAGCGGTGACTTCCGCCGGAGCGGACTCCGCCTCGCACCATGGGGCAAGCATGCCACCCGCCATCCACGAGGCACCCGCCCCTACCCTGTCCGCGCAGTCATACAGGGTGACAACCCCGCCACGCTCCGCAAGCGTTACGGCGGCGGTCAACCCCGCCACACCTGCCCCTTTTACCAGAATGCGCGGTTTGCCGTTCATAAGCCCTGCTTTCCACTTCCCTACTGGTCTGCGCGTGTTACGCGGCCCATGCGTGTTATAACAATCCGATGCGTTTTTTTACCGCACCCGCACCCTGTCCGCCATTCACAAAAAGCGAACCAGCAGCGTCATGAGCACGCAGCATTCTGTAACCGCAGTAACAATCCAGCGCACCCCCATGTAACCCGGCGGCACCCACCCACGCCGCCATGCCGCACGTTCGGTCAGGGCCACAAGCGGGAACGCCACGGCCAGCACCCCAAGCCCACCCAGAGGCTGCCACAGAACACCCACGCAGCTCGCAAGCCAGCCCACCAGTGCGGGCACAACCCCCAGCAGAAGGCGCACATGGTCCGTGCGTGCGGCCGAGGCCACCAGAATGGTGCGCTCAACCTCAAGCGCCTGCCCCCAATGCACCGCACCGATAAAGCCAAGGCTGACAGCCCCGTACAGCACCTCCACCATAAGCAGATTGGGCACTGGCACGCGGGAATCGTAGAACACAATGGCGCATGTGCATAAGACGTAGGGCAAAACCCCCGCCAACATCAGAACCACGCCCAGAAATGGAAGCTTCTTCATGGGGGAACGGATACCTTTTTCTCTGTATTTTCTTGTTCTCAGTGTTGACAGAAAAGCCCAAGACGCTGCCACTAGCAACCGCGTGGAGGAAAGCTCCATACAGGTAGCATCATAGATTCAAGAATAAGAAACGACGGCACCAGCCCCAGCCAGTGCCACTGACAAGCAGGAACAAACACCATGAGCGCCATTGTTGACATTATCGCCCGCGAAATTCTGGATAGCCGTGGCAACCCCACCGTGGAAGTGGACGTGGAACTGGCATCCGGTGCCAAAGGCCGCGCGGCTGTTCCCTCTGGCGCGTCAACCGGCGCACATGAAGCCGTGGAACTGCGCGATGGTGATGCACGGCGCTATGGTGGCAAAGGCGTGCTCCGCGCCATTGAAAACATTGAGAGCGAAATCCTGCCCACCTTGCAGGGGGCGGAATCCTCTGACCAGATCGACATCGACAACGCCATGATTGATCTGGATGGCACCCCCAACAAAAGCCGCATGGGGGCCAATGCCATTCTGGGCGTCTCGCTCGCTGTGGCCAAGGCAACGGCGGCGGAACTGGAAGTCCCGCTGTACCGCTATGTTGGCGGGTCGTTCGCCCATGTCCTGCCTGTTCCCATGATGAACATCGTGAACGGTGGCCAGCACGCGGATAACCCGATCGACATTCAGGAATTCATGATCCAGCCCGTGGGCGCGCCAACCGTTGCGGACGCCATTCGCTGGGGGTCTGAAATTTTTGCCCATCTGAAAAAAGCGCTGAGCGCTGCGAGCCTGAACACCAATGTCGGTGATGAAGGTGGCTTTGCCCCGGCCCTTAAATCGGCTGATGAGGCACTGGGCTTTATTACCCGCGCCGTGGAAGCCGCAGGCTACCGCCCCGGGCAGGACGTAACCTTTGCACTGGACTGCGCCAGCACGGAATTCTTCAAAAACGGCCACTACGTCATGGAAGGTGAAGGCAAGAGCCTCGATTCCGCAGGCATGGTCGCTTATCTGGAAGATCTGGTAAACCGCTACCCGATTGTTTCCATTGAAGACGGCATGGCAGAAGATGACTGGGAAGGCTGGGCACTGCTGACGCAGACACTGGGCAAAAAAGTGCAGCTCGTGGGCGATGACCTGTTTGTCACCAACCCTGAGCGCCTCAGCCGCGGGATCAAGGCTGGCATTGCCAACTCCCTGCTGGTCAAGGTGAACCAGATTGGCACACTGACAGAAACCCTTCAGGCCGTGGAAATGGCCCATCGGGCAGGCTACACCGCCGTTATGAGCCACCGCTCGGGTGAGACGGAAGATTCCACCATTGCCGATCTGGCCGTTGCCACCAACTGCGGGCAGATCAAAACCGGCTCGCTCTCCCGCTCCGACCGGACGGCCAAATACAACCAGCTCATCCGTATTGAGCAGGAACTGGTTACAGCCGCCCAGTATGCAGGCCGTACGATCCTCAAAAACAGCTAAAGACTGGAGCGCAGGCAGGGTTTTCTGCCCCTATGCAACGCCAGATCAGGCCGGTCCCTTGTGGGACCGGCTTTTTTTTGTATGCAACACCCTTCCCTATCTGGCGTAACATGAGTTACAGATTACGCTGTATTCATGTCTCTTGGTAACCACGACTCTGGCAAGGAGCTGACCAAAAGTGCAGATTGGCCGTTTCTTTCGCCGCGTTGTACGCGCCGTGGTGCCACCTTTGGCATTTTTAAGCATTGCCGGTTACTTTGGCTGGAACGCCACACAGGGCGACCACGGCATGCAGGCCTACCAGCAGCAGCTTGGCCTGCTGGAACAGGCCAAACAGGCCCGCACGGACGCACAGGCCGAACAGAACGCATGGAAGCGCCGCGTCAATGGCCTGCGTGAAAACACGCTGGATACGGATATTCTGGATGAACGTGCCCGTGCCATGCTGAACATGGCCAACCGCAATGATGTGGTTGTCCCCTACGACCGGCGCGATCCGCTTTTTTAACCCTACCCAGCACATGTGCCAGCCGGGTTGACCGGGCGTGAGCCTGTATGCCCTGTATAAAAAACCCACATAAAAAAACGGCGCTCAATGGCGCCGTTTTTTTATAAGATACCGATCTGGCCAGAATTACTTGATTTTGGCTTCACGGAATACGACGTGCTTGCGTGCAACCGGGTCGTACTTCTTCAGTTCCATTTTACCCGTGTGAGCGCGGGCATTTTTCTTGGTCACATAGAAGTAACCGGTGTCAGCCGTCGAGACGAGACGGATCTTGATGACGTTGGTCTTGGCCATGACTTCCTCAGCAGAACATATTTACAGAGCCGGTCCATACGGCTCCGGCGGTGTTCAAGTTGCGGCAAAATGCGCATACAAAGGCAAAAGGTCAAGCTTTCTTACATCAATATGGCGCCACGGACGCCAAAAGGAGACGAATTCATGCTGGATGTGGCAACCGCGCGGGCCAGAATTCTGGAAAACCTGCTCCCCTGCGGGCAGGAAACCGTGGCCCTGACCGCCGCATGCGGCCGCATTCTGGCACAGGACGTGCTGGCACGCAGGGCCAACCCACCGGTCGATGTTTCCGCCATGGATGGCTACGCGGTCCGCGCAGCAGATGCCCAACAGGGCGCTACATTGCGGATTATGGACGAAGCCCCCGCAGGCAGGCCGTCCGCCCATACCGTGGCAGAGGGTGAATGCGTGCGCCTTTTTACGGGCAGTCAGGTGCCCAATGGGGCCGATAGCGTTGTCATACAGGAAAACACCCAGCTTGCGGGGCAGTTGGTCACCCTCACCCAGAGCGCCATAAAGGGGCAACATATTCGACCGCAGGGACAGGACTTTGCCCACGGCTCCGTGCTGCTGCACGCGGGCAGCAGACTCGGCGCAAGGGACATTGGGCTGGCTGCCGCGGGGGGGGCCGTCTGGCTACCAGTCCACCGCCGCCCCCGTGTGGGTATTGTGGCCACGGGGGATGAAATTCTCCTACCCGGAGATACAGCCCCACCGGACGGCATTTTCAACTCCGCGTCCTTCATGCTTGCAGCCCTGCTGGGCCAGGAGGGTGCCGATGCCCATATCCTGCCCGTAGCGCGCGACAATGCGGCATCGCTTTCCTCGGCCTTTGCCCACATCCACGATCTGGACATGCTGGTTACTATTGGGGGGGCCAGTGTTGGCACCTATGATCTGGTGCGCCCAACGCTGGAAAAAGCGGGGCTTGTGCAGAATTTCTGGAAAATAGCCATGCGGCCGGGCAAGCCGCTCATGTCGGGCACGCTCAATGGCATGCCCGTGCTGGGTTTACCGGGCAACCCGGTTGCCGCACTGGTCTGCTCCGTGGTGTTTGTGCTCCCTGCCCTACGCAAGCTCATGGGGCAGGCTGTGGAGAACACGCTGGACACACAGGCAGCCCTTTTGGGCGCGGACGTAAAGGAAAATGACCAGCGGCAGGATTTTTTGCGCGCCACACTTCACACCAATAGCGAAGGCCTGTGCGTTGCTACTCCATTTGGCCAGCAAGGCTCCGCCCAATTGAACATTCTGGCCCAAAGTCAGGCGTTGATTGTACGCCCCCCCCATGCCAGCGCCCAAAAAGCAGGCACGCCGTGCCGTATCCTACATTTGCCCTGAATTAGATATTGACAAAAACAAGAACTTACATAGAACAAACTATGAGATTAATATTCCATTTTGAACAGACAGGCCGAGGTGCGACATGCTGACCCGAAAACAGCACAAGCTTCTTCTTTTTATTGATTCGCACCTCAAGCAGACCGGTTTTTCCCCCTCGTTTGATGAAATGCGTGAGGCCATGGGCCTGCGCTCCAAGTCCGGCATCCACCGCCTGATTTCCGGGCTGGAAGAACGTGGCTTTCTGCGCCGCCACCACCACCGGGCGCGTGCGCTGGAGGTTATTCAACTCCCCGAAATGGAGGAAGAACTGCCCGCCAATGTCATTCGTGGCAGCTTTACGCGGCAAAAGCAGGATTCCATTAAAATCCCCCTCTATGGCCGCATTGCCGCAGGCCTGCCGATAGAGGCCATGGCGGACACGTCCAATTCCCTGTCCATCCCCGCCGACATGCTGGGCAGTGGGGACTACTACGCCCTTGAAGTGGCCGGGGATTCCATGATCGAGGCGGGTATTCTCGACGGTGATCAGGTCATTATCAAAAAATCGGATCAGGCAGAAAACGGGCAGATTATTGTAGCCCTGATTGATGGGCAGGAAGTCACGCTCAAGCGCCTGCGCCGCAAAGGCAACATGATAGCCCTTGAACCCGCCAATGCCCGCTACGAAACCCGTATTGTTCCAGCCGAGCGCCTGCATATTCAGGGCCATCTGGCAGGGTTGATCCGCCACTACTGAGGGGAGCGCCCCTCTTTACTCTCTGCCCGGTTACAGGGCAGATACCCCGCCAGCTTTGCTCAGTCCCCTATGTGTTCTGGCTTTTGAACACATAGTTCGGACCACGCCGGAAACAGGGTGGCCTGCCCGGCCACCACTTCGGGTGTAATCTGGGCCAGATGGTCCACCTCTGCCAGAATGCGCACCTTGCCTTTTTGCGCAATGGTCCGGCTATTGGCCGTATTGCGCGGGCCATTAAGCACAACCCCCGCAACCGCCACGCCACGTGCGCGCAGGGCCTGCAAACTGAGCAGGGTGTGGTTGAGTGTCCCCAGTCCACTGCGGGCCACCAGCACAACGGGCAGGCCCCACAGTGCGGCAAGGTCCAGCATCATCAGCCGGTCCGTTGCCGGGACCATCAGCCCGCCTGCCCCTTCCACAACCAGCACCCGGCCAGCCTCTACCTTGGGCAGGACCAGTTGTGCGGGGTTAATACAAACGCCTTCCGCCTCGGCTGCCGCCTGAGGCGAAAGAGAAGCCTGAAACGCCCCTACGGGTGGAAAGCACAAAGGCTGTCCCGCCAGATGGGCCACCGTGCTGGTGTCCCCCTCCTCCTCGCCCAGACCACTTTGCAGGGGTTTCCAGTAATCTGCCTGCCACCGCTGAACCAGACAGGCCGAGACAAGGGTTTTGCCAACCCCCGTATCTGTGCCGGTTACAAACACACCCGCCGTGGCCGGTTTACGAAAACAGCCATAAACCAGTTCCCACGTAACGGCCCCCCCGGCCTGTTCCAGATTCTGCGCCACCCGCCGGAGCATGCCCGCACCCATTGGCTGGCTCCCCTGCTGTGGCACGGCCGCACCTGTGGTTTTAAGGTGGCGGACAAAGTCCAGCCCGGTGGCAAAAGCCTGCACGCAGCTTTCGCGCTCCCACAGACCAGAATATAGCCACGGTACCCACTCCTGTATCTGCTCAGGCTTGGGGTAACGGGGCGTTGCGGCTGGCACACCCTCTTGCGCGCAAGCACTTTTCCATTCGGCAAACGTCCCATCCAGCAAGGCGGAAACAGCCAGCACGCCATTGGGGGCCAAAAGACCACCAAGCCGCGCCAGTACCATGTGTGGCTGCTCCAGCCATTGCATGACCAGATTGCCGCAGATCACATCAAACGGTCCATCCACTGTGGGGTTGGCCGCATCCATGAGCTTGAACACCGTTTTGGGCGAGCTATTGGCCCTGCTGGCCCGTTGGAGCATGTGTGGCGCAAAATCGGTCGCCACAATCTGTGCTTCGGGCCAATGCTGGGCCAGTTGCCTGGTCAACAACCCGGTGCCACATCCTATTTCCAAAATCCGTGTGGGTTTGGCACTCCCCAGACTGCGGGCAAGCCGGTTTGCAAGGTGTTGGGCTGCAAGGCGCTGCACGGTGGCGGCACCATCATACCCTTCGGCCCGGTCAAAGCTGTGGCGTATCCGCTCCTTGCGCTGCATGTGTGTCATCTCGCGTTCTGTTCCATCATCTTTCGCGCAGCCTGCAAGAACGCCACACAGGCCCGTACATCGGTCTGGGGCAGCAGGTGCCCGCCATCCACCCATTCCACGGCCGTGCCCTCTGCAAAGCTGTCCTGCGTCATGGTGGCAGAGACAACCGGGTCCTGCCGAGCCGCCAACACGTGGCATTGCCCCCCCCTGTTTGCCAGCAGGGGCCTAATGTCTGCGTCTATCAGCAGGTCCAGCCCAAGGCGCAGGTTGGAAATATTGGGGGTACAACCGCCCTCCCGCATGCCACAAAGACTGCGAAAATCGGACAGAACCTTTTCTGGTGCGCCAGACAGCCCCTTGAGCATACGCTGCAAAACCCGTACCGGCACGCCGGATGCAAAATTCTGGCGCGCAGCAAAAGCCGCAAACGCGTTTATCCCCACCAGCCTGTCCGTGCCGGACTGGGCCATGTGCTGGGCCAGCCATAAAAACCCCAAGGAATGCCCAACCCCCAGAATGGCACCACCGCGCGCCTGCACGGCCAGAAACTGCTGTGCGGCAAGTGCTGGGGAGGCTGGGTTTGCACCCTCCACAAACCCCAGATCAAGCATGACCGCATCCGTCCACCCCAGAGCAGTCACTACCGGCTCCCAAAAGTCCGGTCCAAACCCCCAGCCATGCACAAACACGGGCTGAACTGACATTATACCCCGCTCTCCCCAGCGCATTGCGTGGTCCCGGCCACAATAGCTGCGGCCAGTCCCTCCATCTGCTCGTGTGTGTGGTGGGCGTGAAAGACCACCCGCAGGCGGCACCCACCCGCAGGCACCGTTGGCGGACGAATGGCAACAGCCAGAAAACCCGCCTGCTCGACCGCCCGCGCAAGGGCCAGAGCTGTGTGCTCCGCCCCCACCACCACTGGCACAATCTGCGTGGCTGAAAGCCCCACGTCCAGCCCGGCCTGTGCCATCCGTTGCCTGAACCCGCTTGCAAGCCCGGCTACATGCGCGCGCTGGGGGGCCATACCTGCCAGCTGGTCCAATGCCGCGTCCACTGCCCCCAGCACCATGGAAGAGGGAGCGGTGGAGTAGATAAACCCCGATGCCGTGTTATCCAGCCAACGGCACACCGCATCGGATGCCGCCACAAATGCGCCCATCCCCCCCAATGCCTTGCTGAAGGTGCCCACCACAAGGTCTGCCTGCCCGTTGGCCAGCCCCTTGCCGCCATCGCCCAGAATGCCCGTGGCATGGGCCTCGTCCACACATAAAAACGCATTGTGCCGCTGGGTTATGGCGCGCAGGAGCGCCATGTCCGCCCGGTCTCCATCCATGCTGAACACACTCTCTGTCAGCACAATTTTCAGGCCGTCTCCCGTCTCCTGCGCCAAAAGCGTGTCCAGATGGGCCATGTCGTTATGCTTAAAGCGCTTTGGCCGCACCCCGGCAGCAGCGCACCCGTGGTAGAGGCTGGCATGCATAAACCTGTCCCCCACAATAACAGTGGGCGCACCCGTAACCTGCGCGCCAAGGCGGGCAAGGGCTGGCACCAAGGAGGCATTGGCCTGCCAGCCGGAAGCAAAAATGCGCGCAGCTTCCATCCCCTTCAGCGCCGCAAGCCGCTGCTCCAGTGCCACGGTCTGCGGTGGGGTGCCCGTAACCAGCCTGGACGCACCACTGCCACTGCCTTCGGCCTGCGCCCATGCACTGGCGCGCTCGCGCAAAGCAGGGTGGGTCCGTAGCCCCAGATAGTCATTGCACGAAAAATCGACCACAACAGCGCCCGTATCGGGCTGTTGCAAAAGCCCCGGCCCTGCCGCATGCCATTGTCTGCACGAGCGCATGCGCCCCTGCGCTGCAAAACCAGCCAGCCCCTGCTGGAAAAGATTGTCAAACCGCGTCATGACATCTGTGGTGCCGGAGCCAGCCCTCCGGGTCAATCATCTACAGGAACACCACAGCATGTCCGCACCCGCCTCCATGCCCGACTGGTACCAGCAGGGTCTGCCCCATATCTGGCTTCCTTACAGCCAGATGCAGACAGCCTCCCCGCCTCTGGCGGCACGGAGCACCCAGGGCAGCCACATTACCCTGACCGATGGACGCGTGCTGGTAGATGGTGTTGCCGCATGGTGGACAGCCTGCCACGGCTATAACCACCCCCATATCCGTCAGGCGGTTATGCACCAGTTGGCCGTTATGCCGCATGTTATGTTCGGGGGGATGGTGCATGCACCTGCCCTGCGCCTTGCCAGCAGGCTATGCGCCCTGCTGCCGGGGGATCTGGAGCGCGTATTTTTTACCGATTCCGGCTCGGTCGCGGTGGAAGTCGCCATGAAAATGGCCATTCAGTACCGGTTGAACAAAGGCGAGCGCCAGCGCACCAAAATGCTGGCCTTCCGTGGTGGCTACCATGGAGACACGCTGGCAACCATGGCGATCTGTGACCCCGAGGAGGGTATGCACCACCTGTATGGCGCAGCACTGGCGGAACACGTTATTGCCCCCCTGCCAGTCGATGCGCCAAGCACACAGGCGTTTATCGCACTTCTCGCACGCCATGCGCACGAACTGGCAGGCATTATCATGGAGCCTCTGGTGCAGGGGGCGGGCGGCATGCTTTTCCATGCCCCCGAGGTCCTGCGTACGGTGCGCGCAGCAGCAGACCGTTATGATGTATTGCTGATTCTAGATGAAATTTTTACAGGATTTGGCCGCACAGGCACCTTTTTTGCCTGCGAACAGGCCGGGATTACGCCCGACATCATCACCCTGTCCAAAGCGCTGACAGGGGGCACCATGGCCCTTGCCGCAACAATTGCGCGCAGGCATGTGTTTGATGCATTTTTGTCCGACAACCCCGAACATGCGCTTATGCATGGGCCAACCTTTATGGCCAATCCGTTAGCCTGCGCGTGCGCCAATGCCTCGCTCGACCTGTTCGAGACCGAACCGAGGCTTGAACAGGTTGCCGCCATAAACGCAATCATGACCGAAGCACTGGAACCCTGCCGTGCCCTGCCGGGTGTGCGGGACGTGCGTACTTTGGGGGCTATTGGTGTTGTGGAACTGGACACAATTGCCAACCCCGATGCACTCCGCCAGCAACTGGTGGCTCATGGCGCGTGGATAAGGCCATTCCGCAACATTGTGTACCTGACCCCTGCCTTTACCATAACCGAGCAGGACCTGCGGTTTTTATGCCGTACAATCCATACCGTGCTCGCCCGTTAGCCTACAGGGCACGCGGGTAACTCTGGGGCCGCTTTACGGGGGGTATTTACAAAGTGGCTTACGGGCCGGGCTTAGGGGGCCTTGGTCAACCATGCGCGGGCGGCGTCTTCATCCGTTTCGCGCGCATCCACCCATGCCGTGCGGCCATCCTCGTACTCTTCGCGCTTCCAGAAGGGTGCGCCTGTTTTCAGGCTGTCAATCAGGAAGGACGTGGCCATAAGTGCCGCCCCCCGGTGTGCCGCAGCAGCCCCGACAAATACAATGCCAGCACCAACCTCCAGCCGCCCCACACGGTGGATGACCGTACAGCCTGTTAATGCAAACCGTGCAAAGGCGTCTTGCGCCAGAGCCTGCAAGCTGGCCTCGGTCATGCCCGGATAGTGCTCCAAAGTCATGGCCTTAAGCCCCTGCCCGCCACGGACCTGCCCCACAAACAGCCCCACCCCACCAGTTTGGGGCGAAAGGGCACTCAGGCGCGCAGCCTCCACCCCCACATCAAAAGCCGCTACCTGTACTGCAACATGAATGGCCATAACCCGCTCAGCCGCCTGTCATTGGGGGGAAAAAAGCCACTTCGTCCCCCGGCTTTACCATATGTTCAAATGTGCTCAGCGTCTGGTTTACGGCCACGCGCAATCTGGGCTGCTCGGCCAGTGCTTGGGCAATGGCTGGATTAGCCTTTTCCATCTGCTGGCGCAGGGCTGTCACCGACACCCCGCCAGAAGGGATGCCCACATCCAGACTATCCTGACCGATCTGCTCGCGCAGGGCCGCAAAAAACAAGACTGTTACCCGCTCTGCCATAATCGCCTTACCAACCCTGAATGCTCAACACACGCCCTAAAGGTCCATCTTTATAGAATACACCCCACGTTTGTGTCGCATATTAATGCGTGGGCAGACCCCGCCGGTTGGGAGTGCCTATGGTGCTGATGGACCCGTCCGAATTGACAAGGGTTGTTGTGCCATCACCATTGGGAATTTCTATGGGAGCGGCCACCACTTTGCCCGCACCGGCTGAAGGTGCGCTGGTGTGCCCGGTTTCTGGCGCGCCATACTGGCCATTCCCCACAACACCTTTGTGAATATTTTCGCGCTCACCCATGCTGATTTCCTGCCCATCGGGCAGTTGTGGCCCCGTGGCGGACACATCCTCCCCCCCCGGCAGTCTGGCGGTGCGGCCTCTGGCCACATCCTCCAGCGTTGGCAATGGGTCTGGCGGGCCGGGCCATACGTTGCCACCCTGAGGCAGAATGGGCACTTCCTTTGTGGCCTGGCCCTGCACGCGCCGCATGTTCAGGTCCGAGCCTGCGGGGGCATTGGGGTTTTCGCCGGGGAGAGTCATGGTGTCGGACATGGTTTTTTCAAAGCCCGCACAGCCACTCATCATGACGCACACTCCAAGAAGAGCGGCTTTTCGCATACCCAGACTCCGCATTACGCCAGTTTTTTCAGCCACAGGTTCAAGGTCACCCTTACTGTGGGCCGGGCCAATACTCTTTTGCCAAATGCGAGCAGACCCATAGCACATGGGGGCTGGCCAGTCGCGGCCAGTGTTGGCGACAAAGGAGCGGAACGGCTAAAGATCGACGTGCTGCAAACCCTTGGTCAGGTAATCCCAACCGGTAATAATTGTCAGCACACCAGCAATCCAGAGCAGGATAGCCCCGATAAGGGCAACAGGGAGCCACCCAATGCCCAGCAGAGCACTTGTGCCATCCCCTGCCAGCAGAAAGCCTATGGCGGTCATTTGAAAGCCGGTTTTCCATTTTGCCAGCCGGGTAGCTGGCAGGCTTGCGCGCCGTTCAGCCAGATATTCACGCATACCTGACACCAGAATTTCCCGGCACAGGATAATGATGGCAGGCCACAGACTAAGATACGGCAGGCGCAAAAAGCCCGCCAGCACCATAAGGCAGGCCCCGACCAGCAGCTTGTCGGCTATGGAGTCAAACATACGCCCGAAATCGGAAAGCTGGTGGCGCGAGCGCGCCAGCTTGCCATCAAAATAATCGGTAATGCCCGCCAGTATGAACAGAAAACATGCAAGCGCATCTGTTTGCGGCGTTCCCCATGCGGCAAATCCTACCACAATGGGAATAGCCACAATACGCGAGAGGGTCAGGACGTTGGGCAGGTCTGTCAACATTGCGACGCATGCTAGCGCATTTCCCTCCAGACTGGAATGGTTTGACCTATCGCAAAGTCGTCACTGGCGCACAATTCCACTGCAACGCAGCTATCCGCTAGCAAAAAACAGGCATGCGGGCTTCAGTCTGGTGTCCATCCGGGGTGGAAGTGACCATAAACCGCCCGCGCAATTTCGCGGCTGACACCCGGTGCTGCCTCCAGCGCCTCCAGTCCGGCCTGCTTGACGGCACGGGCGGAGCCAAAAGTGTTGAGCAGCATTTTTTTGCGTGTGGGGCCAATACCGGGAATGTCATCCAGCTCGGACGTGACCAGCGCCTTAGACCGGCCCGAGCGGTGCGTGGTTATGGCAAACCGGTGTGCCTCATCTCGCAGTCTTTGCAGGTAATACAGAACCGGGTCACGCAGATCGAGTTGGAAAGGTGGCGTATGGTCGGTATGGAACCACTCGCGCCCCGCATCACGGTCTGGGCCTTTGGCAATACCCACGAGCTTGACCCCACTCACCCCCAGATCATCCAGTACGGCCCGCACGGCGGAATACTGGCCTGCCCCACCATCAATCAGCAGCACATCGGGCCAGTTGGAGGCATCTCCCTCGTCCATTTCCTTGAGTGCGCGGCCAAAGCGGCGTTCAAGCACTTCGCGCATCATGGCAAAATCATCCCCCGGGGTAATGGGGCCTTTGATGCGGAACTTGCGATACGCCTTGCGGTTAAAGCCCTCCGGCCCACCCACAATCATCACGCCATAAGCGTGTGCGCCCTGAATGTGGCTGTTATCGTACACTTCTATCCGATCGGGTGGTGCGTCCAGCCCAAACACATCGGCCACACCTTTGAGCAGCTTGGCCTGCCCTGCCGTTTCGGCCAGTCTGCGGTTGAGCGCATCGCGCGCATTGGTCACCGCGTGATCGACCACCTGCTTTTTCTCACCGCGCTGGGGGTTGAGAATCTCTACTTTTTTACCCCGCCGCAGCGTAAACGCCTCGGCCATGAGCGGGCTTTCGGCCAGCGTGTGGTTGACCAGAATTTGTGCCGGGCACGGCTTGTCATCATAAAACTGGGTGATGAAGGCGGATAGAATATCCTCCACCGCCTCTTCACGCGCATGAGCGGGGAAAAACGAGCGGCTGCCATTATTGCGCCCGCCACGCACAAAAAAGACCTGAATGCAGGTCTGCCCTGCCTCCTGCCATAGGCCAAACACGTCTGCCTCGGGCAGGGAGGCGGGGTTGATAACGTTGGAGTCCTGCATTTGCGCCAAGGCGCGAATGCGGTCACGCAGTACGGCGGCACGCTCAAAGTCCAGCGCCTCGGCTGCGGCATTCATGTCCGCGACCAGTGTGTCCCGCAGGGCCGAATCCTTACCGGACAAAAAATCCCGCGCCTGTTCCACCAGTTGCCCGTAAGCCTGCTGGTCTATGCGTTCCACGCAAGGGGCGGAGCAGCGTTTGATCTGGAACAGAAGGCATGGGCGGCTACGGCTGTTAAAAACCGAATCCGCGCATGAGCGGAGCAAAAACACTCGCTGGATCAGGTTAAGTGTCTGGTTGACCGCCCAAGCGGAGGCAAATGGCCCCCATAGGCTGGCCCCCTTGACCGCCTTGCCACGGTGCTTGGCAATCTGGGGATAGGCCTGCCCATCGGTCAGCATCAGCCACGGGTAGCTTTTGTCATCACGGAGCAGAATGTTGAAGCGCGGCTTCATGCGCTTGATGTAATTGGCCTCCAGCAGCAGGGCCTCGGCCTCTGTGTGGGTGGTCACAATTTCCATGGACGCCGTTTCGGACACCATGCGGCGCAGGCGTTCGGGCAGGCGGGCAACCTGCGTGTAGGACGTAACCCGCTTTTTGAGCGAGAGTGCCTTGCCCACGTACAGCACCTCCCCCTTGCTCCCGAGCATACGGTAAACACCGGGGGAAAAAGGCATGGTCTGCAAGGCCAGGCGAATGGCCTCCACCCCCTTGGGCAGCACCTCGGCCGGGGCGTTGGGCTGTGCCGCCGGGTTATCCTGTGTCGAATTTTGTGCAGTCATCTGGCGCTCTTTGGGGGGCAATCAATTTCATCCACCGTTTTTGTGGATAAGTCTGTGGACGATGGGGGGCCGAAAGGGTGCAAACCGCAGATTTTCAGCCCTTCCAACGGATTGCATATTTTTTAATCAAACAATCCATGCCATTGATTCAAAAGGTTTTTACTCTTTAGCACTCTTGGACCAACTTTGCTTTTTCGGACTCTTTGTTGAAAAAAGGGCATGTCAAGGGGAATAGTGGACAAAATTTTCAGCCCCCCGCATGGGCCGCAATCTCGCTTTGTTCCGCAACCTGTTCCGCCTTTTCCAGAAGCCGCAAAAAATTTTCTCCCCAGAAGGCTGCGATCTCGCTTGTGTCATACCCCCGGCGCATCAACTCGGCCGTAATGTTGGCCCCCTGCGTTGCGTTCTGCCAGTCAGCCAGCGCGCCACCGCCATCAAAATCGGAGGAAATACCCACATGGGCAGGCCCCAGCCTGCGCACCACGTAGTCAATGTGGTCCACAAGGTCCGCAACACCTGCCGAGCGCCTGCCCTCCTCGGGTTTGGGCTTAAGGAAGGCGGGCATGGCGGTTATCTGGATCAGCCCGCCACTGGCCCCAAGCGCGTCTAATTGCGCGTCATCCAGATTGCGGGGGTGGTCACACAGTGCGCGTACGCACGAATGGCTGGCAACAACCGGCGTTGCAGACGCCTCGACCGCCTGCAACATGGTCTGTTTGGAAGCGTGGGAGACATCCACCAGCATGCCAAGCCTGTTCATCCCCCGCACAACCTCGCGCCCAAGGGCTGAAAGGCCGCCGTACTTTTGCGGCACATCCCCCAGAGCGGGCCGGTGGATAGCCGCATCCGCCAGTGCGTTGTGTCCGTTATGGGTTAAGGTGACATACCGCGCCCCACGCTGGGCAAACGCTTCCAGCATGGCCGGGTCATCCCCCATGCCGTAACCATTTTCCACTGCGGGGATCACCGCCAGCACACCCTTTGCATGGGCAGCACGGATATCGGCCACACGGGAGCAGACGGTGGCCGTAACGCCATTATGGGTGCCCTGCATGGTGTTTATGGCATCCAGCATGGCAAGGCATTCCCGCTGGGCCTGCGCGTGCGCCTGTGCCGTAACCGGCCCCTGCGCGGTATAGGCCACAAAGCAGCCTGCGGACATGCCGCCACGCTGCATTTTGGGCAGGTCCACCCGGCGTTGGGGAGTATCTTCAAACGCATCGGCCCTGTCGGGCCATGGAATGTCGATATGGCTGTCCAACGTCAGGAGGGCGCTGTGCAGGGCCGTTGCGGCCTGCGGGGGGGCTGGCGGGGGGCTTTGGGTATCCATTCTTATAATATCATGGGGCTGATGCAAAAAATTGCAAGAGTCATCCCCTGCTTCTTGCGTGGCGTGCGGCCCTCTTTTTACTTGCCCTGCCCGGTGCAATACGCCATGCCCTGCCCATGCGACTTGTGACATGGAACATCAATTCCCTCCGCCTGCGTATGCCGCTGCTGGAAAAGCTGACCACCGCCTTGCTGCCAGACGTTGTCTGCCTGCAAGAAACCAAGGTGCCTGACCCGCTTTTTCCGCTCGATGCCGTGCGCGCCCTTGGTTTTGAACACCTGCATTACAAGGGCATGAAGGGCTATAACGGCGTGGCCATTCTCTCGCGCCTGCCGCTCAGCCCGCTTGCGGACACCCCCACATGGTACGGCAAGGAAGACTGCCGCCACGTTGGCGCCACCATCCATGCACCGGGGGGCGACATAGCCCTGCACGATTTTTACGTCCCCGCCGGGGGCGATGAACCAGACCCTGAGATCAACCCCAAATTTGCCCACAAACTTGCCTTTGTGGAGGAAGTGACCGCGTGGTTTGCCCAGCAAAAACCCGCGCGCACGGTGCTTGTGGGGGACTTTAACATCGCTCCCTTGGAGCATGATGTGTGGAACCACAAACAACTGCTCAAGATTGTCAGCCACACCCCTCCCGAGACCCAGCGCCTGACCCAGTGGCAACAGACCGGCTTTGTGGACGCCATGCGCCACTTTGTCCCGCCCACGGACAAGCTCTACACATGGTGGTCCTACCGTAACCGGGACTGGCGCAAGTCCAACCGGGGCCGCAGGCTGGACCATATCTGGGTCACCCCCGACCTTGTGCCCCAGCTTGCCAGCATGCAGGTACTTGAAGAGGCAAGGGACTGGCCCTCCCCCTCCGACCATGTGCCCGTGGTCATGGACATACAGCCACAATCCTGAGCCGCAGCCCGGTCGGCCCTCTGGCTAGTAGCGATACTGCCAGAGCAGGCCCACACTGCTGCCCGGATCATTCTCAGGCGTAGTAAAGCCGGTTACGGACCCACCCGTACCCACCGTTGTGTTAAGCTTGAGGTGGCTTGTCAGGTCCACCTGCACCTGTGCCTGCGTACCCGAGCCGGAAGTGGCCTGCTTGGCCCCCACGTAAACACCTTTCATCACGTATTTACCCGCCTCCACACTGGTGCCTCCATTGCCAACGCCCGAGCCACCGCCCACGGCCAGCCTGTCCAGATGCAGGGTTTTGCGTAAGGTGCCCATGGGGTCAAACGTGGTCAGCCCGGTCAGCGTTGCCAATGCGGCCCCTACCTCCACCATCTGGGTGGAGGAAAGCGAGCGCGCGTCCGTGCCAAACAGCAGCATGGCCAGAACCTGATCCTGCGGCAGGGAGGGAATGGAATCAAAGCTGATCTTGGGTGCACTTGCATACCCGCCAACCTTGAGCATGGCCGTCTGCCCTTCAACCGCGCGATCGGCCTCAAAATCCAGTGTCGGGTCCAGCTTGTGGCCAACGCCTGAACCATTAAAGCCAACCCGCCCCTTGGTGAAGTTGAGCGAAATACCCGCCAGATCAAAATTTCCGCGTTTGAGGTCAAACCCACCGGCAATAACAGGGGCCTGTGTGGTGCCTGTTACGTTCAGGCGGCCCGCCATTTCCGCATCCAGCCCATGCCCACGCACAAAAAACTTGCCCGGCGAGACAAGCTTGAGGTCCAGTCCAATAACGGATTTGTGCGTGCTGGCGGCCTTTGCTTCCTCCGCGCGCTGTTTTTCCTCCCCCGGCCTGATCACATCCAGACGTGCGACAGAGGCGGGAAGCGAGTTGGGAATGTTAATTTCCACACGCCGCAAATCTATGCCGCCCGTAACGTCCATCCGGGTTTGCACCTGCCCGCGCACGGCTATGTCGGCATTGAGCACTGCGGTCAGCAGGTCGCTGGTTACGGGGCGTGCGTCCTGGGCCACCAGATGCAGGTTGATGGGCATACCGGGCATGGCAACCCCGACAAACCCGGTTACACCGAGCGTGCCGCCTCCGGCCTTGCCACTCAGGGACTGGATGACAATCCGGTCCCGCGCGCCCACAACCCGGCCATTGACCGCGCTAATGTGAAAGCCCTGCGCAAAGTCCTGAAAATCCGCGTTAGTCAGGTCTATTGCCCCTTTAACATCAGGGGCTGCAAAACTGCCCCCAACCTGAAGGGCCATTTGCACCTGCCCCTGCGCCTGACGCGCCTGCGCGCCAAGCACCCCGTTGGCAATGCTCAGGTCAAGGTGACCATTGGAACGCAAATCCAACGCCCCTTTTCTGGACAGGGGCGCACTGCCACGCACCTGCAGGTTCATCTTGCCCCCGGCAGAAGCATCCACCTGCACCTGTGCCTGCGTGCGGGCCAGATTGGCCGTAGCGTCCACCCGTAAGGGCGGAACGGACGCCACGGCGGAGCTGTCCGCCATTCGCAGGTTGTTCCCCCTGACCTCCACCCTGCCTTCTGGCCGGTCCAGCGTGCCAGACAGTTTGGCTGACAGCGACACAACCCCCGTGGCATGGAAATCAGGCATAAACGGGCCTGCCAGTGCGGGGGTTACATTGCCAATATCAGCCGTAACAGACAGGCTGGGCTTTAACCGCCCCGCCACATCCAGCGTAGCGGGCTGGCTGCCCGGTGTGCTCAGCACTGCGCGCAGGCGGTCCAGACCCAGCACATCACCAAACGAGACCAGCACAGGCCCGCTCAGGCGCAGGGTTTCCTGTTTGGCCGTGGCCGTAAATTTCTGGAGCCTGACCTGCTTGTCCGGCAGGTTGAGCGTGGCCTGTGTGTTCAGCGCAAGGGGGCTACCCGACCAACTGGCTGGCCCCACCTGCGCGGTGAGCAGCATGGCCGTATCCGGCCCTTTTGCACTCAGGAGTGCCTGCCCGCTTGCCCCGGCAGCCGCAAGCCCGCCAAGACGCAGGGTCAGGTCCGGTATGGGGTGGGCAGCCGGGTCCGTAACTGCGCCTTCCAGTGCGATGGACCCCACCTTGAGCATGGGCGTGACCACATTGCCTTTAAGCTGGAGTGCAACAACGGGTTTGTCCTCCGCCATGCTGGTCTTGACCGACGCCACCAGTGCCCCTGCCAGCTTTTGCCCGACAAGAGGGCTATAATCAGCCAGCTTGCCAATGCTCAGGTCCAGACTGCCCTGCGGCACCACCTCTTTAGGGGGCAGCGTAAGGGCTGCCTGCCCTTTGGTGCTGTTCCACACCAGTTTTTGCAGGTCCAAATGGCGTGTGCCGTCCTCCGCCTGCCCAAAGCCTACATCCAGTTGCACAGGGGCCTTATCCAGCGTGCCAGCAAGGGTGAGTGTGCCCTGTGGTGCGGTAGGCAGGTGTGTCACCGATGCATCCAGCGCCAGAGCGCCCTTGGGCATTGTGGCCGTGCCCAGATTGGCCTTTACCCCCAAGGTTGCCGCCAGATCGCGCAATGCACCCTTGATCCCCAGCGCAATGCTGGCGTCTCCGCGCAAGGTGGGCGCCAGTTTTTCCAGCGCGGGCAGGCCAATATTAGCACTTATGTCCACACTGCGCCCGGTTTGCATGCTCCCCTGCGCCTTGGCGTCCAACCCCTGCCCTGTAAGGCTGAGTGCGCTCAGGTCAATCTGTTGTCCCGCAGGCAGGCTACCCTGCGCGGGTATCGGGTGCATGGCAGCCGTTAGGGCCATATGCCCATCCGGCCCAAGCAGACCTGCGGCCTGCGCCTGCCCGCCCGTTATGGCCAACGCGCCACTTGCACTCAGATGTGTTGCACCCTGCGGGTCCAGTGGGCGGTCAAACTGTGCGCTCAAATCCGCATGGCCACGCAAGGGCACACCTGCGGCCTCCCCCACGGGCAGCAGGTCTGGCACGTTCAGGGTTAGCGCCCCCTTTTGCGGGGCTGCGGCCTGCACATTACCCGAAAGGGCGATAACCGGGTGCTCCAGTGTAAAGACCACCGGCAGGCCCGGTTTGGTGGGGCTGGCAACAACGTCCAGCTTAAGAGGCGCCGCCGCCAAAAGTGTGGGCGCCTTACCGGGCACACGCAGCCCGTCTGCGCTCAGGTTCAGGTGGAGTTGCTCGGCAAGGTCTGTCGCGCGCCCGCCCTCCCCGGCAAAGTGGGCGTTAAATGCCCCCACCTGCACACCACTGGCCGCAAGCTGGCCCACATCCAGTTGTGCTGTGCCATGGGGGGCCGCCATTCTGCCATTTAAGTGGGCTACAAAATGCACGGCCTCCCAGCCGATATCTGGTGTGAGGCTGACCTGCGGCGCCTGAGCCTGCGCATCAAGCATGGCCAGTTGCTGTGCCAGCAGGTTGAGCGTGCCATGGGCCTGCGCAGTTATTGCTCCGGCCGAAGCGCCAAACGCCAAGGTGTTGGCGGTAACCGGCCCTTCCATATCCAGCTTGAGCGCAATAGGGGCCAGTTGCGGCATACCCAGCCCGGTTGCGGCAAAGCCGTCTGCACCCTCATGCGCATTCAGGTGCAGGGAAAGTTTGCCCCCACCTGTTGCCGTGGCAAGGCTGATCTGCCCCGCTACGTCCAGCCGGGTAACCTGCAAGGCAATGTCCGAGCGGGGAAGTGTGGGCAGGCTCAACCCGTTAATCAGCGGGTCAATATTGGCCAGTTTGCCGTGGCCACTAACACGAAAGCTGGCGGCCTGCCCGGCAAGGGGGGCACCCACGTTAATCCGCCCTACGTCGAGCTTGCGAAGGTCCACCCCCAGCCGCAGGGCAGAGGGAGCAGACGGTGCCTGTGGTGCAGGCGGCACTGTTGTGTCGGACACAGGCAGGCGTGGAATGTCCAGCTCCTCCGCCGTAAAAGCGTAAATCCGGGCCTGACGCCACACCATGGCAATGGGGGACCAGTCCAGCCGGACATCATGCAGGGTCAGCCACGCGCCCTGCGTATCGTGGATGGCAAGCGTTGCAACACGCAACCTATCGGGGAAGCGGCCGGAAAGCCCCGACAGCCTGACCATGCCCCCGGTCAGGCTGTCAGTCTGGCGGACCAGCATCCGCCGCCCCGGCCCTGTATTGGCCCCCACCAGCAGAATGGCCACAACCAGCACGCCAATACCCACCAGCGCACCCGCACTGATCAGGACAATGCGCCCCGCACGCCGCCAGAGCGGGCGCGACGGTGCTGAAGATGCGTCTGGCATCAGAATGTTTCCCCCAGCCCGATATACAGGTCCCACGTATCCCCACGTGGTGCACGGTTGAGCGGCACCGCCACATCCAGCCGGACCGGGCCAATGGGCGTATAATACCGCACGCCACCACCGGCACCCACGCGCAGGGTGCCGGTAAAGGGCATGCTGTTGCTCCCCACCTGCCCCGCATCTGCAAAGGCGGCCATGCCAAAGCTTTTAAACAGGCGTTGGCGGTATTCCACCGTACCCGCATCCAGCGAAGTGCCACCAATGGCGTATTTGGTATCCCCATACTGCGGGCCAACACCCTGCCAACGGTAGCCACGCACGGTAGCACTCCCGCCCGCATACATGCGCTGGTCAGGCGGAATGCCCCATGTACCCGCCCCCTGAATACTGCCTACAGTCCCCCGAAAAGCCAGAATACTGCGCCCGGGGCGGCTTATGCCCAGCTTGTCCAGGTCCACGTAGGTGGAGGCAGTTGCGTTCATGATTGTAAAAAACGATGTACCAGCCCCCTTCTCCCCCAAAGAGAGCGAAGGGGTGATGTTAATGCTCGCCCGCACGCCGTGGGTTGCGGGTTCAAGCGGGTTGCCCACACCGGTATTGTCATACATGCCCGAAAGCGGGGCGGACAGAATGGTGTAACTGCGGGTATCGCCAAACTGCTCTATGCTTTCCTGCTCCGCGGCAAGGCCAAAATTGCCATTCCAGTTTTTGGCCAGCGGGCGGGTTATACCACCGCGCAATAATATGGCTGTCTGCCGGTAGGACCAGAACAACTGCCGCAACCCCTCTATCCGGGTGTTGAGGTTCTGTTTGGACTGCAAAAAATCTGGCTTGAAGAAGTCTGCATACACATCATACCCCAGCCCCTGCTGGGCAGACCCGCCCAGCCCGGTAATCAGGGCTGTCAGGCGCAGGCGCTCGGCATTGCCCAACAGGTTGTAATGGGTCCACATGGCCCCGACCCGCGCACCAAGGTCGGTGGAATAGCCAAGCTCCGCCCCAATGGAATGGCGCTTGCTTTCCTGAAAGGAAAAGTCCAGCGGCATGGTGCCATTCACGGCCTTGTCGGACCCATCGCTGACCGTAACATTGGAAAAAACACCCAGTGTGGTCAGGTCCTGCCGGGCCGCCTCAATGCGTGATGGCTGGTACAGTTCCCCCTCATGCACACTCAGCCGCCTGCGGACGAACGATGCATGCACCCGCTTGAGCCCATCCAGACTGATCTTGCCAATATCAAGCACAGGACCGGGCACAACAGGGTAGACAATATCGAGCGTTCTGGTGGCGGGACGCAGATAGGCCATGGGTTTGTCCACCTGCACCAGCGCGTGCCCGCTCTCGCGCAGTGCATCCGCCAGGCGGCCGCCCGCGGCAAGCACATCCGCTGCCACAGCCGGCTGGCCGGTATGCAGGTCAAACGCCTTTTGCTGTGCGTCTGTCAGATGTGGTGCAACACCTGTAGCGCTCTCCACCAGCCTGACCGAACCCAGATGGTAAAGTGGGCCTTTATCCACCTTGATGGTGATATCCACCTTCTGGTTGGCGGGTACGCTTTCAATCCATGTGGCCAGCGCAGTGGACATACCATCCATGCTAATGCCCTGTTTGCCGCTACTGAGCATGATATGCACCGTGCCTGCGTAATATCCGCAGCTTTCCAGCGCCACACGCAGGCGGTCGTATTCGCTCCGCACACGCCCGGCCAGCGCAAACGGACCAACCGCGCGCGTGGATTGCAGGCTTATCAGGTCGGATGAGGCTTTGAGCGCACTATCCAGATCGCTCTGCCCCGTTGGGGCAAGGCTGGTCGTATAGGGCTGTGGGTCCGCCGCATGGGCACCACACGTCAGTACACTCCACAGGGCCGCTCCAGCCAAAAGGCGATTCGCTACCCCTGTAAACCTGCCAAGTATGTTGCGGGTGTAAACGACCACTATTCCCTGTCTGTTCCGTTATTGAATAAAACGCTGCACGGCCCGTTATCTGGCCTTGTTTTTGGCATGTCCGCACTCAGTATAACCACACCATGACAAAATTTAGGTCCGTCCGCCAAAAAAACCTTCACACGCGATGGATTGTCCCCTCCCCCTTCTTCGCGGTATGAGAACGCATGTTTATGTGTTTCTTCCACATTACTGCCCGTTCCCTGGCCTGCCCGGCCAGCCCCTGGCAGAAGCAGGACCATGCGCACCAAGCCTGACCAACCTACGCAGCCCCTGCCC
>JBDNSL010000012.1:0-46861 GCA_047719095.1 Acetobacter sp.
CAGCGCTTGCACGTCTGCCAGACGACCAGCGGGAAGCTTTGGTGCTGGGGGTTCTCGAAGGAATGAGCTATCAGGAATTGGCGGACATGTCTGGCTGCGCGGTGGGTACTGCCAAAAGCCGTGTTTTCCGTGCTCGGCGTCAACTGGAAGTTTGGTTAACAGGAGAAGAATCCGTGTCCGATGCCAGTGGCAGCAAGCAGAGCGGGCGTGTGCCTGCAAAAGCTGCAAAAAATGCAGGGCGCGTACGCACAGGCACTGCACGCATGAGCGTTGCTGTTATCTGAACATGGCGCAGGCTGAGCTAGAAAAATGCAGGCCCGTCGGGGATAAAGTGCCCGTGGAACAAGCTGCGGTATCAGACGAACAACGGCAGGATCCTAGGTTCGGAATGGGAAAGAGTATGGATGGCGCTCCCCCCCGCAAAGGCAGGCAGTCTCGGGATCAGGCGTTTGATGTCTGGCTCAAGCGTGGCCTGCACCAGTTATTTGATGACGTTGTGAATGAACCTGTACCCGAAGAGCTTCTGAAGCTGATTGAGGAAGACCGGAGCAAGCAGGACTGAGCCGTTTGTCTGTCTTTTCCGGGGTGGGGCAGGCCGCCCGGCGCGTTGGTGCCCTGCTTATGTCCGGTCTGGGGCGGGTGTTTATCACCACCAGTGCGCGTATGCGGGTGCTGATCTGCCTTTCGGGTATTCCCGTGCTCAGTATTGGCGCGGTTCTGGCGCTGCGCAACTATCAGGAAGTCAGGGTTGGCAGCGCGCAGCGTGCGGTGGCTGCCATTATGCGGCTGGACCAGCAGTTCCGCCACGATACGGACCGCCTGCGCAGCGCACTCGAAACCATTGGCAATATGGACCTGACCAACGACCAGATTGTGCATGCGCTCAGACTGGCCGAAACCATTAGCGGCCAGCGCTACTGCTTTTTGGCGGTGCTGGATGACAAAGGGCAAAAGCTCGATTCCGTTTCCCCCTCTGGCCGCTCCTGCGCGGAGGTGGGCACTCTTACCCCGCCTGCGCGCATTAACGCCACGGTTATGGAAGCCGTGCAAAAAAGCGGTGGCGGGGAGGATAATGGAGCATTCCTGCGCATAACGGTACCCGCAGCCTTTTTGGCCGAACCGGAAGCGCATGGGTATCTGGTTGGTATTCTGCAAATATCGCGCACGCGGGCGTATCTGGGTGGGGCCTCGGGGTGGGAGGCTTTCTCAGACGATACCAACCCCGTTCAGGCATGGTTGCTCATGCATGATGGGGAGCTTTTTCCCGTCTGTACCAATTGCAACTGGGAGCAGCCTTCCCCCTCTCTGGTGTTTGCGCTGAAGGAAAAACTGGAAAAAAGTGACCGTTCGGTTGTGTCCCTTCCCTCCATGCAGGGGGGGTACGCATTGGGCGGAATTGCAGGGGGGGCAGATATTTTTGTCTCAACCCAGCGGACCCCGATGGAAGCCGATGCCCTGCGGGCCATGGTGTTCCAGATTGCGGCCCTGTTGTTTCTGCTGGCAGCAGGGCTTGTGGGAGTCACGCTTGCGGCCAACATTGTGCTCGTATGGCCTTTGCGGCGGTTAACCCACTCCGTGCGTAAATGGCAGATGGAGGGGGTGTTTGATGGCCGGGTCACACGCTCCATGCCGCTTGAGCTGCAAAGACTGGGGCAGGCGTTTACAAGGGCTACCCAGCGCCTTTCCAGGCATGAGGCGCGGCTGGAAAAGGCCATGGCCCACCAGGAACTCCTGATGAAGGAGATCCACCACCGGGTTAAAAACAACCTCCAGATTGTGGCGTCCTTGCTCAACTTGCAGGCCAACCAGATTGCCCACCCGGAGGTGAAGGCGGAATTTGCGCTTGCGCGGGACCGAATCCGCGCGCTGGCAACGCTGCACCGCACACTCTATGCCGAAGATTCGTTGACCAGCCTGAACATGGCCGTCTTTCTCAAGGACCTGTGCGAGCAGACCTTCCATATAGCGGGCGAGGCGGATGCGGGGCGCATTCGTCTGGAGGTGCAATCCGACAGTTTTTGGATGGACCCCGATCAGGCTGTGCCGCTGGCGCTGATCGTGACCGAGGTTGTCACCAATTCGATCAAATACGCCTTTCCCGACAACAGGGAGGGCGTCATTCATGTGCGTCTGACAAAAAATGGTAATCTGGTCACGTTGAGTGTGGGGGATAACGGCATTGGCTGTTCGTTCGACCCGGCATCGGGCACGCCGGGTATCGGGCTTAAGCTCATTCACGGTTTTGCCAGACAGCTTAAGGCATCTTTGAGCTATAGCGGGAAAGATGGCGTGTTGTTCACTTTGGTTCTGCACATGGATAAAGCCGAAAACCCCTGAAAATGGTGGGGCCGCTGGACGCTGGCATGCCTTGTGCGCAGTTGGGAGTGGCGATCTAAACTGTTGCGTCCTTGGCGGAGCAGTATAAACGCTGTCTGTCATGAGGAACGAGAAAGCAGCAATACGTAACTGGACGCGCCTCCAGTCGCGTCTTGGTCGTCAGGCAGCGCGATCAGTGGTTGGGTCCGGGCTGCTCTCCAGTCTTGCCGGGATAGGGCAGGCATGGTGTGTGGCTGTTGTTCTTGGGCATGCCCTTGTGGCGTGGCTGGGAGCCGGGCAGGGTGCGGTTTTGCCCGCATGGCCTTTTCTGCTTTTTCCCGCGCTGGCCATTTTGCGCGCTCTTTGCATGGTCAAGTCCGATATAGCCGCAGCACATGCGGGCATTGTTGCGCGCAGGCGGCTCAGGGGGGAGGTCATGGCCTCCATTCTGGCTGGTGGGCCTGCATTGCTGCGCCGCACGCATAGCGGTGTGCTGGCCTCCCTTGTTGTGGACCGGATAGAAGCACTGGATGGGTTTTTTGGCCGCTGGGTGCCTGCCTCCGTGTTGTGGATGGCAGCCCCCGTGGCCATTTTGGTGCCTGTTGGTATCATGCAGCCCCGAGCAGCCCTTATTCTTGGTCTGTGCGGTGTGGCTGTGCCTTTTGGGCAGGCCGTGTTTGGTATTGGTGCGGCCGTTGCATCACGCAATCAGTTTTTGGCAATGACGCGCCTTCAGGCCCGCTTTCTTGACCGTATTAAAGGTATTGCCACCATTGTTCTGGCAGGCCGCACGGAAGATGAAACCCGCCGTCTGGGTGATGCCGCAGAAGAACTGCGCGTGCGTACCATGAAGGTCCTGCGCGTAGCGTTCCTGTCTTCTGCATCCATAGACTGCGCCATGGTGGTGGCATTCATTCTTCTGGCTGTGCTGGATGGGCGGCAGGCTTTGGCCATGCAGGCTAGTGGGTCTTCTCCTGCCTTGCAGCATGTTGTGATTGCCAGCCTGTTTGCCCTGCTGGCCGTTCCGGAATTTTTTGCGCCCCTGCGCAGTTTTGCGCTGGCATATCAGGACCGCGCACACGCACAAGGAGCCGCGACAGCCATACTGGACCTGCCCGAAGTGACCGCGCGACCAGTGCCCGAAGGGGCAAGAACAGTAAACGCCAATGGCGTTATGGTGGCGTTTGATGATGTCGGCTTTACGTGGGACCCGGCACGCGGGCCTGCGCTGGAGCATGTCAGCTTTACCGTGCCAGCAGGCGAGACACTGGTGCTGGCCGGGCCATCTGGCGCGGGTAAATCGACCATTATGGAACTGCTGCTGGGCTTTATTGCGCCCCAGAACGGGCGGGTTCTGTTTAATGGAGCGCCTTTGCAGACCATAGTGCCCGATGCTCTTTCCCGTGTTGTGTCATGGATTGGGCAAAAGCCGGTGCTGTTTGCAGGCTCCTTGCGTGATAATATTCTGTTTGCCAAACCCGATGCGGATGAGCGCGAACTGGCCAGTGCTCTGCGCTCCGCTGCCGTGGACGAGTTTTTGCCAACCCTGCCAGAAGGGCTGGATACACAGATAGGCGAAGGCGGTTTTGGTCTTTCTGGCGGTCAGGCACAACGCGTAGCCATTGCCCGTGCCTACCTGAAAAACGCCCCGGTGCTGCTGTTGGACGAACCCACGGCCCATCTGGACCCGGCAACGGAAAAAAGCGTTTTTGAAAGTCTGCAACGCCTTGCTGTTGGCCGTACGGTCATTCTGGCAACACATTCGGCTGCGGCGCATATGTTCAAGGGGCGGCGGCTGGACCTGCAAGGCGGGCGGGTGATCAACCGGCAGGGGGCCGCATAACATGGCAACGCACGAGCAGACCGTAACCAATCCTGCCGGTGTGCAGGCTCCAGCACCCACGCAAGGCCCGGCCCGCTATACGGACTGGCAGGCCATATGCGTTATTTTCCGCCTGTGGCGCAGGCAAGGGGTGCGGCTGGTGGTGGGGGCACTGCTGGCGCTGGCCGCTCTGGCCTGCGGGCTGGCACTTATGCAGGTTTCCGGCCTGCGGCTTGCCGGGTGCGTTCTGGGCGAGGTGGTGGTAACAACTGTCCTGCTGCGCTGGGTGGGGGCTGGGCGTGTAACCCTGCGTTACGCAGAGCGCCTTTTTGCGCATGATGCCATGTTCCGCGCTCTGGCTGATCTGCGCGTGTGGTTTTTTCATTCGCTCGCGCATGGGGCTGCCGCTGGGCTGGGGTTCCGCCGTGCGGGGGATATGCTCTCCCGGCTGGTATCCGATATTGGTGCGCTGGATGGGCTTTACCTGCGTATTGTGGTGCCGCTGGCCTGTGCCTGCCTGACCTTTCCGGCCTTGGTGGTTATTGTGGGGCGGCAAAGCCTTGTGCTGGGGCTGAGTGTTGGTGCGCTGTTTGCCTGCGCCTCTTTTGTGGTGCCGTGGCTAATTGCGCGGTCGGGCCGTAAGGCGGCCGAGCAGGCGGCCCATCTGCTGGCGCATTTGCGTATTTCCGTGCTGGATCTGGTTGGTGGCCTGCGCGAAATTCGGGCCTTTGGGGCGGAAGGCCGCATGCTTGCGCGTGTGCAGTCGGCGGATGCTGCCTTGCTACAGGGGCAGATGGCCGTGGCACGGCGCGCAGCGTTTGCCAACGCTTTGGCCTTTTTGTTCGGGCAGATCGCCATATTTCTGGTGTTGCTGGCTATTGGCGGTGTTTTGCTGCCAAGGCTTGGAGCGCTTGAGGGCGTGAGCGTGTTATTCCTGACCGTGGCTGCGTTTGAAAGTGCGATCACCCTGACCCGTGCGGGCCTGCAGGCCGGTATTATGGGCGCTTCCGCCCGCAGGGTGGTGGACATGGCGGTCCAGCCTTCGGTTGTGCGCGCGCAGGCCGCCATGCAGGCCGCCCCCGAAGACACGACGATCCGTCTGGATAATGTGCGCTTCCGCTGGGCGGAAGATCGGCCATGGGTGTTAAAGGGTCTTACGCTGGATATTCCACCGGGGAGCCGTGTGGCCATTCTTGGGCCGTCTGGTGCTGGCAAGTCCAGCCTTGCTGCACTGCTGCTGCGTGCGGCCACCCCGCAGGACGGACACATTTTTCTGGGTGGGGAGGATATAACCACCCTGCGGCCAGACTCCGTGCGGAGCAAAATGGCGTGGCTTTCCCAAGCGACACATCTGTTTGATGACACCATTAGGGCCAACCTGTTGCTGGGCCGCCCCGATGCATCCGAAGATGATCTGTGGACAGCGCTGGATCAGGCGGCTGTGTCCGATGTGGTGCGCTCCTTGCCAGAGGGGCTGGATACATGGGTGGGTGAGGGTGGTATTCGCCTGTCTGGTGGGCAGGGGCGGCGCATAGCTCTGGCGCGCACACTCCTTGCATCGGCCCCCATCCTTATTCTGGACGAACCGGCAACCGGGCTGGACGCGCAGACTGAACAGGAATTCCTGAAAACGCTGAACGCTGTCAGTGAAGGACGCACGGTTATTCTGATAGCCCACCGGCTAACAGGGGTGGAAAAACTGGACCGGATATGGCGCCTGTCGGATGGGGTGGCAAAGGCTGCTGCGGCCTAGTGTTGCGGGAATCTTTATTGACGCCAGCACGCGGGCGGGGCACCAAATAAGGTGGTTTTGTTTTGACAATTCAGGAATGACCATTATGCGCCGTCTTATTTCAGTTGCCTGTCTTAGCCTTCTGGCTGCCTGTGCCACGCAGGCCCCTCGTAAATATGTTGTCTTTTTTTCCCAGCAGTCGGCAGAGCTTGATCAGGCCGGTCTGGAAGTGGTCGCGCAGGTTGCGCAAGAAGCAGACAAGCACCCCTCGCGCATTGTACGGGTAGAAGGCTATGCAGGTGCGGGCAAGGACCTCTCGGCTGACGCACTTGTTGCTATCCAGCGCGCCAAGGCAGTGACCGCCAAATTGCAAGAAGACGGCGTGCGTGCCGATCGCATTGTGGAAACGCCGCGTGCCCCATCCAATATGGAAGGGATGGTTGTTGGAGCGCGCCGCGTAGAGATCGAACTGACAAGCCCCTGATTACCATGGAGGGAATAGAACCCGACATGGACGATTTGGCACCCTACGAGCCGCCTCTGGCCCCGCCAGAGGGTTGGTCGTCGGACCCTATGCCTCAGGTTTCCGCTCAGTTGTCTTCTCCTCCACCGCGTGACCGGTTTTGTGACCGGTCCGTGCTGGAGGTTTTGCAGGCTGTTTTTGGGTTTCCGGGGTTTAGGAGCTTACAGGCGCAGGCGGTTGAGTGCGCCATGCAGGGGCAGGATGCCCTTGTGCTCATGCCTACGGGTGGGGGCAAAAGCGTGTGCTACCAGATCCCGGCTTTGTGCAGGCCGGGTATGGGGCTGGTTATCTCCCCCCTGATAGCTCTTATGGACGATCAGGTGGCGGGGTTGCGCCAGCTTGGTGTTAATGCCGCCGCCCTGCATTCCGAGCTGGATGAAAACGAATCTGCCCAGATCCGCTCCGATCTGGCAAATGGCCGCGTGGACCTGCTCTATATTTCGCCCGAGCGGCTTTTGTCCTCTGGCACACTGGACCGGCTGACACGTATCCCGCTGTCCATTATTGCCATAGACGAGGCGCATTGCATTTCGGCCTGGGGGCATGAATTCCGGCCCGAATACCGGGCACTTACGGCCCTGCCTCGTCATTTTCCCAATGTGCCGCGTCTGGCTCTGACCGCAACAGCGGATGAGCGCACGCGTGACGATATTTTAAATGCGCTGGACATGCCGCAGGCGCATGTTCTGGTTTCCAGCTTTCATCGGCCCAACCTTAATATTGCAGTCCAGCCCAAGGGTTCGGAACTGAAGCAACTGCTGACCGCCCTTGAACGGTATAGGGAGGACGCGGCAATTGTTTATTGTGGCAGCCGCGCCAGAACCGAGCGTATAGCCGCTTCCCTGCGCGAGCGCGGCTGGCCTGCCCTTGCCTACCACGCCGGGTTATCTCCGGTGGAAAAGCGTGCAGCACTTCTGCGTTTTCGCTCAGGGGAACCGTTGGTTATTGTGGCAACCGTTGCTTTTGGCATGGGCATAGACCGCCCTGATGTGCGCGCCGTTGTGCATCTGGACATGCCCTCATCGCCCGAGGCGTATTACCAGCAGATCGGCCGGGCCGGGCGGGATGGCCTGCCGTCCGATACTGTGCTGCTCTATGGGGGGGAGGATATAGCCCGTGCGCGCTACTGGCTGGACCAGTCTGCAGCCCCCGATAATGAAAAGCGCATCATGCGTAGCCGTCTGGAGGCAATGATTGCGTTTACCGAAACAACAGGGTGCCGCACGCAGGCCCTACTGAACTGTTTTGGCGAGGAACTGGAACAACCCTGCGGACATTGTGACAACTGCCGCCACCCTGTGCTGACCTTTGATGGCACGGAAGCTGCGCGCAAGCTCCTGTCTGCTGTGTACCGCACGGGCGAAAGTTTTGGGGCACTCCACGTTATTGCTGTTTTGCGGGCCAAAAAGACCGACGGCATAAGCCGCAACGGGCACGACAAGCTCTCGGTCTGGGGGATTGGTCAGGACCGGAGCGAGCCGTTCTGGCGTGGTGTTGTCCGCCAGCTTATTGCCCGTGGGGCACTGCGTATAGAAGGCCAGTATGGTGGATTGCGGTTAAACCCCGATATTGCCCGCCCTATCCTGCGTGGGGAAGAAAGCGTTGCCTTGCGGGCTGACCCGGTTGTTGAGCATAGCGGCAATGTGGGGTCTGCGCGGGGGGAGAGGCAGTCTGTCGCACTGGACCTGCCCGAGGATCGGCTGGCCCTGTTTGAGGCCCTGCGTAAATGGCGGCGTGAAGAAGCCAGAGAACAGGAAATTCCACCCTATGTGATTTTCCATGATTCAGTTCTGAAGGATATCGCGTTGGAAAAACCCGATGATCTGGACACGCTGGGGGAAATCAAAGGTGTGGGGCGCTCCAAACTGGAGCGTTATGGCGAGGCTGTTCTGGCCGTTATTGAGGCCGAACCAGCGTGACCAACACTCTGGAAAAACGGCGCAGGCATATTCTGCGGCTGGTCAACCAGCATGGTTATGTTGCCAGCGAGGAACTGGCGCGCGAGTTGGGTGTAACGGTTCAGACCGTCCGGCGGGATGTGAACATTATGGCCGGGCAGGGCCTTCTGGCCCGCCACCACGGGGGGGCAAGTACGCTCTCCCCCGCCGAGAACATCGCCTATTCCGACCGGCAGATCCTGCATTTGCAGGAAAAAGAGGCCATTGGGCGTGAAGCAGCAAGGGCTATCCCGGACGGGGCCTCCCTGTTTATCAACATAGGCACCACAACAGAGGCTTTTGCGCGCTCCCTGCGGACACACAGAACCCTGCGTGTGATCACCAACAACATTCATGTGGCAACCCTGCTGGCCCCAGCCCCCGAATGTAGCCTTATTATTACCGGGGGCAGTGTGCGCCTGCGCGATGGTGGCATTGTTGGCCCAACTGCTGCTGCCATGATTGAGCAGTACAGGGCGGATTTTGGCGTGATCGGCATTTCAGGCATAGATGCGGACGGCACATTGCTGGACTTTGATGCGGATGAAATTAACGCGGCACAGGCGATCATACGCAATGCCAGAACCGTTTTTTTGCTGGCTGACCACACCAAGTTCCTGCGTAGGCCCATGGCGCGGGTTGGGCACCTCTCCCAGATCAATGCGTTTTTCACGGACCAGATGCCCCCGCAGGGTATTCGGGCCATTTTGCGCGAACATGATGTGCAACTGCATGTTATTGGAGTGCCTGAATGTTCGTAAAAGAACCATGAGAGTTCAAAAAATCTCATCCGCTGGGGACGATCAGCATAGTTCTTGCGTTCTGTTTTCGAATTCGAATAAAATGGGCAAAGCCTTCGTCTAGATGGAACCGATAAAAACCATGTCAGCACCAGCATCATCCGAGCGTATCTATGACCTTCTCGTTGTCGGGGGGGGCGTTAACGGCACCGGCATTGCGCGTGATGCCTGTGGGCGTGGCGCGTCTGTCCTGCTGGTCGAGCAGGATGACCTGGCAAGCTATACGTCCTCATCCAGCACAAAGCTTATCCATGGCGGCCTGCGGTATCTGGAATATTATGAGTTCCGGCTTGTGCGTGAAGCCCTGATGGAGCGTGAGCGCCTGTTGCGCATGGCACCCCACATTATGTGGCCCCTGCGCTTTGTGCTGCCCCACTCCAAGCTTGTCCGCCCGTCGTGGATGCTTAGGGCCGGGTTGTTCCTGTATGACCATCTGGCATCTAACATGACCTTGCCCAAATCCATTGGCGTGGATTTTCGCAAGCATTCTTCAGGGCGTGCGCTCAAGCCTGAATACACCAAAGGCTTCATCTATTCCGACGGCTGGGTACAGGATAGCCGCCTTGTTGTGCTTAACGCCATGGATGCGGCCGAGCGTGGGGCGGATGTGCGCGTACGTACGCGCCTGATTGCCGCACAGCGCGTAAACGGGCAGTGGGAAGCAACGCTGGAGGACCGCGCTACGGGGCAGACGCAGGTTGTGCGTGCCAAGGCTATGGTTAATGCAGCCGGGCCTTGGGTTGCCCGCCTGCTGGCCGATACGCTTAAAATCCCCAATTCCAAATCGGTGCGTCTGGTCAAGGGGAGCCACATTATTGTCCCACGTGTGTACGAGGGACCGCAGGCCTACATCTTCCAGAACCCCGATAAGCGTATTGTGTTCGCTATTCCGTACGAACAGAAATTTACCCTGATCGGCACCACCGATATTCCGTGGAAAGACGAGCCGGGCAAGGTTGGTATTGCCCCCGACGAAATTACCTATCTGTGCGAGAGCGTGAACCGCTACCTGAATGTGCAGGTCCGCGAAAGTGATGTGGTCTGGAGCTACGCAGGACTGCGCCCGTTGTATGATGATGCCTCGGCCAATGCATCCGCTGTTACGCGTGATTATGTTCTGGACCTGGATACGCAGGATGGTGCGCCGCTGCTGTCCATTTTTGGTGGCAAAATTACGACCTATCGCAAGCTGGCCGAACATGCGCTGGAAAAGCTGGCTCCCGTGCTGCCGGCCGTGGGTGGGCAAAGCTGGACCGCTGCCGAAGTGCTGCCCGGTGGCGATATTGGGGAAGGGGGCTTTGATGGTGCCCTTGCCCGCCTGCGCCGCGTGGCCCCGTGGTTGCCAGAAGGGCTTGCATGGCGTCTGATGCGCAACTATGGCAGCCGCACGTACGAAATTATCGGGCAGGCCAACGCCATGGAGGACATGGGGGAACTGCTTGGTGGTGACCTGAGTGCGCGTGAAGTTGACTACCTGATGGACCGGGAGTGGGCGCGCACGGCGGAGGATGTGCTGTGGCGGCGTAGCAAACTTGGCCTACACCTGAGTGATGCGGAAAAAGCCCGTGTTGACGCCTATGTTCAGAAGAAAGCTGTCTGATCTGTAAAACACCGCTTTCCGAACAAAAAAAACAAAAAGAGGAAAGATTATGGATAAGGTAAAAAATACGCTTTTGGGCGAGTTGATAGCCGAGTGCCTGGCTGTGCTGATCATCATTCTGGTCGGTGATTCCGTGGCAGCCATGTACTCGCTATATGACCCAAGCCCTTACCAGCTCTCCTATTGGGGGGTGGCCATTACGTGGGGGCTGGGTGTGACCTTGGCCATTTATGTCACGGGTGCTGTTTCTGGCACGCATGCCAACCCGGCGGTAACACTTGCTCTGGCGCTGTACCGGGGGTTTGCGTGGCGTAAGGTGCTGCCGTACTGGGCTGCACAGGTGGCAGGTGGCTTTTTGGGGGCCTGTCTGGTGTATGCGCTGTATGGGTCGGTTATTGTGCATTACGCACAGGCCCACCATCTGGACTTTGCCAATGACGGGGCTGCTGCGGGTGTGTTCTTTACCCACCCGGGAGATTTTGTAACGCCCCTGCATGCGCTGCTGAACGAAACAATTCTGACCGCATTTTTGGTGCTTGGTATTTTTGCCGTGACCTGCCAGTACAACACCGCAGCGCCACAGGCGAATTCCGGCGCATTGATCATTGGTCTGCTGGTTGCCATTATTGGCGCATCCTCCGGCTATCTGGAGGGCTGGGCGATCAACCCCGCGCGTGACTTTGGGCCGCGCCTGTTCTGCTTTGTTGCAGGGTGGGGGCGTATGGCCCTGCCGTCCCCCCAGAATTACTGGTGGGTGCCTGTTGTTGGCCCCCTTGCTGGTGGGGTTATCGGCGCCACAATTTATCAGACGCTGCTGCGTCCGTTCATGCCCGCTCTGGGCCGTCACTCCACTCCTGCGGCAGACTGACTGCTCAGAATAAGAAGGGATATCCCCACATGACCAAAAAAGATTGTGTTCTGGCGATCGATCAGGGAACAACCTCAACCCGCAGCATTGTTTTTGACCGAGACGCAAACGAGCTTGCCGCCGCCCGTCAGGAGTTCCCCCAGCATTACCCCAATGCAGGGTGGGTTGAGCACTGCCCCGAAGATATCTGGACCGATGTGCTGAACACAGCACGCGCCGCACTGGAGCAGAGCGGGGCGGCCGAGCGCGTTGCGGGTATTGGCATTACCAATCAGCGCGAAACCATTGTGGTGTGGGAGCGCGCCACAGGCAAGCCAATCCACCGCGCCATTGTCTGGCAGGACCGCAGGACTGCCAGCGTTTGCCAGAAACTGCGCGAGGAAGGGGCCGAGGCACTGGTGCGCGAGCGCACGGGCCTGCTGCTGGACCCCTATTTTTCGGCCACAAAGCTGGCCTGGCTGCTGGACAACGTGGCCGATGCCCGTGCCCGTGCGGAAAAGGGCGAACTGGCGTTTGGCACCATTGATTCGTTCATTCTGTGGCGTCTGACTGGCGGCAAGGTGCATGCAACCGATGCCACCAATGCGTCACGCACCATGTTGTTTGATATTCATCGTCAGCAGTGGGATCAGGACCTGTTGGACCTGTTCCGTATTCCTGCAAGCCTGCTCCCCGAGGTCAAGGACAGCAGCACCCTGTACGGGGAGACGGACCCCGCCCTGTTTGGCCGGGCCATTCCCATTGCAGGGATTGCGGGCGACCAGCAGGCGGCTGTTGTGGGGCAGGCCTGCTTTACACCGGGCATGGCCAAGGCCACTTATGGCACGGGCTGCTTTTTGCTGCTGAACACAGGTGACAAGCCTGTGGAATCCCGCAATCGGATGCTAACAACAGTGGCCTACCGCTTAAACGGCAAACCGACATATGCGCTTGAAGGCTCTATTTTTGTGGCCGGTGCGGCCATTAAATGGCTGCGTGACGGCCTGCACCTGATTACGCATGCCTCCCAGACGGATGACATGGCAACCCGCGTGCCCCACAGCCACGGCGTCTATATGGTGCCCGGCTTTGTCGGGCTGGGTGCCCCCCATTGGGACCCGGACGCCCGCGGCCTGATCTGTGGCCTGACACTGGATGCAACGGCTGCCCATATTGCCCGTGCAGCCCTTGAATCCGTAGCGTATCAGACGCTCGATCTGGTGAGTGCTATGGTGCAGGATGGTGGCGGCACCACCGAGAGCATCCGTGTGGATGGCGGCATGTCAGCCAATGACTGGTACTGCCAGTTCCTTGCAGATATGTTGCAGGCCAAGGTTGAGCGGCCCCGGAATGTTGAAACAACTGCTCTGGGCGCTGGCTTTCTGGCCGGTATGGCAACAGGCGTTTGGGAAAATGAGGAAAATGTGGCGGCCGAATGGGCACGTGGCACCTTGTTTGAACCCAAAATGGACAGCACACAGCGCCGCACCATGATTGCGGGCTGGCATCAGGCGGTCAAGCGCACACTCAGCACCTATACAGGTGGCTAGGGGGCTGTGGCGTCAAAGGGAAAACGGGTCGCGCCGCACGGTCTTTGACGCCAGCACTCTGTTACGGTGTAGCTGGAACAACAGGGGCGGAAACACTTTTGCTTGAACCGCCCAGAAACTGGAATGTAACCTGCACGTCAGGCTGGGTCAGAATCTGTGCAACCGGGCCAACACACAGCATGTGGTAGCCTGCATTGGCAAACACCAGTGTTGTGGTTTCCGGGAGTGCCAGGTGCTGGAACAGGTGGTGTGTGCCCGGTGTGTTTTCCTGGTCGGTGTGGTAGCCAATCAGCTTGCTACACGCAGGAGAGGTAACGCCGGTCAGCAGGTGGGTGGTGTGGCCATTATTGGTTAGTGTAAAATACAGTTCCGGCTGCTCGTGCTCCTGTTTTGGCGGGAGGTGGAGCGAAATATCGGAAATGGTAATGTCTTTCTGCGCGTCGGCCTGACCGGGCATGGGCTGTTCGGTCTGGTGTTCCTGCGCATGGGCGAGGGGCATTGCCGACAGGCTGATCAGGGCGCTGGCCAGTATTGCTTGGTAACTCGGTTTCATGGTTACTCCGTGGACCTTGGGGCATGAGCAGTATGGACGAACCCGGTTAAAAGAAATATCTGATTGTCACCTAGCGCTCTTTGAACAGCACAACGCCGTTGGATATGCGCCTGAGGGAAGGTTGGTACCATCATGCGTTGCCCTTTTTGCGGGAACCCGGATAGTCAGGTCAAGGACAGTCGGCCAAATGAAGAGGGGTCGGCCATTCGCCGTCGCAGGGCATGCCTGTCCTGTGGGCAGCGTTTTACCACGGTGGAGCGCGTGCAACTGCGCGAACTGGTGGTGGTCAAGCAGGACGGGCGGCGCGCCCCCTTTGATAGGGATAAAATTTCCCGCTCCATCCGTATTGCCCTGCGCAAGCGCCCGGTATCGGACGAGCAGATGGAGCAGATTGTAACCGGGGTTGTGCGCCAGCTTGAGGCATCGGGGGATACAGAAGTCGCGTCCTCGCGCATTGGGGAACTGGCGATGGACGCGCTCAAGGAAGTGGATGGCGTGGGCTACGTCCGTTTTGCAAGCGTGTATCGTGATTTTACGGAAGCCCGCGATTTTTCCGAAATTCTGACCCTGATGGAAAGCAAAACCCAGCAGACCGAACAAAAAGACTAGACCTTTATGCCTAAAAACGCCACAAAACGCGGCCTTGCATCAAAGCGGGGCAGGAGAGAACGATGACAGGACTACAGGACCAACCCAAGCTGAAAGCCGCGCAGCGGCCACGCACAGCCGCACGCGTTGCTGCCGTGCAGGCACTGTTCCAGATCGAACAGAATGGGGATCGTCCGGATTCCGTTATCGAGCAGTTTCTGGTCCACCGGTTTGGCACAACCCTGAGTGGGGAATCCTACGAAGATGGGCGTATTCCCGAGGCCGATGTGGCGTTGTTCACCTCTATTGTAAAAGGGGCTGTGTCCAACCGTTCGGGCATTGAGGCAGATATTGTCAAAACTCTGCCTTCCACATGGCCCATTGAGCGGCTGGACCCGGTTTTGCGCGCGCTCTTTTTTGCAGCCATTGCGGAATTCCGTCAGGCGGAAGTGCCTGCACCCGTGCTGATCAATGAGTATATGGATGTGGCGCACGGTTTTTTCTTTGGTGATGAACCCCGTCTGGTGAATGGTGTGCTGGACACGCTTTTCAAAAACCCGACACCGGTTGAGGACGATGACAACACCACAGGCGCCCCAACCCAAGACTGATCTGCCACGGGAGTTTGCCTTTATCCGGCGGCATTTTGCCGCCCTTGCAGGCCCCGCCGCCCTAGATTTGCGCGATGACGCCGCTGTTTTCCAGCCCCCTCCGGGGCGGGAAATGGTGATGGCAGTTGATGCCATGGTAGAAAATGTTCATTTTCTCCCCACCGACCCCCCCGATCTGATCGGCCGCAAGCTCTTGCGGTGCAACCTGTCCGACCTTGCCGCCATGGGTAGCAGGCCAGAGGGCTGGCTGTTGGCGTTTGCCCGCCCCCCCCACATTACAGAAGACTGGGTGGCCCGCTTCTGCACGGGTTTGGCACAGGATCAGGCCCGGTTTGGACTGAGCCTGATGGGAGGGGATACAACCTCCACCTCTGGGCCGCTGGTGCTCTCCCTTACCATTGTCGGCTCCGTGCTGCCCGGTCAGGCTATCAGGCGTTGTGGGGCGCGGGCAGGGGATGGGCTGTGGGTCAGTGGCACCATAGGGGACGGTGCTCTGGGCCTGCGGGCGCTTCAGGGGCCATCCCCCTTGGCAGACCCCACAGGCTATCTGGCGCAGCGTTACCGCCTGCCACAGCCCCGTGTAGGGCTGTCACTCTACGGCTTGGCCACGGCTGCGATGGATGTCTCGGACGGGCTGGTGCAGGATGCGGGGCATCTGGCGCGAGAAAACGCGCTGCATGTGCGTATTCAGGCCGGGCAGGTCCCCCGCTCGGAAGCTGCGCGCGCACTGGGTGATACCTGGTTGGAAACATGCCTGACCGGCGGGGATGATTACGAACTCCTGTTTGCCGTGCCGCCCGAGCGCGAGCCGCTTCTGCTGTCCTGCCCAAGCCTGCCAACACCCTATGGAGATGTGCCGGTTACGCGGATAGGGCAGTTTGAGGCAGGACCTGCCGGTGTGTCGGTTATGGACGGCAAGGGCGGGCAGATGCACTTTAAGGCTGGCGGGTGGAGCCACCTGTAAGCCTATCCCGCTAAAGCGTGCGGCCTGTTACCCGTCTCCCATTGGCGGCGACATCTTGTGTCGTGGGGCTCTTTTTTCTGGGGCGACAGATCGGTATTTGCACCATTTCATTACGGTTCCGATAGTGTATGGTAACGGTCTGCTTTGTGACAGAAAAGGACTTCATACCATGACGTCTGCCTCCAATGCCTTTATTGAAGCCTTACCCAAGGCAGAGCTTCACGTTCATCTGGAAGGCACGCTCGAGGCCGCGCTGAAGATCGTGCTCGCCCGCCGCAATGGCCATGCGCTCCAGAATATGACGGAAGATGAGATACGCGCCGGTTATGTGTTTGATGACCTGCCATCGTTCCTCGCTCTCTATTACGAAGGCGTGGAACTGCTTCAGACAGAGCAGGATTTTTATGATCTGTGCTACGCCTACCTCAAAAAGGTCGCGGCCCAGAATGTCCTGTATACCGAGATGTTCTTTGACCCCCAGCTTCATACCCGCCGGGGTATTGCGTTTGAGACCGTTATTAAGGGTATCAGCCGCGCCCGTGCGGATGCGGAGCGTGATTTTGGCATCCGTTCCCAGCTTATCATGTGCTTCATTCGTGAAATGAGCGCGGAATCAGCCGACGAAGCATTTACCCAAGCCTTACCCTACCTTTCGGAAATTATTGGTGTGGGCCTTGATTCGGACGAAAAGGGCAATCCCCCCGCCAAATTTGCCCATGTATTCCGCCGTGCGCGTGAAGCCGGGCTGCATGTGACAATGCATTGCGACATTGACCAGCAGAATACCCATGAGCATATCCGTCAGGCACTTGAGGATGTGGGAAGCGAGCGGCTTGACCACGGGCTTAACGTGCTGGACAAACCCGAACTGATAAAGCAGGCGCAGGAGCGGCATATTCCCTTCACGGTTTGCCCTTTTCCCAACATGGCGATTCGTCCCGGCAGCAATGAAAAGGATATTCGCGCCCTGCTGGATGCGGGTCTGACTATTACCATCAATTCCGACGATCCGGGTTATATGCAGAGTGTGTATATGAACGAAGCCATGAAAATGGCACGTGATGGTGCCGCCCTGACGCCAGAAGAACTGGTTATCATCAGCCGCAATGCGTTTAATGCCGCATGGATAGGTGCTGAAGAACGGCGCGCATATCTTGACCGGCTTGATACATTTGCCCGGCAGGAAGGCGTTGCTGCAATCGCGTGATCTGCAGTGGGCATGCCTGCTGCGTGTGATCAGTCAGGTTCAGGATTATGTAGTCTTTGAAGTGAGCAGACCGTTGTGATTCACAGCCTTACTGAGTGGTGAGGCTGTGAGTGACGCGGTTTTGCTTTTTGAACGCCCGATGGATTATTTTACTGTGGCCGTATGGTGTGCCACGTATGGGCGACAGCTGGGTTCTGAGCGGGGGCATTCGGACTACAATGAACAGCCGCCTCCCTGCTCAAAAAGGGGTATTCCCCGCCATATCGGACAGACTAAAGGCGGCCTGAATTCAAAGAGCCGCTATGTGTTGCAACAGGATATAACTGCTGCACACATTCTTATGTCTGCACTCCACATCACAGCAAGCTCCATCTTCTACCAAAAAGTAAAGAGTCCCGAGCCTATGGCCAATGTCCGGGGTTTGGTGCGTGGCTTGCTGGTGGTGAAAAGCCTGTCGCCGGGTTAGGGCAGGTTTTTTTCAAACATGCGGTGGCGCTTGTAGGGGGTAGGGGTAATACGCTCGATAAGGTTGCGTAGCCCTTCGTGTGTTTCCAGCACCCAGCCCAGTTCAATGGTGCGGTACGGCAGCACATGCCCGCGGTGCATCAGTTCATCAATAATCAGCACAGGCAGCATGGCGCGCAGGGCGGTGCCCATATATTTTTTACGCACACCCAGCAGCACCACGCGCGCGGAATGGAAGTCATGCCGGATAATGCGTGTTCCAAGTTTGAGCCAGCCGAGCGGGGAGGGGGCTCCACCCAGATCTCCGGTGATGTCAAACATGTTGGGGATCACCAAGGCAATGGCTGCGGGCTCGCCCTCTACTTCGGCCAGCACATACTGCTCGGGCCGCAGGATGGGCTTGAGTGCCTTGAGCAGGGAATGCACCTCATGGGAGGTGAGCGGCACGTTGCCCCATGTGTCGGCCCACGCATCGTTGTAGATTTCGCGCAGGATTTCGGCGTCTTCGTTAATATGGCTCAGGCGCAGGCCGCGCATGGTAATTTTGCCAAGGCGCTGGCGCAGGTTGGCAGGGATCTGGTTGGCGCGCTCGGCCTGTGGCCCGGTTTCCATCCGGTAGGACAGCAGGTCCATCGCCTTGTGAAAACCCGCCTGCTCAATGGCTGGTGCCAGCGTTTGAGGGTGCCATGGCGTGCCGATCATGGCTATTTCGTTCTGGCCCTCAATCATCACACCGGACTGGCCGTTGCTGTTGAGCGTCCAAGGCCCGCGAATGCGTTCAACTCCACGTGTTTTCAGCCACGCGGTTGCGGCTTCCAGCAGGGGGGCAACACAGGCAGGCTCGGCGGTGTCCAGTGCGCCAAAAAAGCCTGTTCTGGGGCCTTCCTGCTGGAGCACGAGTGCGTCAATCTGGGCAGATATGCGGCCAATGGGTTTGCCATTGCGCCACGCCAGAAAGTAACACGCAAAGCCATGCTCGAAAAAAGGAGCCTTGCGGGGGGAGAGCATACTGCGCTCTTCCAGGTCCAAAGGGGGAAGATATCCGGGCAAGCCATCGTAAAGCTTGCGCGGAAGCTTTATAAAGAGAGAAAGCTGACGTGAGCCCGAAACAGGGGAAACGGTAATCTGAGTCGGGAAAGACATTGCCCCTCCATGGAACGGAACATGAAAAACTTTCCGGGTGATGCCTTATTCTCTCTCAATGGGAAAGGAAAAAATGTGAGATATGAAGCATCCGGGGTGGACGTTCTGCGTTCTGTGCTCATTACGGGGGCAACCGGCGGCATAGGTGCCGAGCTTGCACACCATTATGCGGCACCCGGTCGAACATTGATTTTGTGGGGCCGAAATGCCCAGCGCCTGACCCAACTGGCTACGGAATGCTGCGCCAGAGGGGCTGTGGTGCACACCCGCCAGATTGACCTGTGCGATGGCGCTGCCGCCCTGAGCGCCTTTGAGAGTGATGACGCAGCCCACAAGCCGGATTGCGTGGTGCTCGGGGCAGGTCTGTCCGATATTCAGTCCTTGGATGAGAAGACAGAAGACCCCAGCAAGGTGCTCCAGCTCGGATTGGTCAATTACGCAACGCCCGCCACACTGGCCACGGCAGCGGCAAAGGGCATGATCGCACGCAAGGGCGGCCATATTGCGCTCATAGGCTCTGTTGCCGGTTTTTATGAAATGCCGTTCTCTGCGGCCTACAGCAGTTCCAAGTCCGGCTTGGCCTTTTTTGCCAAGTCCGCAGGGCCTGCGTGGCGGCAATATGGTGTCAGGCTGACGTTGATTGTCCCCGGTTTTGTGGACACGCCCATGAGCCAGCGGCTGGAAGGCCCACGCCCTTTTCTGGTGCCAGCCAAAAAAGCGGCCCGCGTTATTGCCCGCGCCATTGCACAGGGCAGGCGGGAGTATGTTTTTCCGTGGCCATTCCGTGTGCTGCGGGTGGTCGAGCGTTTGCTGCCACAAAGACTGCGGGAGTATATTCTGCTTCGGCTGGCTGTTGGCCAGACGCAACGCTAGACCCGCTGGTAGGCATTGCCATAGGGGTTAAGGTAGGGCGTACAGGCTACAGGCTACAGGCTACAGGCTACAGGCTACAGGCTACAGGCTACAGGCTTGGGCCTAGGGCGTGGCTGGTGGCATGGGGCGTAAAGGCCACCATGTTAACTCTGCCGGCGCTGCTCCGTGGCAAGGCACCCACTCCGCAGGCATTTGCGGTGCGCAAAGGTACCGCTCCTGTCCCAGGATTGCAGGTGTTTCCACGGTCCCCATTTGTGACCGAGCAGGCGACAGATCATGCTGGTTGCAAACCATCTCATGGGCTGTCTCTTAGCCGCTTATGGTGGAGGCCGTCCAGCGCCCAGACTTCCGGTGCCCGCGGGGCTTCAGCCTGCTTTGTCATGCGGCTGAGTGGGTTTGATAGGGAGTAGTGGGTATTGGCTGGTGGGGTGCGGGCGTCAACAGGTGTGTCGCTCAAGCCTGTTCAGGCGCATCACCAGTAGTAACTTTAGCCCCGCTAGCCACGCCACATTGTGGAGGGAATCTGTTGGGGGGGGAAAGGCTAGGCCCGCCCGCCCGGCACCCAACCAGAACAGAATGTTTCCATCCTGTTCTGGTCATAATGAGCCGGTTTGGGGCAGGCCCTATCCACAGAAATTCCAGGAATTCTGTGGGTTTAGGCTGTCATTAGAACGGGGCGTCAATGTCCACCACGTCAATCAGCTTGTGGTTGACGAATTCCTTGATGCCAAGCCCAATCAGTTCACGGCCAAAGCCCGAACGGGCCACGCCACCAAACGGCAGGTCGGCTTTTACCATTGTGGGGTGGTTGATGTAGACCATGCCGGTGTAAATGCGGCGTGCAACCTCAACCCCACGTTTGGTGTCCTGAGTGAACACGGAGCCACCCAGACCGTAGGGCGAGTCATTGGCAATGCGAATGGCGTCTTCCGTGTCTTTCGCGCGGTAGAGCTGGGTGACCGGGCCAAAAAATTCCCACAGGCGGGCGGGGTTGTTTTCCAGATTGGTCAGCAGAACCGGCTGGAAAAAAGCACCTTTTTCGGGCACGGGCGCACCAATAACCTCAGCTTTGGCACCGAGCTTGCAGGCTTCTTCCACCTGTGCGCGCAGGTCATCTGCCGCTCTTTGGGAGGAGAGAGGGGCCAGCGTTGTCGCCGGGTCCATCGGGTCTCCAGCCTTAAGCTCGGCCACACCTTTTTTGTAGAGTTCCACAAAGCGGTCATAAATGGCGTCAGCCACGATCAGCCGCTTGGAAGAAACGCAAACCTGCCCGGCATTCCAGTGGCGGCCAAATACAGCCCATTTGACAGCTTTTTCCAGATCAGCGTCATCCAGCACGATAAACGCGTCCGCGCCGCCAAGCTCCATGGTAGCTTTTTTGAGCGCCTTGCCTGCAACCGAGGCTACAATGGCGCCAGCCCCTTCGGAGCCGGTGAGGGCAACACCACAAACGCGCGGGTCGTTCAGCACCGTTTCGGTGTGGTGGCGGGCCAGATACAGATTGCGGAACGCACCATCAGGCAGGCCAGCCTTACGCATCAGATCGTCAAAAGCGGCAGCACACTGCGGCACATTGGATGCGTGCTTGAGAATGACCGTATTCCCGGCAGAAAGCTGGGGCGCGATAATGCGGGCGATCTGGTAGTAGGGGAAGTTCCACGGTTCAATGGCGAACACAATGCCCTGCGGTTCGTGCACAAGCATTGCCTGACCTTCCTGCGGGTTTTTAACCGGCAGGGCTTCGGCTGCCAGCAGGCGTTCGGCGTGTTCGGCGTAATATTCAAAAATTTCGGCCGAGAGCGTTACTTCGGCCTTGGCTTCGGCAAAGACCTTGCCCATTTCCAGCGTCAGCAGGGCTGCATAGTCATCCATGTTGTCACGCAGGATTTTTGCAGCAGAGGTCATGACAGCAGCACGCTCGGCAAACGAGGCATCGCGCCATGCCAAAAACGCACCATAGGCGTTGTCCAGCGCGTTCTGGACGTCCTGATCCGTTGCATCTGCAAAGGTTTTAACGACTTCCCCCGTGTAGGGGTTTGTTGTGGCGTAGGCCATGGACATGCTCTTTCTTGGCTGTTTGATCCGTGATGGCAAAATGGGCCGGAAGGGCAGGGGAGCGGTAGAGCAATTCTCCCCACTTCTTGCCTAATCCTCTTTTGGTGGATTTCTCCATGTTGTTTTGGGCAAGGCATTGGTGGGGCTGATTGCCTTATTGTGCCATATCTGGAAAACTGCGTGCCGTGGTAATGGTTGGTGTTTTTGCGCGGCAGGAGGTTTGGAGTGGCTGACAAAGAGGCGGGCATGGTTGGTAATCTGGCCGAATTGCAAAATCTGGTGCTCCGGCACTGCACACACTCCACAGTGACAACCGCCATTGCGGAGTTGACACTCTACCGGGCCGAGGTGGTGAGCGAGCCTATCCCGTTCGTGTTTGAGCCGCGTGTGTATGTTATTGTCCAAGGCAGCAAGCAGGTCATGCTCCGTGACCGTGTGTTTGATTATGATGCAAGCCACTACCTTGTTACGGCGGTGGACCTGCCTGTGGCGGGGTGCATTACGCAGGCATCAGCCGAACGCCCTTATCTTGCCCTGTGTCTGGCGCTGGACCCGGCCCTGATTGCGGAGCTGTTGCTGGTTGTGAATGACCAGCAGGTGGACCCCAATCAGGCATGTATTATGGGCATGGGCCTAAGCCCGCTCAATGCGGGCATTACGGGACCATTGCTGCGGTTGATGCGCCTGCTTGACCAGCCGGAGGATATTCCCATCCTCAAACCCCTGATCGTGCGCGAACTGCTGTACCGGCTGTTACAGGGCGATCAGGGGTGTGCTCTGCGCCAGATTGCCACGGCAGGTAGCAACCTCTCCCACATTAACCGGGCTATTCACTGGATTTCCCAGCATTATGCAGAACCGTTTGATGTGGGGCGTGCCGCCCGTGTGGCTGGCATGGGCCTGTCCACATTTCACAGGCACTTCAGGGCGGCCACCAATATGAGCCCGCTGCAATACCGCACGCAACTGCGGTTGCAGGAAGCGCGCAGGCGCATGGTCAGCGAAAATGTGGACGCGGCGGAGGCCGCCTTTGCCGTGGGGTACGAAAGCCCGTCGCAGTTCAGTCGGGAATACCGGCGCATGTTCGGGCGGCCTCCCGCACGCGATGCATTGTGCGTAAGGGCAGACCAGTTGTCCGAGCGTGGGGGTGCCAGAGCCTTGTATGTGCATCAGGCCCATTACGGCTGACAGCATTTAGCAACGGCGGACCACGCCCGGTTTTTATGCCGGGGCGGATATAACCCGGTGGCTGACAACTTCTCCCACAATCACCAGTGCGGGGCTGGTAATCTGGTTATCCGCGACCTGTTGGGGCAGGGTGGCCAGTGTGCCGCTTAACACGCGTTGTTGTGGCAATGTGCCGCGCTCAACTATGGCTGCGGGCCAGTCCGTGGGCAAACCATGTTCGATCAGGCGGGCGCAGAGTTGGCTTATCAGTGTCAGCCCCATGTAAATTACAATGGTCTGGCTGCGTAGGGCTATGGTTTCCCATGCCAGATTAAGGGTGCCGTCCGCTCTGGCATGGCCCGTAATAAACAGGCAGGCCTGCGCGCAGTCCCTGTGTGTGAGGGGGATACCCGCATAGGCAGCACAGCCATTGGCTGCGGAAATGCCCGGAATAATGCGGAACGGAACCCCAGCGTCCACCAGAGCTTCTATTTCCTCCCCGCCGCGCCCAAAAATAAAGGGGTCCCCCCCTTTAAGGCGGAGCACGCGTTCGCCTGCTTTTGCGCGGCGGATCAGCTCGGCATTAATGCCGTCCTGAGGCAGGGTGTGGTTGTTGGTTTGCTTGCCAACAAAAACCCGCTCGGCATCACGGCGGACAAAGTTCAGAATATCTGGCCCCACCAGATTGTCGTACAGAACGCTGTCCGCATCCTGCATCAACCGCAGGGCTGCCAGTGTCAGCAGGTCGGGGTTGCCCGGCCCAGCACCAACAAGCCAGACTTCCCCCGTTTTGGCCGTGCCCCCACGCAGGATGCGCTCAAGCTCTGTCTGGGCAGCCTGTGTATCGCCCGACATGGCCAGCGGGCCACCTGTGCCATCCAGAAAATCTTCCCATATGCGGCGGCGTATGGCGGAATCCGGCACATGGGCGCGCAACGCCTCGCGGCTGTGCTGCATGAAGGTGGCAAGCCGGTGCAGGCCTGCGGGCATGATTTCTTCTATTTTTGCGCGCAGCCTGCGTGCCAGTACGGGGGCTGCCCCGCCGGTAGAGACCGCAATCTGCACCGCCCCGCGTGTGGTCATGGCGGGGGTAATAAAGCTGGAAACCTCAGGGTCATCCACCGCGCAAACAGGAATGTTCTGGCTCTGGCACAATGCGCTGAGTTCGGCATTGAGCGCGCGGTTGCTGGTGGCCAGGTACACCATGCGGCAGCCGGGCAGGCGGGCTGTCAGGGTTTGTACTGTGGCATCGTGGCGGATTGCACACGCCTTGCCATCCGCCACAAGGCGCTCCAGCTCGGGGGAGAGGGTGGGGGAGAGAATTTCCACCAGTGCCCCCGTAGGCACAAGAAGCTGCACCTTGTTGGCTGCGACATTGCCGCCACCAGCCACAAGAACACGTGCCCCTTCCAAACGGAGCATAATGGGAAACCAACTGGTTCGCTCAATTGAAGCCTGCATGGTTCATGCTGCAAGCAGGATTTTGCTTTGGATGCAAGAGGAAGCTGACCGAAACCGCATAAAAGTGGATGCCTGCCGTGCCATGGACCACTTTGACAAGTCAGCTTGCCGCGGCCTAACACCAACGCAGGTTAGCCCCACCCACCATGTGTGGCATGGCGGGCGTAGGGTGGTGCTGGCCACACTATTGGGTGGCATGGCCCTGTTCCGTTATGGAAGTTGGGCATGGCGCTGCAGTCCGTGTCGTTTGTGCGTTAGTGTAACACACGGTGGCAGGGAGCCAGCCCCGCGCCAGAGGGCGCTGGTGGCCGGGCAGACGGGAGAAGCCGGGATGTATGGCGGTTTTGCACAACCGGAGGTCAAAGGCTGGTGCCCCGGTCTTTTCGCGCCCATGGAGGCAGCAGATGGCTGGCTGGTGCGCGTGCGGCCCCAACTGGGGCGGCTGGAGGCGGCTCAGGCTTTTCTGCTGGCGGACGTTGCGCAAAAGCAGGGTAATGGCCGCATAAGCCTGACCAACAGGGCCAGCCTGCAACTGCGCGGGTTTGGTGCCAATGCCGCACGCCGGTTCCCCGATATTGCTGTTGCTGCGGGCCTTGGCCTGCCCGATGCGGGTATGGAGCGGCGGCAGGCCATGCTGGTCTCGCCTTTGGCGGGGGATGACCCAACCTGCGCACCAGATACGGTTGCCTGTGCGGAGTCCTTGCGTAATGCCCTGCTTGGCGCAAAGGCCCTTTCCGCCCTGCCGGGCAAATTTGGTTTTGCCGTGGATGGCGGCGGCCTTTATGCCTGCGGCCTGTTGCAGGCGGATATAACCCTGCGTGCGGCAGGGGGCGGGCTGTGGTCCGTTGTCTGCGGTGGTGCGTGTTCGGCACCAATCCCTTATCCAGCGGCGGTCCGGCTGGCTGTGGATATGGCCCATGCTTTTGTCTCGACCCACCAGAGTACACGCCCCCAGCGGGATGCAGCTTTGGGTGCGCGCCTGTTCCAACTGGTGGGCCATACGGGCTACGTGCCGCAACCCCAGACCAGTTTGGAGCAGGGGGCGGGCGGGCTTGTTGGTGCGTTGGGGCATGGCTTGTTTGCCCTGTCCGTGCCAATGGGGTGCATGACAGCCACAATGCTGCACAATTGCGCCCATGTTGCCGCAACGCAGGGAGATGGCATTTTGCGCTTGACCCCATGGCACACCCTTGTGCTGGGCGGCATGGTGCAGCCGCCTAAAATTGCGGGCATGGTTGCGGACCCAACCTCTGCCCTGTTGCGTATATGGGCCTGTAGCGGGGCGGGTGCCTGCGCGCAGGCTGAAGGTAAGACAGAAGAACTGGCCCGCCATCTGGCGCCCTTGTTGCCAGTGGGGGCAAGCCTGCATGTTTCGGGCTGTCGCAAGGGGTGTGCCCATCCATCTGCTGCCAACTTTACGCTGGTTGCGGGGGAGCAGGGCTACGGTTTGGTGCGTAACGGTACCGCTACGGGGTGTGTGGAAGGTCTGTTCGCAACCGAACAGGCTGTTTATAAAGCATTTGAGTCATTCAAACACGAAGGAGCGGTGGATGCCGGCCTATGAGTATATTCGGGATGGGGCGGCCATCTACCAGCGTTCTTTTGCCACTATCCGGGCAGAGGCGGACCTGAGCGCTTTTACTCCGGAGCAGGCAACCGTGGTTGTGCGGATCATTCATGCCTGTGGCATGGTCGGGGTCGCGCAGTCTGTAGCCATGACCGACGATCTGGTGCCACGTGCGCGTAAGGCGTTGCGGGGGGGATGCGCCATTCTGTGCGATGCGGAAATGGTAGCCCGTGGCGTAACCCGCACCCGCCTGCCTGCCGATAACGAGGTGCTGTGTACATTGCGTGACCCGCGCACACCCCAGCAGGCGGTGGCAATTGGCAACACACGCTCCGCCGCCGCACTCGACTTCTGGGGGGACAGGCTGGCAGGTGCGGTTGTTGCCATTGGCAACGCCCCCACGGCCCTGTTCCATCTGCTGGAACTGCTTGATGCCGGTGCCCCCCGCCCGGCGGCGGTTCTGGGTGTGCCGGTGGGGTTTATCGGGGCTGCGGAATCCAAGGAAGCGCTAAGCAGACGGCATGACGTACCCTGGCTGGTGGTGCATGGTCGGCTGGGGGGGAGCGCCATGGCTGCGGCTGCCCTGAACGCCCTTGCGACCGAGGTAGAATAATGGCGGGCACACTCAGCATTGTCGGCGTGGGGCCGGGCGACCCGGAACTGATCACCCTGCGGGGCGCGCGCCTGATTGGCGCTGCCTCGGTGGTGGCGTATTTCTGCCGGGAAAAACACCCCAGTCAGGCGCGGACCATCGCACAGGCCCATATTGGCCCCGATGCCGAGGAACTGCGGCTGGTCTACCCGTTTACAACCGAGGTCTCGGTTAACGACCCGGCCTACCACCAGAACATGTCGGCCTTTTACGACCGCAGTGCCGAGTGTCTGGCAGAAGTGCTTGCCACCGGGCGGGATGTTACCTTGCTGTGTGAGGGCGACCCGTTTTTATACGGTTCGGCCATGTATGTGTTTGACCGGCTGCGCGCGCGTTGCACCACGCAGGTTGTGCCCGGCATTATGGCCATGAATGGCTGCTGGGGGCAGGCCCAGACCCCCATGACCCACGGGGATGATGTGTTGTGCGTGCTCCCCGCAACCTTGCCCGAGGCCGAACTGGCTGGCTGGCTGGAGCGAACGGATGCCGCGGTTATTATGAAGATCGGGCGCAATATGCCCCATGTGCGCAAGGCCATTACCCGCAGCGGGCGCATGGAAGATGCGGTGTATGTGGAGCGGGGTACGCAGGGGGCGCAGGTCATAACCCCTCTGGCGGAGCGGGAGGGAAAAGCCCCCTATTTTTCTCTTGTGCTCCTGCCCGGAAGGAAGCGCGTACGATGAGTGGTGGCTCCATAGTGATTGTGGGCCTTGGGCCGGGCAACCTTGGGCAGATAACACCACAGGCGCAGGCAGCCCTTGCCCGCGCGACTGATCTGGTTGGCTATGCGCCCTATGTCAAACGGGTTCAGGCCGGGCCGGAGGTGGTGCGCCACATCTCCGATAACCGCGAGGAAATTGCACGTGCGCGCCATGCGCTGGAACTGGCCATGGACGGGCGGCATGTGGCCGTGGTCTCTGGCGGGGATGCGGGTGTGTTTGGCATGGCCAGCGCTGTGTTTGAGGCGGTGGAGCATGGGCCTGATATATGGAGAACACTCGATATTCAGGTCATTCCCGGTGTGAGCGCAGTTCTTGCTGCTGCGGCCCGGTTGGGTGCCCCCTTGGGGGGGGATTTTTGCGTGATCTCCCTTTCCGACAACCTCAAGCCATGGCCGGTTGTGCTGGAGCGTTTGCGGCTGGCAGCACAGGCGGGGTTTGTTATTGCGCTGTACAACCCGCGCTCGCACGCCCGGCCATGGCAGTTGGGGGCGGCATTTGAACACCTGCGCCAGACCATGGGGGGGGAGGAACCCGTAGCCTTCGCCCGCGCCATTGGCCGGCCGGATGAGGCTGTCAGGCTGTCCACCATAGCGCAGGCCAATGCGGAGTGGGCCGATATGAGCACTCTGGTGCTGATTGGCTGCCCGGCCACAAGGCTTGTAACCCGGCCCGATGGGTGCGAGCCGTGGCTTTACACGTCCCGCAAGGTGGACGCAGCGCATTGATGCAGCCATGCCTCAGCCGCAGCAACATCTTCGGTGCGTGGTGTATCCTGCGGGGGCGGGCGGGCAATCATGATCACGGGTATGCCCAGCAGGCGGGCGGCCTCCAGCTTGGCATGGGTGGCCGTGCCGCCGGAGTTTTTGCTGACCAGTACACTCACCTTGTGGTCACGCATCAGGTGGAGTTCGGCGTTCAGGTCAAACGGGCCGCGCGCGCAAATAACCCGCGTATGGGGGGGCAGGTCGGCAGGGTCGGGCTGTTCAATGGAGCGGAACAGGTAATGGTGCTGGGGAGCCGCCAGAAAAGGCCGGGTCTCCTTGCGCCCAGTGGTCAGGAAGACGGACTGGCAGGTGGCGTTCCACCTGCTGTTATGGGCCAGTGCCCAAGCTGCATCCGTAATGCTGGGCACCATAAGCCACTGGTCCTGCGGGGTGGCACTCCAGCCTGCTCTTTCCAGCCGCAGCAGGGGAATGTGCTCCTCAGCACAGGCCAGCGCGGCATGGCGGCTCATCTGCGCGGCAAACGGATGGGTTGCATCCACCACGGCGTTTATGGCGTTATGGCGCAGCCAGCCTGCCAGCCCTTCCACCCCGCCAAAGCCACCAATGCGCGTGGCCATGTCCGGCAGGTGCGGCTGGCTGGTCGCCCCCGCAAGGGACAGTGTGGCATGGCAGGTGGGCCATGTGCTGGCCAGTATGCGGCACAGCGCACTGGCCTCCGTTGTGCCACCCAGCACCAGTACGCGCAGGTCGGGCTGAGTGGGGTTGTCTGTGCCACAACAGGTGGGCATGGGGGCGGTGGACATACAAAAACCTTGGTGTCTGGCGGTGTCCGCCAACCTATACGCGCCCGCTCGTGGCGGGGGCAAGCGTTGGCCGCAACCGACCGTGTTGGAGCAAAAAGAGCACATCATGCCTGAGCAGAACGCCCTTAACCCCGCCCCATGGCTGAGTGTGATCGGGGTGGGGGAAAATGGTCTGGACGGGCTGAGTGGCACGGCCCAAAGCCTGATCGCGCAGGCCGAGTATGTTTTTGGGGGGGCGCGCCACCTTGCTCTGGTAGCCCCGTTGCCGCAAGGGCAGTGCATCGCCTGGCCAACTCCCTTTAGTGCGGGTGTGCAGCAGGTGCTGGGCCTTCGGGGGCACTCTGTGGTTGTGCTGGCTTCTGGCGATCCGTTTTTTTATGGGGTTGGCGGCGTGCTGGCCCGTAGCATTGGGGTGGGGGAAATGCTGTGCCTGCCCGCTCCATCCTCCGTGGCGCTGGCCTGCGCGCGCCTTGGCTGGGCGCGTGAGGGCTGCCATGTTGTGTCCGTATGTGGCAGGCCCATGGCGCGGTTACGCCCGTTTTTGCAGCCTCGGGCACGGCTGTTTGTACTTTCGGCCGATGCGCGGACTCCCGGCCAACTGGCAGAATGGCTGGTGGGGCTGGGTCTGGGGGCTGTGCAGTGCCATGTTCTCGAAGCACTTGGTGGGGCGCACGAGCAATGCCGCAGCTTTGTCGCCCATAATGGCCCCCCAGCAGATGTGTCAGCTTTGAACCTGCTGGCACTGGAGGTGCCCGCCGGTGTGGCGGCTATGTGCCTGCCCCAATGTAGTGGCCTGCCCGATAGCTGTTTTGAGCATGACGGGCAGTTGACCCGGCAGGAAATAAGGGCCGTAACCCTGTCAGCCCTTGCCCCAAGGGCTGGGGAACTGCTGTGGGACATTGGGGGTGGGGCTGGGTCTGTCTCTATCGAATGGATGCTGGCTGCTCCTGAATGTCGGGCCATAACAATAGAGAGCGCGCCAGAGCGTGCAGCCCGTATTGTGCGGAATGCTCAGGCATTGGGCGTGCCCGATTTACAGGTGGTGCAGGCCCGGGCGCCAGAAGGGTTAGGCGGGCTGGACGCACCAGATGCTGTTTTTGTCGGAGGCGGGGGCAGCAGGCCGGGTGTGCTGGAGCAGGCATGGGCAGCCCTGCGCCCCGGTGGGCGTATGGTGGTGAATGCTGTGGTGGTGGAAACCGAAAGCAGGCTTGTGCAGGCCATGCACGAATGGGGGGGGCGGTTGACCCGCCTTTCCATCGCACGGCTGGATGGGGTGGGGGCGTTCCACGCGTTTCGCCCCGCCATGACCGTAACCCAATGGGTGGCCACCAAGCCATACCCCGTATGATAGTGGTTGGCATGGGGTGGCAAAAGGCCGCATTGGCGGACCATGCGCTTGAACTGGTGGCATTAAGCCTGAGCAGGGCAGGAGCCAAGGCTCCGGATTATATTGCTGTCCCTGATTTTAAAAAAGGGGATGACCTGCCCCACGTGGTGGCGCGCGCTTGGGGGGCAGGTGTGCTGTGGGTGGCGCGCGCACAGCTCCAGCGGGTGCAGGCCGCCTGTCCTACTGGTTCGGCTATTGTTATGGGGCATGTGGGGCTTGTCTCCGTGGCGGAGGCCTGCGCCCTTGCCGGTGCGGGGGCTGGTGCGCATCTGAGCCTGCCCCGGCAGGTATTTTGTGGTGTAACCTGTGCGGTGGCACAAGGAGAGTAGGAAGTGACGGTTCATTTTATCGGTGCAGGCCCAGGTGCTGCGGACCTGTTAACCATTCGCGGGCGTGACCTGCTGGCGTCTTGCCCGGTCTGCCTGTATGCGGGCTCCATTGTGCCACCGGACATGTTGCAATATTGCCCCGAAGAGGCACGGCTGGTGGATACTGCCCCCATGTCTTTGGATGAGATCGAGGCCGAGTATGTGCGCGCCAACAACGCCGGGCAGGACGTGGCACGCCTGCATTCGGGTGACCTGTCCATTTACAGTGCGGTGGCCGAGCAGATCCGCAGGCTGGAGCGCAATGGCATACCGTGGACCATGACGCCGGGCGTGCCTGCGTTTGCCGCGGCCGCATCTGTGCTGGGGCGGGAGTTGACTGTGCCCGGTGTGGCGCAAAGTGTTGTGCTCACACGCCTGAACGGGCGCGCATCCGCCATGCCCGAGCGTGAAAAGCTGGAAACCTTTGCCGCCACTGGGGCAACACTGGCCATTCACCTTGCTGTTCATGCGCTGGGGCGTATTGTTGCTGAACTTACCCCATTTTATGGCGCGCAATGCCCCGTGGCCATTGTGGCGCGTGCATCTTGGCCGGACCAACTGGTGCTGCATGGCACGTTGGAAACTATTGAAAAAGAGCTTGAACACAACCCGATAGAGCGGACAGCGCTTGTGCTGGTGGGGCCTGCTCTTGCGGGCATTGCTGGGCGGGAGAGTGCTTTGTACGACCCGGACTACCGCCGCCGCTTTCGCAGCTAGGGGGTCGCGCACTCAAGGGGCAAAGGCCCCGCAGCCTTGCCAACCAGTGTTCCCGCGCGGTCAAACACCAGCACATCCAGCAGTGTGGGGGCGGGGCTGAGGGTATCGTGGGCAACATCCCACGCCTTGTGGGCGATCAGGTCCCCCAGTGCAAAATTGTGGGCGCGGGTGAGCGCAAAAGCCTCGGCTACCGTGGGGCTTGCCCCAATCTGCTCTGCCAGCCCAACTGGCGCTCCATGCTGTGCTGCCAGTTGGGCAAGGGCTGCCATATCGGCCCGGCTACGGCTGGAATGCAGGTCCAGACAGCCCTGACCAAGCTTGGTCATTTTGGCAATGCCTCCAGCAAGGCTCAGGCGGGGCACGGGGTGGTGGCGCAGGTATTTGAGCAGTCCACCGGCAAAATCGCCCATTTCAATCAGGGCCATGTCAGGCAGGCCGTACAGGGCTTGCCCCGCTTTTTCGGACACATTGCCCGTGGCCCCCAGAATATGGGGCAGTTTTTCCGCCCGTGCCACATCCACCCCACGGTGAATGCTCTCTATCCAAGCGGAGCACGAAAACGGCATGACAATGCCCGTTGTGCCCAGAATGGACAGCCCCCCCACAATGCCCAGTCGTGCGTTGAGTGTGCGTTGCGCCAGTTCCTGCCCGTTATCAATGCTGATTGTCACTTCCGCATCCGGGGTTACACCTTTGTTGGCCTGCGTTAAGGCTGTGCGGATCATGGCGCGGGGGACGGGGTTAATGGCAGGCTCCCCCGGTGGCAGCGGCAGGCCGGGGCGGGTTATGGTGCCAACGCCCGAACCTGCCCGGAACACAAGACCGCTCCCCACTGCCAGAGAGCGCACGGTGCAGCGGATTATGGCGCCGTGGGTAATGTCGGGGTCATCCCCCGCATCTTTTATAACGGCAGCGCACGGCGCATCTGGCGTCCCCCCAAACTGGCAGAGGCTAAACGCGACCTCCTTGCCAGAGGGCAGGGTAATCCACACACTGGCCGGAGGTTCGTGCCCCAGCAGCACCAGCCATGCGGCTTTGGCCGCAGCCGTTGCGCAACTGCCTGTTGTCCAGCCACGGCGGAGGTGTGTGTGTGTGTGCGTCATGCCCTGTTCGTGTCTCATATTATGCACAGCCGATGCAAATATGAAAAAACGGGCCACAGAGCATTCAGGGGCATTAGCCCTTAGGGCAGGCTCAGGAACGCGGCTTTGTGGAGGTGCTGTTCGCGCCATGCACGGGGGGAAACGCCGCTCCATTTGCGAAAGGCGCGGCTGAAAGCACTTGTCTCGGTATATCCCAGCGCCATGGCAATTTCTCCCATATCCGGGCCGGGCTGGCTGAGCTGGCGGCAGGCTTCGGCATAGCGCACCTCTTCAAGCAGTGTGCCAAAGGAGAGGTTGAACTGCGCCAGCCTGCGTTGCAGCGTCCATGCGGGCATGTTCATGCGCTGGGCAATGTCGGAGAGTGTGCAGCACCGCTCCGCCAGACCTGAGCGGATGATGGAGGCGATCTGCTCCTTGAGCGGAGGGGGAGGGGCCGCCTGCCCGTGGCCCTGATGGGTGCGCGAGAGCGAGATAAGGGATGCCCGCATAATACCCAGCATGGCGGCATTGGCCGTGGGCATGGCCCGTTCCAGCCCGGCTTTACGAAAAAGCAGGGCGTTTGTGGTCTGGCCAAACCGGATATCGGCCTGAAAAGCATTCCTGTGTTCATGGGCCTGTTCGGGGCGGTCGTGTTCAAACAGAACAGCCTCGGGCACCCAGTTCTCTCCCATGGCGTGACGCAGAACATTGCAGAACATGCCCATGGTCAGTTCCGCATCATGCCTGCGTTGAGTAATGGCGGGGTCCTGAATGGCGTATTCCAGTCGGAGCAGGCCGTTGTCCAGTTCTACAAGCTGTGTGTGGGTGTTGCACTGGTGGTAGCCAAAATGGCTGGCCAGATTGCGCACTGCATCCTCCACCGTTGCGGAGAGGAGGGCAATATACCCGACAAGGCCCAGCATTTCGGGCTGGAACTGCTGGCCAAACCACAGGCCCAGATTGCCGTCCTGCGTCTCACGCGCGGCTTCCTCAAACAGGCGGCAGTAGGCTGTCAGGTCCAGCCTGTCTGTTGGCAGGGCAAACTGGCCGGTGGACAGGCCAGAGCGCCCTGCAATCCGGTCAACATCCCCCCCGCGGGAGGTAATAAACTCTTCAACACCGGTAGCGGCGGCGGCAAGCACGCCAGATGTCGGGTTTTGCATCGGGTCAGACATGGCGGGATACGTCTATGTAAGGGTGCATTTTGTTTTGAATGATCAATAAATTGTTTCCTCCAGTCAAGTCCGAACCCGTGGGATGCTGCTATTGTAACGATATCGAACTAAATTGCGAGGTGCTTCGTTCATGGCCCTTGCAACGTAGAGTGCGTCTTGCATGGGCGGGGGATTGGGCCGATGGGATATCGTCATAAACTGGGTGGGGAAAGCTACCATTTCCAGGACCTCAAAACCCTTCTTGCTGTGGCCTCTTCCGTGCGCTCAGGGGACCAGTTGGCCGGATTGGCCGCCCAGTCCGATGCCCAGCGCATGGCCGCCCGTTACGCACTGGCCGATGTGCCCCTGCGTAGCTTTGTCCAGACCGCCCTTGTCCCTTACGAGGAAGACGAGGTGACACGCCTTATTGTGGACACCCATGATCATAAGGCCTTTGCACCTATAGCGCATATGACCGTCGGACAGTTCCGGGACTGGCTGCTCTCGCACGAGGCCGATACAATCCGCCTTGCTCAGGTGGCTCCGGGCATTACACCAGAAATGGCCGCAGCCGTAAGCAAGCTCATGCGTAACCAGGATTTGATGAGTGTGGCGCGCAAAATCCGGGTGGTAACCAGCTTCCGTAACACCATTGGCCTGCCCGGCTGCCTGTCCTCGCGCTTGCAGCCCAACCACCCGACCGATGACCTTAAAGGCATTGCCGCCTCCACACTGGATGGTCTGCTTTATGGTATGGGGGATGCCGTTATTGGCATTAATCCGGCCACGGACAGTGTTGCCAACGGTCTGGCCCTGCTGGACATGCTCGACCATGCCCGCCAGTTGTACGACATTCCAACCCAGACCTGTGTGTTAACGCATGTCACCAACACGCTTGAAATTATCAACCGTGGTGGTGCGGTGGACCTTGTTTTTCAGTCTGTTGCGGGCACGCAAAAGGCCAATGAAGGCTTTGGGGTCAGCCTGTCCATTTTGCAAGAAGCGCATGAAGCCGCTTTAGCACTCGGGCGTGGCACGGTCGGGCAGAATGTCATGTATTTTGAAACAGGGCAGGGGGCAGCCCTGTCCGCAGGTGCGCATCACGGTATTGACCAGCAGACGGTGGAAGCACGGGCCTATGCTGTCGCGCGGGCGTTTAACCCGCTGTTGGTCAACACTGTGGTCGGGTTTATCGGCCCCGAATACCTTTATGACGGCAAGCAGGTTATCCGCGCGGGGCTGGAAGACCATTTTTGCGCCAAGCTCATGGGCGTGCCTATGGGGTGTGACGCCTGTTACACAAACCACGCCGAGGTTGATCAGGATGACATGGACAACCTGATGACCCTGCTGGGGGTTGCGGGCATTACCTTTTTGATTGGTGTGCCGGGTGCGGATGACATCATGCTCAATTACCAGAGCCTGTCCTTCCATGACATTCTGAGCGTGCGGAACGCGCTGGGTGCGCGGCCCGCCCCCGAATTTGCCGCATGGCTGGAGCGTATGGGTTTGTACGACCCATTGGCAAACCAGATGCGCCCACTGGCGCTGGGGCAGACGCAACTGGCCCAGCTGGTTGGTGCGGCATGACCGGGCCGGGCACACCCGTAGTCCAGACTGGTCGCGTGCCAGATGACTGGCAGCAGCTGCGTAGCCTGACCCGCGCGCGCATTGGCCTTGGCCGCAGCGGTAACGCACAGTGCACAACCGATGTGCTGGCATTTCAGGCAGCGCACGCACAGGCGCGCGATGCGGTGCATGCACCACTAAACGTGCAGGCCATGGTACAGCAGTTACAGGGGACACCTTGCGAGCAGGTGCAAAGCCGGGCTGCGGACAGGGCTACCTATCTGCGCCGCCCCGATCTGGGCCGCAGGCTGTGCGATGCGTCTTTGCAGCAGTTGCACAAGGGGGAGTGGGATGTGGTGTTTGTGGCAGCAGACGGCCTGTCCTCCATTGCCACGCAAACAAACGCCATTCCTTTTTTTAAGGCGATGCAGCCCCTGCTACCGGGCTGGCGCATTGCCCCATTGGTTATTGCAACACAAAGCCGTGTTGCCATGGGGGACGAAATTGCTCAGGCCATGGGCGCCAAAATGGTTGTCATGATGATTGGCGAACGCCCCGGCCTGAGCGTGGCGGACAGTCTGGGTATCTACCTGACATATGCACCGTATGTCGGGTGCCCGGATTCCTTGCGGAACTGTCTGTCCAACATTCATGCACACGGCATGACAATACCTGCAGGTGCCGCCAAGTTGGCATGGCTGATGCAGGAGGCAAACCGGCTTGGACTTACAGGTGTCGGTCTTAAAGATGCTGCACCAGACAAGGTGTTAGGCAAACACACACCATCTTTACATGATAAGGACACAAACACATGAGTGAGAGCAGCGGGACTAAGCTCAGCCAGTCTCTCGGTGCCTTCCATTTGTGGGGGATTGCCGTTGGACTTGTCATTTCTGGCGAGTACTTTGGCTGGAGCTACGGGTGGGGCACTGCCGGGACGCTCGGGTTTTTGGTGGCCACTGTTTTTGTGGCCCTGATGTACACCGCCTTTATCTTCAGTTTTACGGAACTGACCTGCTCTATCCCGCATGCTGGTGGGCCGTTTGCCTACAGCTTTCGCGCTCTTGGGCGCTGGGGGGGGCTTATTGCCGGTCTGGCAACGCTGATCGAGTTTATTTTTGCCCCTCCCGCCATTGCTCTGGCCATTGGCGCGTATCTGAACGTGCAGTTCCCCGGTCTTTCGCCCAAAGTTGCGGCGTTGGGGGCGTATGTGGTGTTCATGACGCTCAATATCGTTGGCGTGCATATTGCCGCAACGTTTGAGTTGTTTATTACCATTGCTGCCATTATCGAACTTCTGGTCTTTATGGGCGTGGTCGCGCCTGCGTTCTCATGGGACCATTTTCTGGCCGATGGCTGGGGTGGTGCACCGCACTTTGGCTGGCAGGCGCTGGGTGGTATTTTTGCCGCAATGCCGTTTGCCATATGGTTTTTTCTGGCTGTGGAAGGTGTTGCCATGGCGGCGGAAGAAGCGCGTGACCCACGGCGCTCCATTCCGGTTGCCTATATTGCTGGCATTCTAACCCTTGTTACACTTGCTTTTGGTGTCATGCTTTTTGCTGGTGGCGTTGGTGACTGGCACGCCCTGTCCAACCTGAACGACCCCTTGCCGCAGGCCATGAAGCAGGTTGTGGGCGCGCATAGTGGCTGGCTGCACATGCTGGTCTGGCTGGGGCTGTTCGGGCTGGTTGCATCCTTGCATGGTATTATCATGGGGTATGCACGCCAGATGTTTGCTTTAGCCCGTGCTGGGTTCTTGCCAGAAATTCTGGGAAAGCTGCACCCAAAGTTTAAAACCCCTTACGTGGCAACACTCGTTGGTGGAGCCATTGGTATTGCTGCCATTTTCTCAGATGATCTGGTGAGCATTCAGGGCCAGTCCCTGACCGCAACCTTGGTGACCATGTCGGTCTTTGGTGCGTTGACCATGTATATGCTCAGCATGGTGAGCCTGTTCCGCCTGCGGCGGACGGAACCAACGCTGGAGCGGAGCTACAAAGCCCCTCTCTACCCTGTACTGCCCGGCTTTGCCCTTGTGGCGGCCATGATCGCTTTCGCTGTCGTGATTTATTACAACATCGAAATATTTTTTATCTATTCATCGATCATGTTGGTTTGTACAATATTTTTTATGAGGAAGTTTAAAAAAGCGTGAGTCGCAACCGCAAGGCATGGTTTTTGTTTCTTGGATTGGAATTGATGTAATGCGTAAAAACTTTGTTCAGGAAGTTAATTTTCTTCTTGCTGCTTGTGTGTCCGGTGGCTCACTGCTTGCGTCCTATGCCCATGCAGCGGAAACAGGGGTTTCTCCTGCTTCGGTTCAGGTGGTCAATGCTCCCATAAGTGCACCGCCAGAGGCGGAAAAAGCGGCAGGCACCCCCTCGGATGGGGAGGAAGTCCCCGCCGCCGTGAATAACGAAGATGATGCGATGAAGCCCACCGTGGGCAACCTGTTCCACCCCAAGCCAGGGCAGACGCCCACCTACTGGCAGGGCTTGGAAGCGCATGTGTCGGTTGAAGGGGGTGTAACAGGCAACCCATGGACCCGCTCGGGCCGCAACTTTGCACAGTACTATACCGACCGCGCCAACACAGCCACGCTCAACCAGATCATGGGGTCCATCTCCCATCCGGTAACATCTGTTGGCAAAGGCTATGGTCTGGGTTTTGTGTTTGAAGCCATGTATGGCTCGGACGCCCGGTTTGACCCGACCATTGGCATGGGTTCTGGCTCCTTGCATGGTCTGTACCAGTGGGCGCCCACTCAGGCGCATATTGACGCGCATCTGCCGTGGATTTTCAAACGCGGGATCGATGTCCAGATCGGGCAGATGTATGGGATTATGGGGGCGGAGGGCACGCCTTCACAGGCGCGTCCGTTCTATAGCTTCAACTATGCCTCCGATTATATCGTACCATTTGAAACGGTTGGTATTCTGGCAACCATGCACCTGAGCAAGCACATGGACTGGATCCTTGGGATTGATGCCGGGAATTCCACCACTTTTGGTGCATCGGGCAATAACAACAAACCCAAGGGCTATTTCGGGTTTGCATGGAACAAGCTGCTTGATGGCAAGCTGGATGTGCATGCCATTGGCCATTTTGGCCCACAGGGCAACAACGGCACCAGCTATACCTCAGCCGAAGGTTGGGCCAGCGCCGGTATGGGTAAAGCCGCCAACCATCTGATGCAGTACAATGGGGACTTCATGGCCACTTATCATGTGAATGATAAGATGACGGTTTCCGTTAACGGCACCTACCTCCATGACGACGGCCTGCGTGATGACGTTTACGGCGTCAGCACCTACTTCTCCTATGCCTTCCATCCGTGGTTGACCCTGAACGCCCGTGGCGAAATTTTCCGCGACAACACGGGGGGCGTTATTGCTGAGTATTCCAGCTTCAACTCCTTCACTCAGGCTATTACCAACAAGCCCTACCCCTATTATGTCGCACCGCCCACGACCTATGGCGAACTGACTGTAGGTGTAACCTACAAGCCTGAATTCATTAACAAAAAACTGGCTCTGGGCGGCTTTATCATTCGGCCCGAACTCCGTCTGGACAAGTCGCTCAATGGTACGCACCCCTTCAACCAGGCCGGAACAGTTGATAACCCCGTTGTAAACAACGGCACCAACAACATGTTCTGGTTCAGCTGTGACGCAACCTGGGCATTCTGATACCCCTTTCAAGGAAAGCCCGAGCGTAACGGGCTGACCGCGACGACATGAAAAAGGGCCTGCGGAAAATTCCGCAGGCCCTTTTTGTATCAGGATGGGCTGTAAGGTATTTTCCACCCACCGCCCAAAGACCGGATCAGGCTTACGGTGGATTGCAGGGCCTGTGTCTGCACCTGTGCCTGATCAATTCTGGCATCCAGTGTGTTAACCTGGGCGATCAGGGCATCAAGGTAGCTGTCTGCCCCGCCTTTATACAGGGTCATGGTCAGGGTCTGTGCCTGAAGTGCGGCTTTAACCGCCAGTTTAAGCTGTTCGTTTTCGCTCCTTAAGCGCGCGGTCATGGAAAGTCCGTTTTCCACATCCCTAAAGGCGGACAGAACGGTTGTGCGGTAGTGGTCCAGTGTTTCGCGGTACAGCGCCCATGACTGCTGGAGTTGCGCCTGACGCAATCCCCCCTGAAACAGCGGCATGGAAACAGATGCACCATACGACCACATGCTGTTAGCCAGATTGGCCAGATTGAAGCCGTTGGAGTCAAACCCGCCATCAGCACTAAAAAACAGATGGGGGTAAAAGGCGGCCCGTGCAATGCCAATGCCCCGGTTGGCCTGTGCCATCTCCCGTTCCGAAATGGCAATATCGGGCCTGCGCTCCAGCAGGTCGGAGGGAATGCCGGTAGGAATAATGGGGGCCGCATTGCTCAGCAGGGGTTGGGGCGCAATCTGGAATGTTGATGGGTCCTGATTAACCAGCACGGCAATGGCATGTTCCATAACCTCGCGCTGGGCCTGTGTTTCCATCTGGTGTGCCTGTGTCATGTAAAGCTGGGTCTGGGCGCGGGCGACATCAATCCCCGTTGCATTCTGGTTGGCCAGACGGGTCTGGGTGACATGGAGCGCCTGAGTGTAATAGGTGATGGACTGCTGGTAGATGGTGTTTTGTGCATCCAGCCCGCGCAGGGCAAAATAGTCTGTTGCCAGTTCCGCCTGTAAACTCAGGCGGGCTGCGGCATACTGGTTTTCCTGCTCCTGTTCATAGAATTTTTGCACACGCACGCGGTTGCGCAGGGCCGACCAGATATCAGGCTCCCAACTGGCCAGACCGGAGTAAAATTCGTCCGTTGCGGTAATTGGTCCTTTGTAGCGGAAAAGTCTATCGGCCGAACTTTTGTTATCACTTGCGCCAAAAGCCACACCAAAATGGGGTAGCAGGGCGGAATGGGCCTCCTTGACCATAGCGCGGGCCTGCAAAAACCGCTCGGAGGCAGCCTGAAGGTCAGTGTTGTTTGTTGTGGCCTGTGTTTCCAGCGTATTGAGTGTTGTATCCGCAAAAAATGTCCACCAGTCGGCATTCAGGGCAACGGTCTTGGGGGTTGCCTCGCGGAACAGGCCCTGCCCATGCCACGATGCGGGAACAATGTAGTGCGGGGGCTGATAGGCCGGAGCCAGATCACACGCACTCAGGGCAAGCAGGGAGGCCATGAAACCTCCGGTTTTTAGTGCGCGGGAGTATGAAGGCAGGTGAGGTATCATTCGTCATCCTCCCCATCGGTGTTGGTGTTGCTGCTTTTTGTGGTGGGTGTGCTCAGGTAGCCTTGGGCGGGTGTTGCAAGGCGCACGGTCTGCCCTTCCATCAGGTCCGCAGGAGGGTTGTTGATGATCTGGTCGGTGGGTAGAACGCCGCCATCAACTTCCGTATAGGCGTCCGACATCCGGCCAACGGTAATGTTGTGCAGATGCGCTACGTTGTGGGCGTCCACAATGGCCACCTGCATGCCATGTTCTTGAAAAACCAGAGAGCCGGTGGGAATGGTGTAAACACCTTTTTCCGCCGGGGCGGTCAGTGTGACCGAGGCAAAACTGCCGGGCCAGAGCTTTTGGTCCTGATTGTCGATGGTAAATTCGGTCACAACCGTACGGGTGTTCGGGTCAAACCCTTTGGCAATGGTCAGGAATTTGGCGGTAAATGGTGCATTTGGAAACTGCGGAACGCTCACGCGCGCAATAAGCCCGGGCTTGAGAATGGACGAAAATGTTTCCGGCACGGACACAAACAGGCGCATGGCGTGCGTGTCCGCTACAGTAAACAGCTCGCTGCTGGTGCCGTTGGCGTTCATGTTGCCGCTGCCTGCGCCAACATAATCCCCCACATTGATATTGCGGGAAATGACAATGCCATCAAACGGAGCAACAATGGTTTTAAAGTGCTCCATGGCGTCAAACTGGTCCAGCTTGTGCTGGGCGGCTTCCAGTTCCGCGCGGGCACTTTGCTCATTGGCATTCTGTACCGAGACAGATTGCCCCGACACGGCCTGAGATTGCCCCATGGACCGCCAGCGGCCAGCCGTAACCGTGGCCAGCCCATATTTTGCCTGCGCGACTTTAAGGTCGGCCTGTGCCTGTGCGTATTCAGCATCCAGCCGTGGGGTGTTGATTTCGGCCAGCACATCACCCGTTTTAACGGTCGCACCGTAATCCTTGTACCACATCTTCACGTAGCCCGAGGCCTGAGCGTAAATTGGGGCCTCGTACCATGCGTTAATGGTGCCCGGCAGGGTCATGGACAGGGTAGGGGGGGCTGGCTGGGGGCGTGTTACCGCCACGTCAGGCACGCTGGCATAGGCTGCATCCGTAGCAATATGCACTGTGTTGCGCATGCGCTGGACCAGCAGGTAGCCCACATCCACCGCAATGGCGCCCAGAACAAGGCTGAGCAGAAGTTTGCGTTTGAGGGCAGGGGACATCAGACAGCCTCCTTTGTGGCGTGTTCATCTTCGGGGGATGACGCAGCGGTTTTGTGGTGAAAAATTGCATAAACGCAGGGAACGAACAGTAGGGTGGAAACCGTGGCGACCAGCAGGCCACCAATTACGGCCTTGCCCAATGGTGCGTTCTGGGAATTGCTGGTTGCCATTGGTACCATGCCAATAATCATGGCCGATGCGGTCATGATAACCGGGCGGATACGGCCAAAACCTGCCTCTATGCCAGCAGTTATGGCGTTGTGGTGCAATGCCAGACGTTCCTTGGCGAATGAGACAATAAGGATGGAATTGGCAGTGGCCGTTCCCATGCACATGATGGCCCCTGTCAGTGCGGGCACGGACAGGCGTGTCTGGGTCAGGAACAGGCTCCACGCAATGCCGGCCAGAGCGCCGGGCAGAGCAGAAATTATGATGAACGGATCAACCCAGGACTGAAAGTTGATCACAATCAGCATGTAAATAAGCAGGACGGAAATCACCAGACCGGCCACAAGCTCCGTGTAAGCGCCATGCATGGTTGTGGCCTGCCCACGAATATCCACAGCCGCACCGCGCGGTACGTCTGCTTTGGTCTGCTCGACAATGCGGTTGACCTGCCCAAGCACACTTCCCAGATCGCTGAACTCGGTCGAGACGTAGATGTCTATATCGGGCATGGAATTGTAGTGTGAGACCTGCCCCGGCGTGCCTGTGGGAGTAACCGTGCTGATACTGCCCAGCAGCTGCATGTCCCGGGCACCAGGGTCACTGTCGCCCTTGTCTACGGGAATGGTCAGCAGGTTGTTGTAATGTGTAAGCTGGTCCTGCGAGACATAGACATTGAGCGGGAAGGTAATACCGGTTTTGGGGTCCAGCCAGTATTGTGGGTCAACGGTCTGGCTACCAGAGAGGGTCATTAACTCGTTATTGGCAATATCGCCCTCGGTCATGCCCGTGGCCTGCCCAAAGGAGCGGTTGCCCTGCACAAACAGGGTTGGAGTTTTCATGGTCTGCTGGATGGTGACATCCGCCGAGCCGGGAACGGCCCGCAATTTGTTCACCAGTGTTCTGGCATAGGCGTAATTGGCGCGGATGTCCGGGCCGGATATCTGAATGTCGATAGGGGCGGGGGAGCCAAAGTTAAGGATTTTGGCGGTTAGGTCGGCAGGTTGGAAGGTAAAGCTGGTGCCGGGGAACTGTGCGGACAGGTCGCGGCGCAGGGTGTGCCTGTAGTCCCATACGGCGGAGGCATCGTCCTTGAGGGTAATTGTCAGGTCGCAGTCCTGCGTGCCAATTGTGGGGGTGGGAATGAAGGCCTGATTGTGCGGGCCTTCAGGCAGGCCGCAATTGTTGATAATGCTGTCCACCTTGCCGGGAAATATCTGCCTGATCCGGTCATCCACCAGAGTGACAATGCGGCCGGTTGTTTCAATCCGGGTCCCCAGAGGCGCACGCATGTGCATCTGAAGCATGCCGCTCCGCACTTCGGGAAAAAAGTCCTGCCCGACACAGGCAAACAGGCCGAGTGAGGCAACAGACGCCCCCAGAAAGAGCAGAACAAAAGGTTTGCGGTGGATAACCACCTTTTCTAGCAGCAGCCCATAGCGTTGGCGAAAGGCCTGAAACGCTTTTTCAAAATGGTTCTGAAAGCGGCCAAGTGCTCCTTTGGGCAGAGCTTCGTGCTGTTGGCCATGCAGACCGCTATGGACCTGCCCGGCCAGCAGGTATTTGGCCATGGTTGGCACCAGTGTGCGCGAGAGAATGAACGAGGCCAGCATGGCATACACAATGGCCTCGGCCATGGGCATGAACAGCCAGCCCGCAACCCCACTCAGACGGAATAGGGGGGTCCACACAATGCAGATGCACAAGGTGGAAACCAGCGTGGGAATAACAATCTGGTTTGCCGCATCAATAATGGCGTTCTCCAGATCCTTCCCCATTTCCAGATGGGTGTCGATGTTTTCGATCATGACCGTTGCGTCATCAACCAGAATGCCAACGGCCAGTGCCAGCCCGCCAAGGGTCATGACGTTAATGGTCTGCCCGGACCACAAGAGGCAGATAATCGCACTTAAAATGCAAAGCGGAATGGACGTGGCAATAATTACCGTGGAGCGCCATGACCCAAGAAAAAGCAGCACCACAAGGCCGGTTAGCACTGCCGCTGTCGCCATTTCCCGCACAACATCACGGATAGCGTCTTTGACCGAAACAGAGGCATCGCTCAGAATGGCGATGTGCACATCCGGTGGGACAAGCTTGGCCACACGGGGCAGTAGGGCCTTGGTCTGGGCAACAACGTCCAGAGTGGAGGCATCACCACTTTTCATCACCACAATTTCCACCCCCTGTCGTCCTTCAACGACCACAAGGTTGGTCTGTGGGTGCCCACCGCGATAAACATTGGCTACGTCATGCACGTAGATAACCGCGTTGCCTGCGCGCTTGACCGGAATATCCCCCAGTTCCTTCATGGAGCGCGGGGTTGCATTGGTCTGCACCATCCAGTCCGTGCGGTCTATTTTCTGGTCCCCGGCGGGCAGCACAATGTTTTGTTTGCGCAGGGCGTTCTGCACATCCATGGCAGACAGGTGGTGTGCCTGTAGCTGCTTCTGGTTCAGTGCGACCATGATAAAACTGTCCATACCGCCATAGGCCTGGGGCAGCACGGAGCCGGGCACGGTTACTAAAATGGGCCGGATACGTGTCATGGCGATTTTAAACAGGTCGGAAGGGGTCTGTTTGTCCGATGTAATCTGCAAGGACAGAACCGGCACGGAGGATGCATCCAGCCGCATAACCATGGGTGCGGGAATATTGTCGGGCAACTGCTTGATAACAGTTTGCGAAATAGCCGTAACTTCGGCTTCCGCCTCTCCTATATCGGTACCGGGCTGGAAGTAGATGTTAACAATGCTTCTGCCGTAGTACGAACTGCTTTCTATATGCTCAATTCCCTCCACGGTAGAGGTAACGGCCAGTTCGTAGTTGTAGGTGATGCGTCCGGCAAACTCCTCGGGCAACATGCCGCCATATGTCCACACAACCGAGACCACGGGGATCTTGATATTAGGGAATACATCCGTGGGAGCCCGAAAAACTGCCAGAATGCCAAAAACAAAAATAAGTATTGAAAGAACCACAAAAGTATAGGGCCGTTTCAATGCGGTTAAAACAATTGCATTCATGCCATCCCAAGTCCTCGGATCAGGTGTGAGGTTTCTTTTGGGAATACGCAGCTTTTTATTCTAAAATCTGTTAGAAAAAAATTTATTGAGATAAAAAATATATTAAAGAACTCTGCTTATTTGAATGCGGAGTTCTTTAATAAAATAATTTTTACTGGAGATAAGGGTATAAGTTTTACCATAATTACAGATGGCAAAATGCAGGTAACGGTTTTCTACCCAAAACAACCGTGTGCAGACATATTACTGGAAAAGTGGCGATAACCGCCTATTAGAAAGCATCAAGCTTGAAATACAGGCGGGAAATCTGCCCCGAGAGATGCACCCCTTTGGCATGCCCCGAAAAGGACATATCAACCCCTTTGGCATTTTCCATAACAATACCAGCAGGACCACTGCCTGCGGCTATATCGCCGCCTACCGTCCAGTAAGTGCCCTCAAAGTCCACAAGGCGGGAAAGGTTGGAAACGCAGGCCGTGCCGGTCAGCTTTGCATCGCCCAGAGCAAGCGCTCCACCGCCCTTGACGGAAATAGGGTAACGCTGGCCACCATATGTCAGTGTTCCATGGCCCCACATATAGCCAATGGCAGCACCAACTTCATGCATGGAAATTTCAATCTGCCCGTCAGACGCAGTATCGCACGCTGTTTTGGCCATGGCCTGACCGGTTAGAGCCGAGGCCATAATAAGGGATACAATACCGGTGCGAAAAAAGGACATGAATAGAACTGCCAGACGTCTGGAAAGTGAAGAAAATGACATGTCATGGAAAGCGTAAAAGGGCAATGCCGAAACTTTGTGACAAACCCGGATTTTAACGACAACATCATCAGGGCGAGAAAGCCTCTGGTGTTGGTTTTTTGACGACTGGACCAGTCTTTCCTATTAGGGGCAGCATTGGTCATAAAAGTTTCAAGTTAAAATGGGAGAGGAATCACGTTGATGGCAACTGCCACGCAGTTCGGAAATACCAGACGGCGGACATACGCCATCCTTGTTGCTCTTGTTTTGGGTATCGTATGCGGGTTGTCGGTGCATGTCTGGGCACCTGCCTATGTCAGCACGGCGGAACAGGTCGCCACATTACTGACTGGCTTGTTCCTCAGGCTGATTCGCATGGTCATTGCTCCTCTTGTGTTTGCCACGCTGGTCAGCGGCATTGGCAAGCTGGGAGATGACACGCTTGTGCTGCGTGTTGGCGGCAAGGTCATTCTCTGGTTTTTGAGCATGTCCTTCATCTCGCTGACAATCGGCCTGCTTGCAGCCAACTTCTTGCAGCCGGGGGCAGGGTTTTCCGCGCCGCTGCCTGCGGATATTGCCTCTCTCAAGCATCCTTTCCAGCCGATCGACTTTATCCTCCATATCGTGCCCACAAGCATTCTGGACGCCATGTCGCGGAATGACATTCTACAGATTGTTGTGTTCTCGGTCCTGTTCGGGGTTTCTTTGCCAGCGGCGGGCAAGGCGGGCAAAACCATGCTCGCCTGGTCGGAAGAACTGGCCCATATTATGCTGCGCATGACCGATATGGTCATGGTTTTGGCACCCATTGCCGTTTTTGGCTCCATTATGGGCAGTCTCGCCCATAGTGGTCCTGAGATGATGATGCATTTCGGGCGCTTTCTGTTCCAGTTCTACGGAACAATCATGACCCTATGGCTCGTGCTCACCTTTATTACGTTCTGCGTTATTGGTCCGCGTATCAAGGAACTGATCAAGGAACTGGTGCAGCCTGTCATTCTGGGTTTTGCTACAGCAAGTAGTGAATCGGTTTATCCCCTTTTGCTGGAGCGGCTGGAAAGTTTTGGCGTGCCCTCCCGCATTGCCGGGTTTGTTCTGCCCTTGGGGTATAGCTTCAACCTTGATGGCTCCATCCTGTTCCAGTCCTTCGGGGCCATGTTCATTGCACAGGCGTATGGCATTCATCTGGCATGGACACAGCAGGCTCTAATGGTGCTGGTCATGATGTTAAGCAGCAAAGGCATTGCGGGTGTGCCACGGGCCTCCCTTGTTACACTGGTCGCAGTTCTCCCCCAGTTTGGCCTGCCAGAGGCAGGGATCGCGCTTATTCTGGGGATCGATCATTTTCTGGACATGCTGCGAACGGCAACAAATGTTCTGGGCAATGGTTATGCCGCCGCTGTTTCCGCCAAATGGGAAGGTGTGCTGTCCGAAGGGCCAACAGAAGACGTGCTTTAACCCCCCGATGCAATGCTGAGACGACCGAAGACAGGCCCTATGGGTCTGTTTTCATTTTGGGGTAGGAATGTTGAATTT
>JBDNSL010000013.1:0-46276 GCA_047719095.1 Acetobacter sp.
AAAGGTGCCAGAAGGGCCACAGTCAGCTTGCGTGGCATCTTGTCTCCATACCAGAGCAGGACTTCAAGCGGACCGAACAACTGGTGCGCCCCGCCATAACGAACTTGAAGTCCCATGGTTTAAGGAATAGGCGTCCTTTATGGAGGGTGGAAGGGGCTTTATGCGCCTTTATCCCTGTGGCCATGCTTTTTTGTGTGATCAGTCCTGTGGTGTATCCACGGTAATACTGGCGGTTCGGGCCTGCACGCAGCTTATGGCGTCGTGGGGGGAAAGCTCCACAACAAGCCCTCTGCCGCCACCGTTGATGTAGAGTTTGTCCAACGCACACATGCTTTGGTCAAAAATGACCGGCACTGTGGTGCGCCCGCCAAAAGGGCTTATGCCACCAACCTGAAAACCCGTTAGTGCTTCGGCTTTATCCGCGCCAAGCATACGGGCGTTGCGGCCGCCAAAAAGGGCGGCCACTTTTTTAAGGTCCATTTTCAGGTGCACTGGTATGGCGGTACACACGATCTGCTTTTTATCAATTTCCACCATCAGGGTCTTGAACACTTTTTGCGGATCAATGCCGATACCCTGTGCCGCATGCAGGCCAATTTTGCCCGGATCGGACACGTAATCATAATCGTGCATGGTAAAGGGCACACCATGGGCGGCCAGAAAGCGGGTGGTTGGGGTTTGGTGTGTGTCTGACATAACAGGCATCTTTATCCGATATGGAGAGAGGGTTCAGCCCCGTTCGGGAAAAAGGGAGAGCAGGCCATCGGGTGTGGCCGCGCAGCAGCCTTTTTCCGTTATCAGGCCGGTTACAAGGCGTGCGGGGGTTACGTCAAACGCAGGGTTGGCGGCCTTGCTGCCATCGGGGGTGACCTGCACCCGGCTGATCTGCCCGCTATCATCGCGGCCGTTGATATGGGTAATTTCGGTTGCTGAGCGTTCCTCAATAGGAATTTCACGGACCCCATCAGCCACGCGCCAGTCAATGGTGGTGGAGGGGAGTGCAACCCAGAATGGCACGCCGTTGTCCTGTGCCGCCAGAGCCTTCAGGTAGGTGCCAATCTTGTTGGCGACATCGGCATTGCGGGTTACGCGGTCGGTGCCAACAATAACAATGTCCACAAGGCCATGCTGCATCAGGTGGCCACCTGCGTTGTCCGCAATAACCGTATGGGGCACGCCGTGGCTGCCAAGCTCCCATGCGGTTAGGGCAGCACCTTGGTTGCGGGGGCGTGTTTCATCAACCCATACGTGTACATTCAGCCCTTCGTCATGGGCCATGTAAATGGGGGCAAGGGCCGTGCCCCAGTCCACCGTTGCAATCCAGCCTGCGTTGCAGTGGGTCAGAATATTGATTTTTTCATTCTTGCCGCGTTGGGCTGCCAGTGTGCGCAGCAGTTCCAGACCGTGCTTGCCAATGGCCTCGTTCTGGGCTGCGTCCTCATCACATATCCGGCCTGCTTCGGCATAGGCGGCGGCGGTCCGTTGTGCGGGGGGGAGGGGGCGTAGGTGGTTGAGCATTCTTTCAATCGCCCACGCCAGATTTATGGCCGTGGGGCGTGTGGCAGCCAGCATGGCGGCCTGCTGTTCCAGCGCTGTATCGGAACTGTCCGTGCGCAGGGCCAGTGCCAGACCATAGGCTGCAACCGCACCAATAAGGGGTGCGCCACGGACCTGCATGCTTTTAATGGCGTGGGCAACCTGCTCGGGTGTGGTGAGCTGGAGCACGTCCAGTGCAAAGGGGAGGCGTGTCTGGTCAAAAATATGCACGGACCAGCCGTCTTTTTCATCAACCCAGACGCTGCGGTAAGGTGTGCCGTTAATTTTCATGACTAAGGTTCCTGATGGCAGAAGATAAAAATTCTCTCGCTGATCATAGGGTTTCTTTGACCATGGGGGCAATATCTTCCGGGCATGACAGTTTTGCGAACATGTGTAGAACATATACTGCATGCAGGATGGAATTGCTCTGTCTATTCTTGAAAAGACAAGAGTATTTTTTTGCATTTTCGTTGATTTTTGTTATGTAGAGATGGAAATAGGCATGCATTCTGATATTGCGGAGCATGCCGGGAACGGGTCTGTTTTTTAGTTTTTTGAAAGAATGTTTTCTCTTCTTGAATTTTTAAAGGAAGATGAAAAAAAGGATGCAGGAATGAGCGAGACCAAAAAAAGCCGCAAGGCTGTTACAAGTAAACGTACACCAGCCCGCGCCGCTGTTGTTGCCACACCTAAAAAACGTGCTCCGCGCGCAAAACAGGACGTTGTGGAAGAAATTTTTGAAGTGGAGGTCACCGCCCCCGCTCCGCGCAAGGCCCGCCAGCCTGCTGCTGCGCGCAAGACCACCAAGGTGGAAAAAGCCAGCAAGCCAGTGGCTGCCAGAAAAACCGCCAAAACAGCCGCCGCACCCGTGGAAGAGGCTGTAAAGCCCGCACGCCGTGCAAAAGCACAGACCGCTGTGGTGGACGCTCCGGTCAAGGCAGCCCGTACGGCAGCCAAGACAACAAAGGCAGCCCCCCGCACGACCCGCGCCAAGGTTGTGGCAGTCGAGCCTGAAGTTGTGCCAGCAAGCCCCGCACGCGGGCGCAAGCCTGCCCGCAAGGCTGTGGTGGCGGCACCGGCTCCGGTTAAACCGGCAGTAAAAACAACGCGCAAGCGTGCGGAGAAAGCAGAAGAGGCAGAAAACACCAAAAACCTGTCAGCACTCGACAAGCTGCGTATTGTGCAAGAACGCCGCCGCCGCAAGCGTTACGAGCGTCTGGCAGCCGAAGCCGAGGCGGAAGCAGAAAAGGCAGCCCCTGCCCGCAAGCGTAAGGTGGCGACAGCCCGCAAGCCCCGTGCGGCAAAAGCGTAAGGCGCAAACGACTCTCTTTGTGCAGGCATGGTCAGGCCAGAAAAATGGTCGGCCATGCCAGCATTTTTAAGAGTAGTATTGCCAGCGTAATGGCAGTGGCCAGTGCCGCAAGCCTTAAAAAAGGTCCCGGATAGCAGCTTTGTCTGTCCGGGACCTTTTTTGTTGTCAGGTCTTGTCCGTTACGGCTGATGGCAGGTGGCCTTGTGCAAGCTGGGGGGCTGCGCGCAGTTCCCCGACCAGTTGGCCATTCCAGTTTTTAAGCGGCCGACGCATAAAGTGCGTAAGAACCGGCGAATCTCCTACTTGGGCAAAGCGGGCAATCAGGGCTGCGGCGGCTGTTTCTGCCGCCCGCACGGCACCGTCCCGGCATTTTATGGCCATGCCAAGCCCCTGTTCGGGAAGGGCTACAATCATAACCCCTTCAGCGCCCATTTTGGTTAGCACTCTGGGAGCCAGTTCTGCCATGACCTGCGTATCAAACTGTCCGGTGCCTGCAATCATGAACGGGTTTTGGGCTATGGCACCGCGTAGGCGTTTTGCTGCCGCTGCCCGCTCGGACGTGAGGCCAACGCCACAGGCAAAGCGTGCATAGCCCAGCGCCAGAGAGGAAAGGGGAATGGCCCATGTGGGAATGGCGCACCCATCCACAGCCATGTTTGCGGTCGTATGCGGCACTCCGGTCACATCTTGCAGCGTGCGGGCAAGGGTTTGCATAACCGGGTGGTCCGGGTGTGTGTAGTGGGCCACGTCCTGCCCGGTGGCACAGGCAAGGCAGATAAAGCCCGCGTGCTTGCCCGAGCAGCAGTTATGCAACGCGCAGGGTGTTTGCCCGGAGGCTGCCAGTGCGCGCGCACTGGAGGTGTCCAGTGGCCAGTGGGTGCCACATTCGAGCACCCCATAGTCAAACCCGGTGCGGGCCAGCATGTCGGACGCAACCGCAATATGTGCAGGCTCCCCCTGATGGGACGCGCAGGCCAGAGCCAGAGCCGTATCGGGCAGGGTAAAGCGGTCTGCGGCCCCTTCGCTTATCAGGGGGAGGGCTTGCAGGGCCTTGACCGTGGAACGTGGAAAAATGGGTGTTGTGCAATCCCCGGCGGAAAAAACGGTTCCGCCGTGGGCATCCATAACAATGGCCGCACCATAATGGCTGGATTCAACAATGCCATTCCGGGTTGTCTGGGCGAGAAGGACGTCATTTGTCATAACACTGGGCCTGATTATCAAGTGTGTTTAATTGCCGCTTAACAGGTAGCATATGCTGGCGAATTCCGCTGTGTGGTCGGGGTCTGGTTCCAGTGCCTGTGCAACAAGGGAGCGTTTGAGCCGGAGCACAACGGGGGGCATGTGTGCATCGCATGCTGCGGTATCAGCCGTTTTTGCAAGCCAGGGGGGAATGCCCGAGCGTTCGGTCAGCAGGAGCGGGCTGCGCCGGTCAAGCGGAAGGCCGCTGACCATAAGATGCTGTGCATGGTTTTTGGAAACGACCATATACAAAAAGGCATCTTGCACACCGGGCTGTATTTTTTCTGGCGAGGGTACAATACTCAGCCGAATTTCATCAGGCATAAAGTGTGAGCGGGGTAGGGGGGGTAATGGCAGGGTAAACAGGTCTGCCTGAGGTGCCTGTTCTTGTATTGTGGTCGGTGATGAAGGTTGGCGCGCCTTTTTGCGTGCCCGGACAGGTTTGCGCGCCAGACCATCGGGCAGGCAGGGCAGGTCTGGCTGAACAGGGCCGGGTTTTGGGTGGTGTTCCATCAGCCGGGGGTTGGGGCGTGCCCCTTCTGGCCGGTTGTGGCCTGCGCGCAGTCCTCACACACACCTTCCACCTCGACCGATGCGCTTTGCATGGTAAAGTTTTTTTTGCCACAGATGGTTTTCAGCACGTCCAGAACACGCGGTGCATCTGCAATTTCGGTCACGCCACCACAGGTCCGGCAGATCAGGAACTGCGCACTATGCAGGCAGGTTTCTGCCTGAGTGTGCTCGTGCGTGTGCTCATGCTGGAGATGCGTGCAGGGCACAAAGGCGGACAGGCGCTCAATACGGTGGATAAGCCCGTGTTCGAGCAAAAAGTCGAGTGCGCGGTAAATGGTAGGGGGGGCAGGTTTGCGGCCAGATGTTTTAAGCTGTTCAAGCAGGTCATACGCGCCAACAGGTGCGGAGGCATTCAGGATAAGGCCCAGAACATCACGCCGCTGCGGGGTCATGCGTCCACCCTGCCTCGTACACAGCTGACCCGCATTGTCGAGCTGGTGCTGAATACGGTCTGAAAAACCGTAGCAGTTATCAGGCTGGGAGGAGGGGGGTGTTCTGCTCTGCATGTTCATCATCCGTTCTCTCTACTTTCTAGCGTAAACGAGCCAGCAGGGGAAGGCCAGACATGCGTGATGAGGTGACGGACGGAAAGAAGTAATGTAATAATATTACATATCATTGATTGGGGCATTGGCATCATGGTTTTTCCGGTTCAGAAAAAACAGGGTTTTTGGCTAAAAACTGCGGCTTGCGCGTTAGGTATGGTGGGGGCGCTTACACTGGCCGGGGGGCAGGCACGTGCGGCCAAAATGCCTCTGGTTGTTGCGGCGGAAAATACGTGGGGTGACATTGCCGCACAGATTGCAGCCCCCGACATGCGGGTTGTGGCCATTCTGTCCTCCCCCACGGTGGACCCGCACGAATATCAGGCCACACCAGCCGATGCGCGCATGATTGCCGCAGCAGAACTGGTTGTGGCCAATGGCGCGGGGTACGATACATGGGTCGACAAGCTGGTGGCGGCATCTGGCCTTTTGCCTGCCCGGTTTGTTAAAGCCGATTCGTGGTCGCCGTGGCAGGAGGGAGGCAATCCGCATCTGTGGTTTAACGTGGAGGCGGTTAGTGCGTTTGTGAAGCATTTTGCCGAAGCCTGCGCGCACATAGACCCCGAACATGCGGATGGGTACTCAGGGCGGGCGGAAAAAATGCAGATGGCCATCCAGTCCATTCAGGCTTACGCCAGCCTTTTAAGGGCTCATGTGGCGGGCATGCATGTTGGTGCGACCGAACCCCTGTTTACCCCTCTTGCTGACCTTTTGGGCCTGCAGATGGATGAACAGGCGTTCCAGCTTGCCATTATGAATGATGTGGAACCCGCGCCATCCACCATTGCAACATTTGAGAGCGACCTGAAGGAACGCCGCCTGAAAATGCTGGTCTATAACCAGCAGGTGGAAGAACCATCGGTCCGCCATCTTCTGGAACTGGCCCAGCAGTCCGGCGTGCCCACCCTGCCTTTGTCGGAAATGCTGCCCCCACACAAGCACTGGCAGGTCTGGGTGCATGACATTCTGGCCCAGACAGGCCAGTTGCTTGGGGTGCAGCAGTGAGCATACCAGCCATTGAGGCTGGGCAGCTCAGCGTTTCGTACGGTGGGCGGCGCGTGCTGGACCAGGTGAGCTTTGCCATCCCTCCGGGCAGTTTTGTGGCTGTTCTGGGGGGGAATGGCGCTGGCAAAACATCGCTGTTCCGCGCCATTCTGGGCCTAAGCCCGCCCGAGCAGGGCTATGTGCGGGTAGAAGGGCAGACCTTTGGCAAAGGCCGCATGCCTGTTGGCTACATGCCCCAGATGCGGCGCATGGTGGCCGGGCAGTTAAGCGGGTGGCACATGGTGGCAGCCGCCCTGCGGGGGCGGGCATGGGGGCTGCCGTGGTGTTCGGCCTCTGCCCGGGCGGAGGTGGATGCGGCATTGGATGCGGTGGATGCGCGTGATCTGGCCAAGCGGCCTGTTCAGTCCCTGTCAGGGGGGGAGCGGCAGCGGCTTTTGCTGGCGCAGGCCCTGCTGGATAACCCCCGTATTTTGTTGCTGGACGAACCTCTGGCCAGTCTGGACCCCGCCCGTATGCGTGAGACAACGCGCAGGATCCACGATCTGGCCCGCCAGCGGGGGCTGACAGTTCTGTTTTCCACCCATGACATTAACCCGCTTATGGGTTTTATGGACCATGTCCTTTATCTGGCACATGGCAAGGCCTTGCTGGGGAGTGTGGATGACGTCATGACCACTCCGGCCCTGAGCGCGCTATATGGAGCGCCGGTCGAGGTTGTAAGGGCCGATGGCCGGCTATTTGTTGTGGCCGATGGCGGGGCGGATACCCTGCACTGTTGTGACTGTGCGGAGCACACGCGTTAATGTTTGCCTACGAGTTTATGCGCACGGCGTTTGTGGCCGCTTTTCTGGCAGCTTTTGTCTGTGGCCCCGTTGGCTGGTTTTTGGTGCTGCGGGGGCAGAGCTTTGCCAGCCATGCGCTCTCCCATGTCGGGTTTGCCGGGGCTGCGGCAGCCCTGCTGTGGGGGGAGCCAGCATTTTTGGGCTTTGGACTCAGTGCAGTTGTCAGCGGTATGGGCATGGGGGTGGCGAGTGACCGCGTGATCGGGCGCGATGTTATGATCGGGCTTGTACTCTCGCTTGCCATGGGTACGGGCGCGTTGTGCCTGCATTTTCTTACGCGCTCGGCAGGGGCTGCCACCGCTTTGCTGTTTGGCGATATTCTGGGTATTTCCCCTAACAGCCTTTACTGGCTGGGCGGGCTGGCCGTTGTGTGTGTGCTGGGGCTGGCTGTTATGAGCAGGCCCTTGCTGTTTGCCTCTCTCCAGCCCGAGGTGGCCGAGGCCAAAGGCGTTAACCTGCGCCTGCTGGATGTGCTGTTCCTGGCCTTGGTCGGCATTGCCTCAGCCATGTGTTCTCAGATAACTGGCGTACTTCTGGTTTTTACCCTGATGGTTGCACCTGCTGCTGCCAGCCTGCGGTTGGGCTTTGGCCCCCTGCCGGGCATGGCGGTGGCCTTCTGCCTTGCCTTGTTCGAGGCATGGGCCGGTCTATGCCTGTCATGGCTGACAGACTGCCCCGCATCTTTCTGGATTGCGCTGTTGGGGAGTGTGGTGTTTGCCACCGCCAACGTAGTGGCCCACCTGCGCGGGCGTTAAGGCCCGGCAGGCGGTTGTTGCCCCGCGTTTAAGAGAGCAGCCAGTTCAGACCCGTGCCCAGAACAACAGCAGCACTCAGGGCGGCATACAGGGCCAGCACCATCTGGTTACGTGTGGTGGGAATGGCCATAGCGCGGCTTTGGGAAGGTTTACGGACCATCAGTCATGCTCCTTGTATAAACAGGGCGGCCCGCCTTGAACTGGTTGCGGCCTTCAGCCCTGCTGATAAGGTAGAGAATGGTATTGGCGGTTGAAATAAACAAGCCCTTCCGCACTATCATGGCAAAGAATGCCCTGCACCACGCCAAAAATAACACTATGGGTGCCAACCTCCACAATCTGGCTGATCTGGCAGTCAAAGGTGGCGGCGGCCTCGCGGAGCACGGGGGCACCGGTTGCCAGTGTCTGCCAGTGGCCTGTGGCAAAGCGCTCGGCCATGCTGTTCGGGCTGGCAAAATGGTTGGACAGGTCCTGCTGTTTGGATGTGAGCACATTCACACACAGGCTTCCCCCTTCACAAAAGGCGGAGCGCGCCCGGCTGTTGCGATTGAGGCAGACCAGCAATGTGGGGGGGGTATCGGTTACGGAACAGACGGCGGATGCGGTAAATCCAACCGGGTTATCCAGCGTTCCTGTAGTCACAATATTTACGGCCGCACCCAGCCTGGCCATGGCTTCACGATAGGCACTGGTCTCCGGAGCCAACATCTGCTGTCCTTATCACAACGGTTGATGGCTATGTGTTTGTGCATGAAACAAAGAGGAAAGCAATGATCGAGGATGTCCTTTCCCGCACGGCCTGCGTGCGAACAGCCCGGCGTGGGCATCTGGGCTGTATCACGCTGGATCGGCCCGGACGGCTTAATGCGGTTGATCTGGACATGGCCGATGGCATTGCGCGCACACTTGAGGCATGGCGGCATGACAGCTCCGTGCAGACGGTGCTGATTGACAGCAGCAGCCCGCGCGCGTTCTGCGCGGGGGGAGACCTCAAGGCCATACGGGGCGTTCTGCTGGCCCAAGGCCCGGATGTGGCATTTGATCTGATGAACCGTGTGTACCAGACCATGCTGCATATTGCCCAGTATGCCAAACCTGTTGTGTCGGTCATGGACGGTATTGCCATGGGTGGCGGCGTGGGGCTGGGTGGCCATGCCCGCTACCGGGTTGTCACCGAGCGTTCCGTTTTGGCCATGCCCGAAACAGCCATTGGTCTGGTGCCCGATGCGGGTGGCTCTTGGCTTTTGGCGCGCGCACCCGGTGGTGCGGGGCTGCGGCTGGCGCTAACGGGTGCGCGTATGCATGGGCCGGAGGCGGTGGCCATGGGCTTTGCTGATTACGTGGTGCCATCCGACAGTCTGGAGACCCTGCGCGGGGCATTAGCCTTTGGGGCTGTGGAGGAGGTGTTTGGGGCTGTCGCACAAATGCCTGTGCCCGCACAGGCCACCACGGCGGAGGCATATGACCCTGCCGCCAGTCTGGAGCAGATTGTGGCCGGGCTGGAGCATTCTGCCCATCACACGGCTCAGGCAGATTTGAAGGAGATTGTATCCGCCTGTCCAACGTCCATTGTTGCGGCGTGGCATGGCTGGCAACAGGCCCGCAGAGCGACATCGTTACAGGAGGCATTTGCTATTGAAGGACGGCTGGTGCGGTACATGCTGGGCCGTGCGGATTTTGCTGAAGGGGTGCGCGCCCGCCTGATTGACCGGGACAATACACCGCTCTGGCAGCCATCCACCTTGGCGGAGGTGGATGGTGTTGCCCTACAGGCTGCCTTGGCAGCATAGAAGCTAAAGCACTCCCTCACCCCTTAGCTTTCTAGTGTGGGGTCAGGGAGTGCGGGTCTCTGGGGGTGTGCGCTGTCAGTGCGTGTTCAGCCCCGGGTAGGGGTATATGGCCCTACGGGCAGCACAGCACATTTGAACTGCACTTCCAGAATTTCTGCCGCAGCCAGATAAACGGCAGACAGGCCACAGAGCAGTCCTTCGTAACCGGCCAGCACGGTTAGCCCCGGCTGGGCCAGCAGGTCGCCCAGCCCAAGCAGGACAAACAGAATGACCAGCGTGCCAAAAATAACCTGATGGGCCCGTGTGGCCCGCAAGGTGCCCAAAAACAGAATAAAGGTGAACAACCCCCAGAGCAGCAGGTAACTCCCCATTAGAGCGGGGGAGCTTGCGGGCACAATGCCCGTATGGGGCATGGCAATAAGGGCCACCAGTGTTAGCCAGAATGCCCCGTAGGAAATAAAGGCTGTCATGCCAAAGGTGTTGCCTACGCCGTATTCCAAAATACCCGCAATAATCTGGGCAACGCCGCCAAAAAGCAGGCCCATGGCCAAAATGGCGGAGCCCATGGGCACAAGCCCGGCATTATGCAGGTTGAGCAGTATGGTGGTCATGCCAAACCCCATAAGACCAAGGGGGGCCGGGTTGGCCCGTAGTGGGGTGGGGTGTGCTGCGTCGGTTTGAGCCATGGTGTTTCTTCTTATGGAAATTAATGTAATGGCTCGTTTATAAGTGGGGTTTAGAGAGTAAGTTCCCATAAAAAATATATTAATGCCGTAAAAACTATTTTATTAACTAAGTATATAAAGTTCTTCGCTCTCTAAAATGTGTTTTTTACAGTATTGGGTGTTAGTGTGCGTGGCGTTGCTTACCCCATGGCGCGCGTGCAGACGGGTCGGTGGAGACGGAGGCTTTGGCCTGCGGGTCATCCTCGGGGCGTTGGATGGGGCCGTGGTCGTGGAAAAAACCGGGGACAGAGAGAATAATGTTGGCTGCCTGTTCCAGACAGGACAGGGTGCGGTCGCGTGTTAGGGATAAACCCGTCTCCTGCGTTGGAATGGTGCGGATGGCAAGGGCTGCCTGCCGGAGTGCCTGCGCTGTTTGCGCCGGGTTGTGGCGCAGGTGGGTAAAGGCGTTAAAGGCGTTGGCCAGTGCGGCATGGGCTTGTGGGTCCAGCGTTGCGTGGGCCGCGTTCCATTTAAGCCGCACAATCAGCCTGCCAAGGGAGAGCGAGGCAAAGGCAGCGTCCGTATAGCCCTGCCTGTCTATATTGGCGGGAATAAAGGAAAGGCGCATCATCAGGCGCGAAATTTTCTGGAGTTGCAAACCCTCCCACGCCACCCACGGCTCTGTGCGGCCATAGGGTGTGCGGGCCAGTTTTTGAATGCTGCGGGTCAGGGAGGTTACAAGCCTTGCGGCGTCCAAACGGTGGGCGGCTGGCAGAATAACCCGAAAAACCACGGCCAGCAGGCTACAGGCCACCACCATGCTCATCCAGTTATTGGTCAGGGTCAGGTCATCATAAACAATCGGGTTATCGACCGAGAGCATCATGGTAAAGAACACGGCATAACCAAACGCGCCAATGCTGTAGCGCGGGTGGAACTGTAACCACACGCCGGGCAGCAAAAACAGGCACAGAACAAGCCATAGCAGGGGGTAGCCATCTATGCGGGGCAGGGCCAGTGCGTGGCATAAAAACCCCATGGGAATGGCCAGCATGGTGCCTGCGGCCATCATGGGGCTGGCCTTGGCGGCGGAGGGGGTGGTGGACAAAAGGCTGGATGCGGCAACGGTATATATGATCAGCAGTGGTCCCGCACTCCAGTGCAGAACATACCAGAGCATGCCAGCCAGCAGGGCAATAAAGCTCCCGCGCACACCGTTACGCAGGGCTGTAGGCCATTCAAGATAGGGCTGGATGTTGGCCTGTGTGCGGTCAGGGCGCAGGCTGGTCAGGTCATGCAGGGCCAGATCCATCTGCACCAGCGCATCCCGCGTGTTGTCCAGTGCTGCCAGTGTGGTGGTGTTGGAGGTCTGGCGGGCAAGCCGCTCCAGTGTTTTAAGCGCATCATGCAGGCAGGTGGAAAGCGGGGTGGCGTTTGTCAGCCAGTCCGGCTGTTCGGTCAGTTCCAGCACACGCCCCAGTGTTTGGGCGACCAGCATATGCACCGCACGGGTTTCCTCCACTCCGGAGGAGAAGGTCAGCCAGTACGGGTGGTAGCTTACAATTAGCCCGGTCAGGCGGCTTAGGCACAAACGTAGGTTGCGGATGCGGTTTTGCATGTCCGGGTCATCGGCTGCGGCAAATTCTATGGCCGGGGTCAGCCCTGCCATGTTGGCCAGCAGTTTGCTGCGGCTATCATAGATAGGCTGGTCCAGACCGCGAAAAGCCGTGTTGGCGGCCTGCGTTTTTTGTTCCTGTTTTTCCAGCGTGTTGATAACCGTGTTTTCCAGCACCTGAGGTGTGACACGCTCGCTTTCCGCCTTATGAAAAGTTCTGGCATGCAGAACAGTTTCCCTGAACGCCTGCCCAAGCTTGTAAAGAACGGTGCTGGGTTTGCGTGGGGAGGTCACCATAAATACGCAGGCCGTCACCACAATTCCTGTCGCTACAACGGACAGGCGGCTCATGGCGGACAAAAAGATGCCATCGGGGTTGGCAAAGGCGGGGGCTGCAATAATAACAATGGTGTAGCCGGTGAGCACGGCGGCATAAGCGCGGAAAAACCGCAAAAATGTTGCCACCATACAGGCAAGGCCGACAAAAACGGACAGGGCCGCAAAATACAGAACCGGGGACTGCACAAAAAGAGACATGATCCCGACACTGATGCCAGCCCCGATCAATGTGCCAACAATACGCCATACACTTTTGGACACCATGGCCCCAACCGTCGGGTTGGCCACGATCAGCACTGTTGTTGCCGCACTGAGCGGGGACTGGAGCTGAAAGACAAAGGCCAGAAAAAGGGCAATCCCGATGGAAAGAAACACACGTACGGTATAGCCCGCTGTGGCCAACAGGCCGTTCCAGCGTGTGTCATCCGCAAAAAGTGCGGGGGCTGCACGGGTGTTTACCCAGTGCAGGAGCGATCCGGGTAAGGTGGGCTGGTCAGGGTGTGAGGGCATGGTGCGCTTCAAGCAGGGTGGACAGGGTGTGCGTGAGGGTGCGGGCCTGAGCGGGGGGGAGTGTCGCGCGGATATCGTGTTCCAGTTCGGCGGCAATCTGGTGGAACATTCTGCATTGCTCCACACCTGCATCAGTCAGGAACAGGCGTTTGGCGCGGCGGTCCTGTGTGTCGGGTTTGCGGGTGATCAGCCCCTGTTTTTCCAGCAGGTCCAGAATACGCACCAGTGCTGAGCAGTCTATGGTCATGGTCTGGGCAAGGTCGCGCTGGGTGGCCCCTTCGGGCAGCATCCGCAGGTAGGCCATGGGGCGCATAACGGCCAGCGTCATGCCATGCGGGCGCAAGGCACGGTCCAGCCGTGTGCGCCACAGCGTTGCCATCCGCATGACCCTGAAGGTGAGCGCCATACCGGGAAAATGGGTCTCGTCCAGTTTGGGCATGGCGCGCTGGTCAGTCATGCGGATCCATATAGATTAGTGTCATTATAGTTGATATAAAAACTATATCCGCCAAATAGGACAACCCATCGTGCGGGTCAATCATGTTCCGTAGCCCATACGCCTGTTGGGGGCAGCCTGAGTGGGCAGGTATGGTCTGCTCTATTGCGGCATGCCTTGAACCGGCAGGGTTTTTGTGCGCATCATGCCAACACTTGATGGTGCCCCCAAATAGGGGGTGAAAAGGGAAGATCGGTGCAAGACCGTCGCTGCCCCCGCAACTGTAAGTACCCATCACGTTCCGCCCGGGTTTTGTTCGGGGGTTAGCCACTGGTTCGCGTTATGGAATCGGGAAGGTCCGGAACACTGCCTTGCACCAGCCATTGGCCGGGGCAGGCGGGGTACAAGCCAGGAGACCTGCCATCACAAGTCTGGTAAGCCATGCCCGCACGGGGTGGTTGAGTTCTGGCGTTGTCTGCTGGCGGGGTGCCCGGCAGATACGAATGCACCAAAGGGTGCGTTTTCTTTGCCATATGCGTGGCAGAGGGCTGGTCGGTTTTGCCCCCATGCTTGGCCGTGGCTCCAAGGTGGAGCCCCGGTCTGTTGGAAAGACGCATGACCGCGCAACAATCCCTGCCTGCTTCTGCTGATAGTCCGGTCAGTGCTGGCCCTCCTGTGCTGCATGTTTGCGTTACGTGCAGGCGCGGTGGCCCGGCCATGGACTGCCCACCGGGGGCACAATTGCTGGACCGTCTGCAAAGCCTGCTGGCGGCCGAACATCTGGCGGGGGCGGCCCCTTCTGCCACACTGGCCCCAGTAGCCTGTCTGGCGGCGTGTGATCGGGGGTGTACTGCTGCCATAGCCATGCCTGAGCGCTGGACATGGCTGCTCGGCCACTTGGGGCCAGAAAAGGCGGAAGACATTCTGGCCTATGCCCGCCTGTACGCCGCATCCGCCAAGGGTACTGTCATGCCATCCCGCCGCCCCCTGTCGCTGGCCGATATGGTGCTGGGGCGTGTGCCTGCAACACTTTACAATGAACAGGAAAAACCATGACCGCCGCCAGAACACGTGTGCCCGTCACCATTATCACCGGGTTTTTGGGAGCGGGTAAAACCACCCTGCTCCGGCATCTGCTCAACCGCGCTCAGGGGCACCGTATTGCCGTGGTGGTCAATGAGTTCGGCTCACTCGGCATTGACGGTGAAATCCTGCGTGGGTGCGGGGTGGAAGGCTGCCGGGATGAAGATATTGTTGAACTGACCAATGGTTGCCTGTGCTGCACCGTGGCGGATGACTTTTTACCCACCATGGAGGCCCTGCTGGACCGGGCCGACCCGCCCGAACATGTGGTGATTGAAACATCCGGTCTGGCCCTGCCCAAGCCGCTGCTCAAGGCATTTGGCTGGCCAACCGTGCGCAACCGCATGACCGTGGATGGTGTGGTGGCGGTGGTGGACGCACCCGCCGTGGCCGCGGGCCGCTTTGCAGATGACCCGCAGGCCGTAGAGGCACAGCGGGCGGAGGACCCCTCCCTCGACCATGACAACCCGCTGGCCGAAGTGTTTGAAGACCAGATAAACGCGGCCGACCTTGTGGTGCTGAACAAGACAGACCTGCTTGACGCAGCCCAGCTTGACGCAGTGGAGCAGGACATTCGCAGCCACGCCCCCCGGCCGGTGCAGATTGTCCGGGCGCTGGAAGGTAAAGTGGACCCCGCCGTGCTGCTGGGTATTGGGGCTGCAGCCGAGAGTGATCTTGCGGCCCGCCCCTCTCACCACGATGCGGAAGGTGGTGAGCACGAGCATGATGATTTTGAAAGCTTTGTCGTGGTTGTGCCCGAGCAGCCTACGGTTGAGCAGTTTCTCACCCTTTTGCAAAATACGGCCCGTAGCTTTGACGTATTGCGTATGAAAGGTTTTGCAGCCGTTGCAGGCAAGCCCATGCGTCTTGCTGTGCAGGGGGTTGGCAGCCGCTTCCGGCACGAATTTGATCGCCCTCTGGCAGCAGATCAGGACCGCACGGGCCGCCTTGTGGTGATTGGCCAGAAAGGGCTGGACGCAGCCGCCATTGCCACCGCCCTTGCAGGCCATCTGGCCGCATAAGGGGGCTTGGGGGCATGCACCTTCTGGTCCGCGAAAACCGAACGCTTGATGAACAGGACAGTCCCGAGGATCTGGGCCTGCCCGGTGCGGATATTGTTGTTTTGTCCTTTACACAAAGCGATCTTCTGGGCCTGCGCCATGCGGAGCGGCAGATGCGCGGGCAGGACCATGCCTCCTTGCCATCCGTGCAGGTGACAAACCTTGCCCTCCTGCGCCACCCCATGTCGATCGACCTGTACGTGGACACCTCCTTGCAGGGGGCCAGATGCGTGGTGGTGCGCCTGCTTGGTGGGCTGGATTACTGGCGCTACGGTGCGGAGGAACTGGCGGCTTGGGCGCGCGCGCAGGCGGTGCCCGTGGTGTTCCTGCCCGGCCATACGGGGTGCTCGGGGGCAGAGGTGCCCCCCCAGAGCGGTCAGGCGGCGGATGATACCCGTCTGGCGGAATTGTCCTACGGTGTGCAGGAGGCGCAGCGCTTACGCCTGAACGGTTTTTTTGCCCAAGGTGGGCCACGCAACATGGCGGCCGCCCTGCGGCTTATGGCAGCCCTTGCCGGAAAAGGGGCTGACGATGGCGCTCTGCCCGAGGCATTGCCCCCTTGGGGTGTCTATCGCGCCCGCCCCACCCCGCAGGCGTGCGGCACGGGGGCCTGCTCGGCTGCTATTGTGTTTTACCGCGCACATCTTCAGGCATGGGACATGGCCGGGCTGGAGCGGCTGGCCGAGGTGCTGGCCGCACAAGACTGCGCGGTGGAGATGCTGTTTGTGACCTCGCTCAAGGATAGGGGCGTAGCGGAGGGGGTTGCGGCACATCTGCGTGGCACAAAGCCTGATGTGGTGTTGAACGCCACCTGTTTTTCCGCCCGTGGCGCACTTGGGTTTTCGCCGCTGGATGGGGCGGGGGCCCCTGTTCTTCAGGTGCTGCAACCGGGCAGCACACAGGAGTTGTGGGCCAAAAGTGCGCGGGGGCTGGGGCGCTCGGACCTTGCCATGCAGGTTGTATTGCCCGAACTGGATGGCACGATTGCCACCTTCCCCATTGCATTCCGTCAGGAAGAGGCCCCGGGCCATCCGGCCCAGCGTGTGGCGTATGAGCCGGGGCTTGCCATGGTGGCTGCCCGTGCCATGGCGTGGGCGCGGTTACGGCATAAGCCGGTGGGGCAGAAGCAGGTTGGTATTGTGCTCTCGGACTACCCGGGGGCAGGGCTGGAGTCCGCAGGTGCCCATGTGGCCCATGCCGTAGGGCTGGACGGGTTTGCCAGCCTGCACAATATTTTGCAGCATCTGCAAACACAGGGGTACGGCACGGGTGCGGCCCCCGTGCCCACGGCGGATGAACTGGCCCGCCTTATGGCCCACCAGCCAGCACGGGCTGTTCTGTCTGTTGCTATGTACCAGACCCTGAGCGCGGAACTGGACGCGGATTTTATGGCGTCCGTAACAAAGGCATGGGGCCCCCCCGAGCACGATGGTGCGGTCAGGGATGGGGTGTTTTGCCTGCGCTATGCCTGTCTGGGCAACATCACCCTTGCCATCCAGCCAGACCGGTCCACGGCAGGCGAGCGCAAAACCCTCTACCATGACCCGGACAGGCCACCGTGCCACGCCTATGTGGCGTTCTACCTGTGGCTGCGCTGTGTGCAAAAACTGGATGCTCTGGTGCATCTGGGCACACATGGCACGCTGGAATGGCTGCCGGGCAAGGCCACTGCCCTTTCTCCCGCCTGCGCGCCTGCGGTGCTGGTGGGGGATATGCCCGTAATTTACCCCTTTATCGTCAACAACCCCGGCGAGGCCGCAGCCGCCCGCAGGCGTCTGGGTGCTGTTACCATCGGGCATATGACCCCCCCCGTCATGCAGAGCGGCCTGTCGGGCGATATGCATGAGCTTGAACGCCTGATTGATGAATACGCCGAAGCCGATGGGCTGGACCCCCGCCGGGGTGCCCTGTTGCGGGCGGATATTCTCGAACGTGCCACCCGCACGGGAGTGCTGGCCGAAAGTGGTGTCAGGCCGGGTGATCTGGACGAGACAGAGGCACTGGCCCGGCTGGATGCATATCTGTGCGATGTCAAGGACCTGCAAATCCGTGATGGCCTGCATGTTTTTGGCAAAACTGCCCCGCGCTCCACAGCCCTGGTCCAGACCATTGCACAGGCGTGCGGCAGGCAGGAGGACCCGGCTTTTGTGGCCGATGTTGCCCAGCGCATAACCCTGTGCGGCACGGCGGAAATGCACGCCCTGCTGGGCGCATTGGCCGGGCAGCCGGTGGCGGCGGGGCCTGCGGGCGCTCCAACACGCGGGCGTATTGATGTGCTGCCCACCGGGCGCAACCTGTTTACCGTGGACCCGCGTGCATTGCCCACACCTTCCGCCGTGGTGCTGGCCACCCGGATGGAGCAGTTGCTGCTAACCCGGCATTTGCAGGAGCACGGCGAACACCTGACCCGCCTTGTTATGGATATGTGGGGTTCGGCCAGTCTGCGCACGGGGGGGGAGGATCTGGCACTGGCCCTGCGTCTTATGGGGGTAGAGGTGCAGCGCGCGGCAGGGACGGGCCATGTGTGCGGGTTTGAGGTTATTCCCCTGCCTGTGCTCGACCGGCCAAGGGTGGATGTAACACTCCGCATTTCCGGCCTGTTCCGTGATGCATTTGCAGAGCAGATTGCCCTGTTCGATCAGGCGGTAAGTGCTGTTGCCGCCCGGCGTGAGCCTGAGGCGTGGAACCCGCTGGCAGCACAGGCCCGTGGGCTGGAGGGAGAGGCCCGCACACGGGCGACTGCGCGTATTTTTGGGGCAGCCTCCGGGGCTTACGGCACCGGGGTTGAGGACCACCTGCTCCACGGGACATGGGCAAACCAGACCGAGCTGGGGGCCGCATGGTTGGAGGGGTCGTCTTGGATGTATGGCGGTGGGCGCGATGGCACGCGCGATCAGGCTGCCCTGTCCACCCTTCTGGGCCGGGCGGAAACCGTTTTGCATGTGCAGGACAATGCCGAGACTGATCTGCTGGAAAGCCCCGATATGGCAGCCCACGAGGGCGGGCTTGCGGCTGCTGCCACCATGGCCGGTGGCACGCCCGCCGTTTTGCATGGAGATACGTCCCGCCCACAAAACCCCCGCCTGCGCGGCACAGCGGAGGAGGTGGCGCGCATTGTGCGGGGCCGCCTTGCCAACCCGCAATGGATAGAGGGAATGCAACAGCACGGATATGCCGGGGCCGCAGAACTTGCGCGCGGGCTGGACGCGCTGCACGGTTTTGCCGCCACCATGGCGCAGCGTTTTGACCGGCAGTTTGATCTGGTGTTTGACGCAACACTGGGCAATGCACAGTGCGATGCGTTTTTGCGTAACGCCAACCCTGCGGCAAGGGAGGCCATGCGCCTGCGCTTTGCCGAGGCCATGCGGCGTGGCCTGTGGCACCCACGCGGCAATAGTGTGGCCTGTGTGCTGGATGGGGATGAATAAGGCATGACAATACGGGCCATTATGGTTGCAGCCCCCCGCTCGGGCGGGGGTAAAACCACACTCACCCTTGCACTCCTTGCCGCTTTTGGCAGGCGTGGTTTGCGGGTGGGGGCGGTCAAGACCGGGCCGGATTATATAGACCCCGCTTTTCATGCGGCCATTACAGGCCGTCCGGGCCTTAATCTGGATAGCTGGTGTATGCCCGACGCCCTGTTGTGCGGGGTTATGCGGGCTGCCTGCAAGGATGTGGATATTCTGGTCGTGGAATCGGCCATGGGGCTGTTTGATGGTCTGTCCCTGCCCGATGGGCGGCGCGGAGCCCCGTCGGATATTGCTGCACTTTTTGGCATTCCGGTTCTGCTGGTGCTCGACATGTCCGGGCAGGGGCAGTCTGTGGGGCCAATTGCCAAGGGGTTTGCACAATGGTCGGCCCATGTGCGGGTCAGTGGCGTTGTGCTTAACCGCGTGGCATCCCCCCGGCATGAACGGTTGGGGCGCGAGGCGGTGCAGGCAGCAGGTCTGCCGGTACTTGGCGCCCTCATGCGGCAGGGGGGGCAGGTTCTGCCCGAGCGGCACCTGGGCCTTGTGCAGGCGCGCGAACACGGCAACCTTGCGGGCTGGCTGGCAGACCTTGCGGACAAGGCCGAGCGGGAACTGGACCTGGACGGTATTCTCGCAGCCGCCCGCCCTATTGACCCCGATATTGGCCGAGTGGGAATGGGGCAGGGGCTGGCCGGGTTACCGCCCCCACCGGGGCAGCGCATTGCTGTGGCGGACGATGCGGCTTTTTCCTTCCTGTATGGCCATCTGGCGGTGTTCTGGCAGCAGGCGGGGGCCGAGCTGGTGCCCTTTTCTCCTTTGGCGGATGAAGCGCCAGACCCATCCTGCACGGCCTGCTGGCTACCCGGTGGCTATCCTGAGTTGCATGCCGGGCAACTGGCGGCGGCGACCACCTTCCACTCGGGGTTGGCGCATTTTGCCATGACTCGCCCGGTGCATGGTGAATGTGGGGGCTTTATGGTGCTGGGGCAGGGGTTGGAAGATGCACAGGGCGTGCGGCATGGCATGGCTGGTCTGCTGGGCCACACCACGTCCTTTGCGCGCAGAAAGCTGCATCTGGGATACCGCGAGGCCACCCTTTTGGGGGATGGTGTTCTGGGCCGCAAAGGAGTGCGTTTGCGAGGGCATGAGTTCCATTATGCAACCGTGCTGGACACGGGGGACGATGCACCACTGGCCAGCCTGCGTTCGGGGCTGGGGGAAGATCTGGATGTGTGTGGTGGCCAGCGCGGCCTTGTGTCCGGTTCTTTTTTTCATGTGCTGGCTAAGGTGCCTGATGTGGAGGATGGCTCCCAGCCCTGCCCATGACGGAATGGGGGTGGTGGTGTGCCGGGCTTGCAGGCAAGGTATCTGCCGGACATGAAAGACGCCCTGTTCTGCCTGTCAGGCAGGGTTGGATAACGGACAGAAAGTCAAAGAGGAGACAGGCCATGCAGTCTTTTCCGGTGTTGCTGGTAAGGCATGCTCCCGTGCTGCTGCCCGAGGGTATTTGTTATGGCAGGCAGGATGTGGCGCTGCGCCCGGGGTGGGAGAAAATTGTGTCCGGGCTTTCCGTTCTGGCCAAGGGCGTTGTCTGCCGCGTGCTGTATAGCTCCCCCGCACGGCGGTGCCGGGATATGGCGCAACGTCTGGCGCTGGCCACAGGGATGGAACTGCGCGTGGACCCGCGCCTGTCCGAGCTGGATTTTGGCCAGTGGGAAGGGCTTCGCTGGCAGGATATCGAGCGTGGGCAACTGGATGCATGGGCGCGTGACCCGGCGGGTTTTGCCCCACCGCAAGGCGAAAGCGGGCATGCCCTGTGCCACCGCATAACCGAGTTCTGGCAGGATGTGCAGCGTAGGGGCGATGCTGCTTGTGTGCTCTCACACGGGGGGCCGCTGCGTATTCTCAGTGCTCTGGCGGCGGGGGAGCAGCCAGAACTGCTTGCCCCTTCCATGCCGCAGGGGTTTGCGCGGCTGTTCATGGTTGAACAGGGGGCAAACCCGGCCCTGCACCGCGCAGGTGTGGGTTGAACACCCCGCAACAGCCCTTCAACCAGAGACAGAGAACACACACGCCCATGAATGACGAACAGCCCCATACCGCAGAACAGGATGCGCAACGCCATAGGGAGAAAATGCGCAAGCGCAAGGCTGTGCAGGATAGCGAGGTTGCCAGCAAAACGGTCCAGAAAGGTTTGTTGCTGGTCAATACAGGGCCGGGCAAGGGCAAATCCACGGCGGCCTTTGGGCTTGCGCTGCGTATGCTGGGCTATGACCGGCGCGTTGTGGTGGTGCAGTTTATCAAGGGCGCATGGCATACGGGCGAGCGCCACGCACTCGAACGCTTTGGCGATCTGGTGGAATGGCACAGTATGGGCGAAGGGTTTACGTGGGAGACACAGGACCGTGCGCGTGATGTGGCCGCGTGTGAACGTGCATGGGCCGTGGCCACGCAGGCACTGGCAAGGCCGGATGTATCCCTTGTTGTGCTGGATGAGCTGAACGTGGCCCTGCGGTACGAATATCTGGATATCACGCAGGTGCTGGCAGACATCACCGCCCGTCCGGAGGGGCAGCATGTGGTGGTCACAGGCCGCAATGCCCGCCAGGCCATGCTGGACGCGGCTGATCTGGTGACAGAAATGACGTTGGTCAAACATCACTTCAAAGCCGGGGTCAAGGCGCAGGAGGGTGTGGAGTTTTGAGTGCCCGTGTTCTTATGGTGCAAGGCACGGGCTCAAGCGTTGGCAAATCCACACTGGTTGCGGGGCTGGCCCGCGCCCTGACCCGGCGGGGGTTACGGGTATTGCCCTTCAAGCCACAAAATATGTCCAACAACGCAGCCGTAACACTGGATGGGGGAGAGATCGGGCGCGCACAGGCCCTACAGGCACGGGCTTGTGGTGTGCCCCCCATGGCGGATATGAACCCGGTGCTGCTTAAACCACAGGGCGAGACAGGGGCGCAGCTTGTGGTGCGTGGCCAGCGGGTGGATACGGTGGAAGCTCGAACCTACCAGTCGCGCAAAGAGCGGCTTATGCCACAGGTTTTGCAAAGTTTTAAAAATCTGGCGGCACAGGCCGATATCGTTCTGGTAGAAGGGGCGGGGTCGGCTTCGGAAGTTAATCTGCGTAGGCATGATATTGCCAATATGGGTTTTGCCTGCGCGACAGGTGCCCCCGTTGTGCTGGTGGGTGATATTGACCGCGGCGGCGTTATTGCAAGCCTTGTTGGCACGCAGGTTGTGCTGGCCGAAGGTGATGCGCAGCGCATCAAGGGGTTTGTCGTCAACCGCATGCGCGGAGACCCCACTCTGTTTGCCGATGGTATGCGCTTTGTGGCCGAAAAAACAGGCTGGCAGGCGTTAGGGCTGGTGCCCTATCTGGCCGATGTGCATGACCTGCCTGCCGAGGATGCAGCCGATCTGCTTACCACCCTACGTGCAAGGCGGCATGAGGGAGCAGGGGGCACACCGCGTTTGCGTATTGCGGTGCCCATTTTACCCATGGTTGCAAATTTTGATGATCTGGACCCGCTATGTACGGAACCGGGGGTGGAGGTTATACCCGTTCTGCAAGGCGAGCCACTCCCTCAGGCGGATGTTGTGCTGCTCCCCGGCTCCAAGGCCACATTGGCCGATCTGGCTTGTTTACGCGCGCGCGGCTGGGCCGAACAGATTGTGCAGCATGCGCAAAATGGGGGAGCCGTCATGGGTATTTGTGGTGGCTACCAGATGCTGGGCGTATCCGTTGCCGACCCATCTGGCACGGAGGGGGCACCCAGCACGGCACAGGGCCTGGGACTGTTGCCGGTCCATACCAGCCTTGGAGATAGTAAAAGGCTGGAATACGTAACAGGGTTTCTGGCTCAGGGCGGGCAGGCTGTTGCAGGGTATGAAATGCATTTGGGTCAGACAGACAGGCCCATTGGGGCGGAACCCCTGTTACGCCTGAACGGGCAGGCCGAAGGCTGTGTGTCGGCGAATGGTCTGGTCTGGGGGACGTATCTGCATGGCGTGTTTACACACCGTGCGGCGCGGCTTGCCTTGCTTGAGCGTGCCGGAGGTGCGGCCTTTGCCCCCGCAGGAGCATGGGCGCAGTCAGGGCAAGCCCTGCCAGCCAGCCATGACAGCACTGTGGAGGCGGCGCTGGACCGTCTGGCCGACCATCTGGAGCAGCATATGGATGTGGAAGCCCTTGTGGCGTTAGCCAGCTTGCCGGTTTACGCCGCCTAACGCCCGTAGGGCGCGTGGCGTTATATAGCTTGATTAGCGGTCAATCCACCTGCGGCGTGCAGGGTTGCGCTGTTCCCAGCCACGGCGCTCCAGTTCGGGGGAACTTGCGGGTTCTTGCGGGTAGCCAACGCACAGATAGGCCAGAAACTGCCAGTCCGGGTTAACGCCCAGCACCCTGTTGGCTTCTTTGGGGTCCAGAATGGAAACCCAGCCAACACCAATGCCCCGTGCGGTAGCAGCCAGCCAGAAGGTGTGAATGGCCATAACAGCCGACCACGTGGTGGTCTGCGGCATGGTGCCCCGGCCCAAACCCCGGCCCTGTGTTGGGTGTGTTTCGCAGAACACGGCAATATGGTGGGGGGCATCATCCAGCCCTGCCAGTTTGAGCGAGGCATAACGCTGTGCGTCATCCCCGCCGCGGCCTGCCAGTTCGCGCGCATTGCTGTGGGCAAAGTTTTCGCGGATAGCGTGGCGGCGGGCCGGGCTGTCCACTTTTACAAAGCGCCAAGGTTCGCTCAGCCCAACAGATGGGGCCATGCAGGCTGTTTCCAGCAGATGTTGCAAAATCTGTTCGGGGAGCGGGTCTGTCCGAAAATGGCGCACATCCCTCCGCCACGTAAAAAGCTGTTCAAGTTCGGCCAAAAAAATGGGGGAGAAGGAGGGTGCGTTCATTGCACTATCATGCAGCCAAGTGCGGCACACAGCAACCCGGCAATAAGCAGGCCACAGGCGCGGCGGTACAGGCGTAGCCCCCGGTCCAGATCGGCCACTACCGCCCCCGATGTGCCACTGCCAATCCATGGGTCTTTGGTGAGTGTGCCACCATAGGAGCGGGGGCCGGCCAGCAGGGTGTTCAGGGCTGCCGCCATGGCGGCTTCCGGCCAGCCGGCATTGGGGGAGCGGTGGCGGGGCGCGTCGCGTTTGATGGTGCGCCAGATATGGGGCCATTCCTGCTTGGGGGCTGCCAGCATCAGGCACAGGGCGGCAAGGCGGGAGGCGGGCAGGTTGATCAGGTCGTCCAGCTTGGCTGCGGCCATGCCAAAGGCTTTGTAACGGGGGCTCATGTGCCCGATCATGCTGTCTGCCGTATTGACGGATTTGTAAAAAACAGCACCCGGCAGGCCAAACAGTGCGGTCCACACCAGAGGGGCGACTATGCCATCGGAAAAATTTTCGGCCAGACTTTCCAGTGCTGCGCGCACAATGCCCGCTTCATCCAGTGCCGTGGTGTCGCGCCCGACAATCATGCTGACAGCTTGTCTGCCGCCGGGCAGGCCCTTATGGCGCAGGGCCACACCCACGGCGTGCACATGTACCCAGAGCGAGCGTTGTGCCACAAGCGTGCTGGCCAGTGCCGCCTGCACAAGCAACATGACAGGGGCTGGCAAAAGAGTATAACCCACCCAAAGCAGGGCAAAAGTCAGGGCTAGGGGAATGGCAATAATCAGTGCGAGTGCGACAAAGCCCAGAATGCACCGTGTCCGCTCCGGTGTGTTTGCTCTGTTCAGCCCCTGTTCGAGCCTGTCTATGAGCGCGCCAATCCACATAACGGGGTGGCCGATTTTGCCCAGCAGGCGTGTGGGGTAGCCCCACAGGGCTTCCATGCCAGCGGCAAGGGCTGCAACAGGCAGGGTTATGGAGAGGTAAAAAAGCAGCATGGGGAGGCGGATATGAACACTTATCAGACACAAAAGGTCATGGACGCTACCATGCAGGATACTGTGCCACCTAACGGTTTGTCCCCTCAGGCGGGTAAGCCCTGCGTGCCGTTACCCAGCCACGGGGGGCAGGTGCAGGCCGTTATGCGGTATTTTGCCGGAGCGCCCGAACCTTTTGTTGACCTCTCTACTGGTGTTAGCCCCTTTGCCTACCCACTGGCATGGCCAGAGATCAACACCCTGCACTCCCTGCCCGAGGAAGGGGAGGAGTTAGCCCTGCAACAGGTTGCAGCCACGGCTTACGGTGTGCCTTCGGCCGATATGGTCGTGAGTGGAGCGGGCAGCCAGAGCCTTATTGCTCTGCTGCCACGGCTGTTGGCGGTGCAAAAAGCCTATGTTCTGGGGCCAACCTATTCCGGCCACAGGCTGGCGTGGGAGCAGAATGGCATACCGTGCGAAGGGGTTGGGCATGTGCACGCACTGCACCATGCTGCGCAGCAGAGGGGCGTTGTGTGTGTGGTCTGTAACCCCAATAACCCCGATGGTCGGCTGCTGGACGCGCAAACCCTTGCGGCACTGGCAGAGCAGTGTGCCAGGTCCGGGAGCTGGCTTGTGGTGGATGAAGCTTTTGGGGACTTCTGTGCCCAGAGTGCAGCCCCCCTGCTGCCACATCCGGGGCTGGTTGTGCTGCGTTCGTTTGGCAAAACTTATGGCCTGCCCGGTGTGCGTCTGGGGTTTTTGTTAGCAGACCCCGAACTTGCGGCGCGCGCGCGGGCCTTGCTGGGGGCATGGCCGGTGGGGGCTGTGGCACTGGCAGCGGGGCGGCAGGCGCTGGCCGATACGCAGTGGTTACAACAGGCGGGGCAAAAGGCCAGCAAGGCGCATGACCGGCTGACAGGCATGGTGCAAAAAGCAGGTCTGGCGTGCAGGGGGCATGCAAGCCTGTTTACACTGGTGGATGTGGCCGATGCCTATGCCTTGTGGGAGCATTTTTGCCGCCACGGTATTGTCACCCGCCGTTTTGCGGAACGGCCAGATTGCCTGCGTCTTGGCCTACCCGCCAACGAGGCGGCATGGACGCGGCTCCAGCGCGCGTTGGAGGCATGGCAGCAGGGCTGCAACGGGGCATAACCGTAGGGCGGGGCGGGCACAAATACGCGGATTTTGGGGCATTCCGGGCGGATATTTCCGGCGTGTCATATTTTCATCAAACTGTTTGTCACGCTTTCCTCTTCCCTTTTTTGCGACATGGTTCATAGAAGGAAACAGGCAGAAAAGGATAACGCCATGCAAGACCAAGACGAAGTTATCGTAGGCTACCTCATCCAGCGTGAAGACGCGGAAGGCGAGCTGTCGTTCTGGGAGCCACGGAACGAGTGGCAGGAAGACCCCAACGAAGGCAAGCTTTACGAAAAGGTGGAAGAAGCCGAAGCCGACGCCAAAGCCCTGCAGAACGGTGATGACGCAACCATTACCGTGGAACTGGTCTTTGAAGCGGATGAAGACGAAGACTGGGACGACGAAGACGAAGGCGAAGAAGAGGCCCCCAAGGCCTGATAACGCCTACAGCGTGCCGCACCTTTACCGGTGCGGCACGTACCAGTCATGTTAGGCAAATACACGCTTTTGCCACGGTAAGCCGGGGTGGCGGTCAGGCCAGAGCTGCATAAAAGCTCAGGAGCAGGCAGTCCACCAGAACCGCGCAACACCCCAGAACATCCCCTGTAAAACCACCCAGTAAACGTTTGGCGCAAAGTGCAACCAGCCCGGCTGTGGCGCAGCCTATGCCAGCGGGGGCGAGCGTGAGTGCCAGATAGGCCCCTGTGTGCAGGCCCCCTCCATAGCCCCAAAAAGTCAGGCCTAAAACCACAGCCAAAGTGCCAAGGGCTGCACCCCCCATGGACAGCGGAGCAAGGGGGAGTAGGGCGCGGGCCAGACCATCCGGTCGGGCTGGGGGGGTAAACATGGGTATCAGCAGCATGGCCATCCTGCCAAGGCAGGCAGCCATGGCACAGGCCGCAACCCCGGCCCACACAGGCAGGGCCGCCAGAGCAGACGCGCGGATCAGCAGGGACAGCCCCAGTGCGATCACCCCATAACTGCCCACACGGCTGTCACGCATGATCGCCAGCCTGCGCTCGGGCGTGCTGGCCCCACAACCATCGGCCATGTCTGCCAGACCATCTTCATGCAGCGCTCCTGTCAGCACTGTCTGGCAGGCAAGGGCCAGCCCGGCCGCAGTAAGGGCGGGTACATGGGCTGTGCGGAGCAGGGCCAGCACACAGCCTGTTCCTGCGCCAATCAGGCTGGCAATCAGCGGCCAGCACCAGATGGAGCGGGCGAGTGGCCATGGTGTGCTCGTAGTTTGCCCAGTGCTGCTTGCCAGCCAGCCTGCGGGCAGGCGGGTTAGTAGGCCAAGGCCACAGGCAAGGTCCTGTCTGCACCGGTTCAACAGAGTATCAGGCGGTGTGTGTGGCATTTTTTTCAGAGACAGCAGCTTGGGCAAATGTTGCCATGCCGTTGTGGCAGGCAATGGCTGCACGCAGTATGGGAATGGCCAGTGCCGCCCCCGAGCCTTCTCCAAGCCGCAGGCCCAGCCCACGCAAAATTGGGTGCATGCCAAGGTGTTGGGCCAGCCGGGCCGTATGGCCTGTATCGGTCGGGCAGTGGGAGAGAGCTGTATGGTCCAGCGCATTGGGGTGCAGTTGCGCCAGCGGGGCTACGGCTGCGGTGCAGACAAAACCATCCAGCACAACAGGAATATGCCTTAGCCGCGCAGCAAGGGTGGCCCCAAGTGTTGCCGCCAGTTCGTACCCGCCCAGCCGCCGGGCTACCTCCAGCGGGTCGTTCATATGGGCTGCGTGGTGCGTAAGGGCTGTATCAATAACCGCGGCTTTGTGGGCTGTGCCCGCGTTATCCAGCCCGGTGCCTTGCCCTGCCCAGTCTGCGCCGTTCTGGCGGGTTAGGGCGGCACATAGGGCGGAGGCAGCCGTTGTGTTGCCAATGCCCATTTCGCCCAGACAGAGCAGGTCGCACAGGGGTGGCACTGCGTTAAAACCAACCTGCACGGCGGCCAGAAATTCCTGCTCCGTCATGGCCGGGGCTTGGGTAAAATCTGCTGTGGGGGCAAGGTTGTTTATGGGTATGACAGCCAGTTCGGCCTGTGCCACGCGGGCTATCTGGTTAATGGCGGCCCCGCCATGCTCAAAATTGCGGACCATCTGCGCGGTAACTTCCACCGGCCAGGGGGAGACACGGTGGGCCATAACGCCGTGATTGCCTGCAAAAATAAGCACATGCACATGCTCCAGCCGGGGAGAGGTGCGGTGTTGCCATCCGCCCAGCCAGCGTGTCATGTCCTCCAGTTGGCCAAGGCTTGCCGGAGGTTTGGTCAGTTCGGCCTCCCTTTGCGCAATGGTGTCGCGAGCCTGCGTGCTGGCTGGGGGCAGCTCCATGCACATGGCGCGCAGTGCGGGCATGGATAAGGGGGTGCCGGGCTGGGGCGTAATGGAAGAAGAGGGCATGGCGGCAATTGTGTGCTGTTATGGAAGTTCACGCAAATGGAAACAGGGCAGGATGGGCGTATGGGTCGTGTAAGCCTTAACCCCGAGCAGGGTGGTGCAGCAGGTAGCCTGCTTGTGCTGGGCGGCGCAAGGTCTGGCAAAAGCCGCTTTGCCGAAAGCGCACTAACCGCCTTGCCCGGCCCATGGGTCTATCTGGCCACGGGCCGCGCGTTTGATGATGAAATGCGCGCCCGCATTGCCCAGCACAGAAGTGCGCGGGGGCAGGCGGGCTGGCATACGGTGGAAGAACCGCTGAATGTGGCCGATGTGCTCCACCAGCACTCCGCGACCCCGGTGCTGCTGGACTGCCTGACATTGTGGCTGACCAACCTTTTGCTGGATGAGCGCGATGTGGAAGGCCCAACACAGGCCCTGCTTGCCAGCCTGACTGCGCGCACGGCCCCAACCGTTCTGGTCGGCAACGAGGTCGGGCTGGGTATTGTGCCCCAAAGCCCGCTTGGTCGGCGCTTCCGCGACGAGGCGGGGCTTTTGCACCAGCGTCTGGCGGCCTGTGTGGGCAAGGTTGTGTTTGTGGCCGCGGGCCTGCCGCTGGTGCTCAAGAACATGGGTGAGTGCCATACGCCATAACGTGTGCCAGATGCAGGCGCGGTGTCCCCTTGTGTTGGCTGCGCGCAGGAGTAGAGGGGAACCCCCTTTGCCTGAGCGCGTATGGTCTGCCAGTATGGTGGGCATAACGTGTGCGGGCATGGCTGTGCCGGGCATGTAAAATGCAGCGGACCTCTTGCGCACTGTAGCGGAAGATGGTGAGTGGCTGACGCTTGCGTGGGCAGACTTGGGTTGCCAGCAGACCCGTTCATTTTGGTTGAGAGATGCATATGTCGGAAACACCAATCAACACCCAGCTTCTGATCGCGGGACAATGGCAGGATGCGGCTGACGGCCGTACACTCCCCATTCTGGACCCCGCCAGTGGCGAAACCATTGGCAAGGTTGCTCATGCCTCTGTTGCCGATCTGGACAAAACGGTGGCCGGGGCCGCTGTAGGGTATGACGCATGGCGGAACCTGAGTGCATGGGACCGCTACGCGATCATGCGCAAGGCCGCTGAACTGCTGCGCGCACGTGCGGACAGCATCGGCCGGATTATGAGCCGTGAGCAGGGCAAACCTTTGGCGCAGGCCGTGGTTGAAATTAACGCAGCCGCCGGGGTGATCGAGTATTTTGGCGAAGAGGGCCGCCGCCTGAACGACGAACTGGTGCCCGCGCGCGTGCCCAATGTTGAGCAGCGCGTGCTGCACCGCCCCATTGGTGTGGTGGCCGCCTTTACGCCGTGGAACTTCCCCATCAACCAGATTGCCCGCAAGCTGGGGGCAGCCCTTGGTGCCGGGTGTGGTGTTATTGTTAAAGCGCCAGAAGATACCCCGGCCTCTCCTGCCGAGCTGATCCGCTGTTTTTGCGATGCGGGTATTCCCGCAGGGGCTGTGTCCCTTGTTTATGGCACCCCTGCGGAAATTTCGGAGTATCTGATCGCCCACCCCGTGGTGCGCAAGATTTCCTTCACCGGTTCTACCCCCGTGGGCAAGCATCTGGCGGCACTGGCCGGTGGGCAGATGAAGCCGGTTACCATGGAGCTGGGTGGCCACGGCCCGGTTATTGTGTGCCGTGATGCGGACCTGGATCAGGCTGCCGAGCGCGTGGCTGCTGCCAAGTTCCGCAATGCGGGGCAGGTGTGCATCGCCCCCACCCGCTTTTTGCTGCACAAGGATATTGCCGCAGCCTTTATTGAAAAGTTCAAGGCCCAGATGAGTGCGCTCAAAATTGGCCGTGGGCTGGACGAGGGTGTGACCATGGGCCCGCTCATTAACGAGCGCCGCGTAAAGGCCCTGACCGAACTGGTGGAAGATGCCCGCGCCAAGGGTGCACAGGTGTGGCAGCCCGATACGGCCCTGCCCAACAAGGGCTTTTTCTTTCCCCCCACACTCGTGCTTAAGCCCACGCTGGACATGCGGGTGATGCAGGAAGAGCCGTTTGGCCCGATCGCCATTATGGACGAGTTTTCCGATATTGCGGATGCGCTCAGGGAGGCCAATCGCCTGCCGTATGGGCTTGCAGCCTATGTTTACACGCGTTGCGAGCGCACGCAGCGTCTGCTGGGCGAAAAGCTTGAAGCGGGTATGGTAGCCATTAACCACCACGGTATTGGTGTGCCTGAAGTGCCGTTTGGCGGGATCAAGGATTCCGGCTACGGCACGGAGGGTGGCCCCGCAGCCCTGCGAGCACATACAATTATCAAGCTGGTGTCCAGCCTGCAAAGACCCTCTGCTTACTGAGCAGTCCCGGTTTTTAAAGAGGTTTAAAAAACCCCGTGCGCTGTTGTGGCGCACGGGGCTTTTTGTATTGGGTGGTTTTGAAAAAGTTAGAATGTCGCAGCAAGGCTTACGTTAAAGGACCGGCCCATGCCCGGCATGGGGGTGCGTATGCCTGTGCCCATATTCCCCAGATCGTGTGTTAAAATGCCACCAAGGGGCATGTAGTAGGGCTGGTTCAGCACGTTATCGATCCCTGCTGTCAGGGTCATCATCTTCCAGTTATAGCTGCCGTTCAGGTTGAGCAGGGCGTAGCCGGGGGTGCGCGGTTCGTTGCGGATCCAGTCCACCGTGTCTTTGGCTTTGACAAAGTTCATTTCCACCCGGCCGGTCCATGCTCCCACGGTTTCGTTCAGGCCGAGTGTGCCGTTCAGGGGCATCTGCTGGTACAGACCAGTGTGGGACACCTTGTCCTGCCCGCGCACCCAGTTGAGCACGCCGGTGACCTCGCCTTTTCCGTAACGGCTGGTATTCCACACCGTATAGTGGCCAGAGGTGTTAATGCCATACATCTGGGCATTGTGGTTGACGAACTGCAACAGAGCGACCTGTGGCGTAAAAGATTTGATGCGCTGCACGTTAATGTAGTTGTGCACATAGGTGTAATAGGGCTGCACCTTAAGCCCCCATTGTTGTGCTGTGGTCGGGTCATGCCAGTCAAACGTTACGCTTGCGGTGTTGCCGACCTCGGACTTCAGGTTCGGGTTGCCCACATAGCCATTACCATCTCCAAACCAGCCGATCATGGTGGAGGCCATCTGGCTTTGCCCCCATGAATAGCGTTCGTACAGGTTGGGTGCGCGGGACTTGCGGGCGTAACCTGCCTCTATGGTCAGGCTGTCCGTGGTTTTCCAGCGTGTCAGGGCGGTTACGTCAAAGTTTATGTCCGAACGCCCATGCTTGCTGGCGTTAAAATCATTGGCGGCATTGGCGTTGACGTTGGGCATGCCCATCATGCTTGTCGTGTTATAAGGCGCGACATCGCCCGTATTCATCATCACCAGATCATTGCGTAGGCCCAGAAGGGTGGAGACGCGGGGCGTCCACTGGGCTTCCCATTCTGCAAAATGGCCAAGCCTGTCACGGTGGCCATTGTTGATGTTGTTGTAGGTGTTTGGCCCCATCATTGTGCTGCCCTGGAGGGGGGGCCACCAGTCCTTCAGCCCTTCATGGTCGAACGAACTGCCAAGGCGCAGCACATGCTGGCGGCCCAGAGGGATGGTGGCTTTTAGGGAATAGCCCACCGAGCGCTGGTCATCATTCATGGGCATGCCTTTGGTGGCGGTGTGGCCACCTTTGTCATCAAGCATGTTCATGGCATGGGTTACGCGCTGCCAGTGGCCGCGTGCCTCAAGTGTGCCCCAGTTAAAGTCGCCCACGTATTTGCCATTTACGTAGGTGGAGCGGTTGTTGGTCATGTCCATATACTGGTTGGCAAAGCCTTCACGCGGGGCATCCTGCTGGCCAAAGGTCAGCACCAGCAGATGGTTTTTTTTATGTATGCCCAAAGTAACGTCATGCGTGTAGCGCAGGTACTCGGTCGAGCCGACCCGGCCAATGCCGCCCCCCCCACTGTAGTCCTCCGACTGGTCGTACGAGGCATTGTAGCGCAGGCTGAGCAGGTCATTGGCCACGGTCATGCTGCCTGCGGCCGAATATCCGCCCCCATTACTGCGGTAGGTGCCGCGTGCGCGGCCGGTAAACAGAATTTTGCCGTGGCGGGCAAAACGTGGGTCCGCACGCTCCACATCAATGGTGCCGCCAAGGCTGTCCCCCCCATTGCTGACCGATGTCAGGCCCGCAACGGAGGTGGCACTCTCTACACTGTCGGGGTCGATGTAGGAGAGGGCGGGGTTCATATGGTTGGGGCAGGCGGGGTTGATGCGCACACCATCCACAACAGTTGCCACCCGGTCATCGGCCATGCCGTTGAGTACGGGCAGGTTGGCTATACGCCCCCCACCATAACTGCTGAAGCCCGGCTGGTTACGAAAGAGCGAGGACGCATCCGGGCTGGAAAGGCGGGACATGCGGGCTGAAGCCTTGTCCACCGTGGAGCTACTTAAAAGACTGTCCGCAATGGAGGCGTCCTCCTGAGCGGTGGAAATATCCACGCGGGGGAGGGTGACAACGGTTGCGCCAAAGCTGGGGGTGGCAGCGCAGGGTAGCGCGCACACGCCCATAAGCCACAGCCAGTTGCGCTGGCCGCGGGCAGAAAAAGGATAGGACATAAACAGAAAAACCCTGTTCAAAGCATACTGAGAGGGTCTCCGGCCACGGGGGCGCACATGCAGGCGCATGCACGCTCTGAGCCAGAGAGCGAGGTTTCAGAAAGCCTGAAGCAGGGTTAACGGTGGTCCGCGTGAGGGGGGCAGGCCCAGAACATGGACAGGGGGGGCCCGTGGTGCGGAGGCAGCACTGCCACGGCGGATCCAGCGCAGAACCGGGGCCGGTAGCGCCAGAAAGACGGCGGGCAACGCTGCAAAAAACGCCAGCAGGGGGCAAAGCGGGCAGCTTGCCTCATCATGGTGGTGGGTGGGGTGTTGTGGCTGGTTTTTTTGCGCGCTGGCCATGCAGTGCATGTGGGGCATGGCGCTGTGCATGGGGGCACAGTGGGGCTGTGCCGCAGGCTGCAAGCGCGCGCGTGGGGCAATGTCTATGCCTGTCAGGCGGATAAGGGTTGTGCGGGGGAGTTCGTCCGGTAGGGAAAGCGACTGAAGCGCCATTAACCCCAGAAGGCCCGCCAGCGTCACCATGACCAGCGGCCATACAAGCAGCGCGCGAATAATGGGGTTGCGACGGGACATAGGGCGGGTCAGTAACTTTTCCACATTCAGACGTAAACAGGCATTTTGCCAAACTTGTGCCATGTTTGCACTTTTGTGGACCACCCTGTCAAATCAAACAGGGCTATGCCATAATTGGGCACGGAGGCCCACCGTGAGCAAATGGCATACAGACAGACACGACCCCGCGGGAGGGGAGCAGGCCCTTGAGCCGCACGCCCCCACAGGGCGGCTTGTGGGGATTGCACGCCAGCACGCTCTGGCGCTGGGCTTGTCCCGGCAGAACGGGCTGGTCTGGATGCTGGCCTTTGCCTTGGCCATTATTGCCCATATGGCCATGACGGTGTGGTTGATCATGAGCGTTGCCCCCCAAACCGGCACGCAGCAGCCTGCTGCGGTTTCCATGCTGTTTGAAGCGCCCAGAATTCCCTTACCCCAGACCGGGCAGGCCCAGCCAGACCCGCAGGAGCAACCCCCGCCCCCCCCGGAGATGAAAGACATGCCGGACATGGACGAACAGCTTGTGCCACAGGAGGAGACTGTGGTTCTCCCGCCTTCGGCCATATTGGAAGCAGAGCACCTGCCCCCGGCATCGGCTGTGCCCAAAAAGCTGGTTGTTGCATCTCCTCCCATGCACCATGCTCAGGAGCCGCGCGCAAACGCTAAGCCTGTTGCCAATGCCGCCCAGACAGGTGTGGAAAAAACAACCGGCCATACACAGGCAAAAACGGACAGGGTGGCAACTGGCGGTCAATCTGCGGCCCCGGCCAGTGCCGCGGCTGCTGGGCAAAAAGGTGGCTTTCAGTTGTCCTGCTCAGCACCCGAGGCGCACTACCCTGTATCCGCCCGCCATCTGCATGAGGAGGGGGAGGCGCTGGCCGAGGTCAGCATTAACGCCAAAGGGCAGGTTATTGCCGCCAGACTGGTCAAAAGCACAGGTTATGAAGATCTGGATGATCAGGCTTTGCAAACCGTTAAAAACCTGCATTGCACCGCCCCCGAGGCTACGGTTGTTACGGGGCGGATACCCATAGGCTTTCATATTCAGTAATTGTGCTTGTGTCGGGCGGGATTTTACAGTAGGAGGCTGTGCATTGCCTCTTGTCCCGTTCGTCTAGAGGCCTAGGACACTGCCCTCTCACGGCGGCAACACGGGTTCGAATCCCGTACGGGACACCATATATCTGCAAGGCATTGATTTTTCAGTAAAAATCTAATCTGTCTTTACCGCGCTGTGTAACCTGCCTGTGTTACATTAAGGGGTGCCGTCCTGTATTTCAGGCGATGGTGATGTGTGGCATTTTTTTGTGATGTTGACTATTTGGCGAATAAATATAAAAAATAATTTAAGATGTTATTGAAGTGAATGTTAAAATGAAACGCATATTTTTTATTGTAATACCTCTGGTCGTGTCTGCATGTGCTGCCAGTCCCGGCAGTATAAAACCTGTTTATGTTAACCCTGTTGTTTATAATTCGTACGATTGTGACCAGTTGGGGGTTGAGGAGGCGCGCCTGCAAAATGCTCTTAGCGCTGTGTCCAAAGAACAGAGTGAGGCAAGGCGAGGGGATGCATGGGGTGTTGCCTTGTTTGGCGTGCCTGTTTCTTCAGTTTCAGGTAAAAATGTTGCAGCGCAGGTTGCTCAGGCCAAAGGTAATGTTAATGCTGTTCATGAAGAGCAGAGTATAAAAAACTGTTCAAATAACATGAATGTATCAACGGCAGCGCCTTCAGTGCAGTAAAAGTAAAATCCATAAATCATACGTGTTTGTCGTTGGTCTGTTTTAAAAAATGGTCCGCAAAAGGCATAACCCGGTCCGGTTGATTTTTCTGTATCCACATTTTGCAGCCACCGCATTCATGCCCGGTCTTTGTGGCATGGAGTGATTGTCACAGGCGTATGCTTGTATTACGGGAAGAGTGCGGGTTGCATTGGCAGGGCCGCAGGGATTGGGGGCAGTAGAGCATGGTTGGTCGTCAAGATGTCGCAGGCAGCAAGGCAGAGTGCGGCAAAATCTCTCCTGTTGTGCCGGTCATTCTTTCTGGCGGTGCGGGTAGCCGGTTGTGGCCAGTCTCTCGTAAAAGTTTCCCCAAGCAGTTCTGGTCCCTGCTAAGCACAGTTACCCTTTTGCAAGACACGGCATTACGCGGTCGGGCCAGTGGGTTGGCGGACCCTGTTGTTGTGTGCAATGGCGACCACCGCTTTATTATTGCCGAGCAACTGCGTGACGTAGGCGTACAGGATGCCCGGATTATTCTAGAACCCGCTGGTCGCAATTCGGCACCAGCCATTACGGCGGCAGCGCTGGTTGTGGCTGAGCAGGACCCGGATGCAGTGCTCTGGGTTATGGCGGCAGATGCGGCTATTGAGGATGTGCCCAAACTACATGCGGCACTGGACCACGCAGTAACTGCTGCCAGAGCCGGTTATATCGTGACATTTGGCATGACCCCAACTCGGCCGGAAACAGGGTATGGCTATATTGAGCAAGGGTCTGCCATTGAGGGTATTGCCGGTGTGTACACCGTCAACCGGTTTGTAGAAAAGCCCGACAAGGACACGGCTGCGGCCTTTCTGGCTCAGGGTAAGTATTTGTGGAATTCGGGTATGTTTGTTGTCCGTGCGGGCACTTTTTTATCCGAAATAGAGCAGTACGAGCCTGCGTTGTATGCCTGTGTCAGAGAGGCTGTGCAAAAACGCAAGACGGATATGGATTTTGAGCGGCTGGACCCGGAAAGCTTTTGTAAATCACCTGATATTTCGGTCGATTATGCCGTGGCGGAACGTACTGGCATGGCTGCTGTCGTGCCCGGCTGCTTTGGCTGGTCGGATGTAGGGAGCTGGGATGCTTTGTGGGATCTGGGGCAGAAGGACACACAGGGTAACGTAACCCACGGCAACGTTATGCTTGAAGATGTCAGCCAGTCCTATGTGCGCACGGATGGCATGTTGGTTGCTGTTCTGGGCGTGGACAATCTGGTGGTTGTTACAACGCAGGATGCAGTGCTTGTGGCAAGCAAGGATCGTGCACAGGATGTTAAAACTCTTGTGCAGAGGCTGAAAAAAAATAACAGCCCAGAGGCGGATACGCACCGCCTGACCTACCGCCCATGGGGCCATTACGAGGCATTGACGGAAGGCCATCGTTTTCAGGTTAAAAAAATTGTTGTCCGTCCAGGGCAGAAACTCTCTTTGCAAAAACATTTTCATCGGGCTGAACACTGGGTTGTGGTGGAAGGTACCGCACTTGTGACACGTGGCGAGGAACAGGTGCTTGTGCGTGAGAACGAGAGCATTTATCTGCCACTTGGAAGTCTGCACCGGCTGGAAAATCCCGGCCGTATTCCTGTTACCCTGATCGAGGTGCAATCAGGCCCGTACCTTGGTGAGGATGACATTGTTCGGTTTGAGGATATTTATAGCCGGACATCGTAGTAAGATATTGAAATAATTGCGGAAAAGAAAATGCCGAACGTTTCTTTTGTTCCCCATGCAGCGGACCGTGTGACTGCTGTTTTGGCACAATTGAAGACTTATCTGGGGGACAAGGTTTCCACCAACCATGCTGTGCGCGAAGCCCATAGCCATGGAGAGGCGCTGGATCTGGCGTGCCTGCCCGCAGTTGTTGTGTTTGCCGAAACAACGGAGGACGTCTCGACCGTTCTGGCGTTATGCCATGGGGCTTATGTGCCAGTGGTGGCGTTTGGGGCTGGTACTTCGGTGGAAGGGCACGTGACCCCGCCCGAACATGGGGTCAGTCTGGACCTGTCGCGTATGACAGCGGTTTTACAGGTTAATGCGGCAGATATGGACTGCCGGGTGCAGGCCGGGCTGACCCGGCAGGACCTGAACACCCGCCTGCGTGATACCGGGCTGTTCTTTCCTGTTGATCCGGGGGGGGAGGCCACTCTGGGCGGTATGTGCGCCACGCGCGCGTCAGGCACTGCGGCCGTGCATTATGGCACCATGAAGGAAAATGTGCTTGGCCTGACAGTGGTCATGGCGAATGGAGAGATTATTAAAACTGGTGGGCGGGTCAGAAAGTCTTCCACCGGCTATGACCTGACCTCCCTTTTTGTCGGCTCCGAAGGTACGTTGGGGATTATTACGGAAGTCCAGTTGCGTTTACACGGGATTCCCGAACAGCTTTCCGCTGCAATCTGCCAGTTTGAAAATCTGGAAGATGCCGTACGCACAGCCGTGGACATTATTCAGGCCGGAGTGCCCATTGCACGCGTGGAACTGATGGACGACGTGCAGATGGCAGCCAGCATCCGCTATTCCGGTCTGGATGAACTGCGCCCGATTACAACCCTGTTTTTCGAATTCGCAGGTGCACCCGCATCCGTGCGTGAGCAGGTGGATGTGACGGAAATGCTGGTCAGGGAAAATAACGGCCTTGGCTTTGCCTGGGCAGATACACCCGATGAGCGTAACCAGTTGTGGAAGGCGCGGCATAACGCGTTCTGGGCGGTTAAAGCGCTATGCCCTGGTGCCCGGGTGATCAGTACGGATTGTATTGTGCCTATTTCCCGTCTTGCGGAACTGATTGTGGGCGTTAAGGCCGATATTGAGGCATCGGGGTTAAAGGCTGCTATTTTGGGCCATGTCGGGGATGGAAATTTTCATACGCTTATCATCACGGATGACACCCCCGATGGGTTTAAAAAAGCGCTCGAGCTTGACCGCAGGATTGTGGCGCGGGCACTGGGGCTGGATGGGTCCTGTAGTGGTGAACACGGTGTAGGGTTGGGTAAGCTCGAGTTTTTGGAACAAGAGCATGGAGAGCCATCCTTGGGGGTAATGAGAACTTTGAAGGTAGCCCTCGACCCGCGCAATATTCTTAACCCCGGCAAACTCCTGCCAGAAGGGCTGGCCTATATAGGCTAGTTGGGTCTGGTCTGTATTCCATGTCGGGCTGCTGGGTTCCGCCCCGCTCGACATGGCCTGATGGGGAAGAATACACGATAATCACAAATAAACTTGACAATCATGTGTTATATTTTATTCAAACAGAACTAATAGTGATTTATTGCGTATTCTGTTCCTTTTTTGCCGGGTTTGTTTGTGATGGTTTTTTCCGTTCTTTCCCGTCGGGTTTTGCTGGCAGGTAGCATTGCCCTTGCATCCGTTATGGCGGGCTCCGTAGCCCATGCCGCGCCGCAGGTCCTGCACGTAGGTATTATGGCGGGAGAAGATGAGGACGTGTGGCCTGTTGTGGTCGCCAATGCCGCAAAGGAAGGGCTGGAACTCAGGCTGGTTACTTTCTCGGACTATAATGCCCCTAACGAGGCACTGGCCGGGCACGAACTGGATGCCAACGCCTTCCAGCATGGTCCTTTTCTGGATGCCCAGAATGCGGCAAAAAACTATGGCATTGTGCCAGTTGGCCACACCTATGTTGCGCCAATAGGGCTGTATTCAACACGTTGGAAATCTGTTGCCACCCTGCCGGACAAGGCGGTTATTGGCGTACCCAATGACCCGACAAACGAAGGGCGCGCGCTGCTTTTGCTGCAAAAGCTCGGGCTGATCAAACTTGCAGCCGATGCGGGCAATACGCCAACGGCACTGGATGTAACGGACAACCCCCATAACATCAGCATTCGTGAACTGGATGCAGGCGTTGTCGGGCGTGCGCTGACAGATCTGGATGGTGCGGTTATCAACACAGACTGGGCCAAAAAAGTTGGTGTTGATATTGAAAAAACACGCATCGCGCAGGAAACACCGGACAATAACCCGTATATTTGCATTATAGCGGTTAATGGGGCGGACAAGTCTGCACCATGGGTGTCCAAACTGGTGAATGCCTACCAGCAGCCCAATGTGCGGCAGGCGCTGGATAAGGCGTTCCATGGTGCTGTTGTGCCGTCGTGGCCATGAACCTGCTTGAAGTTGAGCGGCTTAACCGCGCCTTTGGGGGGCAGACTGCCCTGCATGACCTCTCGTTTACTGTGGGCAAGGGGCAAAGGCTGGGTATTATCGGGCGCTCAGGTGCGGGTAAATCTACCCTTTTGCGGTGCCTGAGTGGTCTGGACCGGCCCCAGTCTGGCAGAATTCTGCTGGAGGGGGAGGACATGGCCACCCTGCCCGAAGCAAAGCTTGTTTTGCTCAGGCGCAGGATTGGTCTGGTTTTTCAGCATTTTAACCTGCTTGCTTCGCGCACGGTTGCGGCCAATGTGGCCCTGCCGCTAGAAATTGCCGGTATGCCCAAAAGCCAGCGTAATGCGCGCGTGGCTGAACTGCTGGATATGGTGGGGCTGGCAGACCATGCGGGTAAATATCCCAACATGCTCTCTGGTGGGCAAAAGCAGCGTATTGGCATTGCCCGCGCGCTTGCGGCACACCCTGCGCTGTTGTTGTGTGATGAGGCAACATCGGCACTGGACCCGGAAACAACGGAGTCTATTCTTGCCCTTCTGGCGGATATCAATCGGCTTCTGGGCCTGACCATAGTGTTTATCACGCATGAAATGGATGTTGTGCGCCGCTTAGCCCAACAGGTTCTGGTGCTGGAAAAGGGGCGCATTGTTGCCCGCGGTCATCCTGCCGATATTCTGGATGCCAACCAGTTGGCGGCCATTTTGCCACCAACGCTGACCCAAACCCCGCAAGATGGCAGCCACGCCATAGTGCGCCTTACGGTAAGCACGCAGGTGCTGTGTGCCCCGTTACTGCAAACGCTGGAGCAGCAATGCCAGGCCAGCTTTGTCCTGCTGCACACCCTGCCCAGCCCCGAAGGCGAGGGGTTGGTGGATGTTGTGGTGCAGACCAGTGGCCTATGTGTTGCAACCATGAACGCTCTTCAGGCGCATACCTGTGCCAGCGAGGTAATTGGATATGTCCCCGCTCATTCTTGATCTGCTCTGGCGTGCAACAGTTCAAACATTGGAAATGGTTGTAGCGTCCGGGTTGCTGGCCGTTGCGGGCGGGCTTCCACTGGCGGTCCTGCTTGTGCTTACAGCACCTACCGGGCTTTGTCCGTTGCCTCTGCTGTCGCGCACGTTGGGGGCTGTGGTGGATGCAGTGCGGGCGGTGCCGTTTATTATCCTGCTTGTGCTGCTTATCCCCTTTACCCGCATGGTGGTGGGTACGGCATTGGGCACTACGGCAGCCATTGTGCCCCTGTCCATAGCCGCCATTCCGTATTTTGCGCGCATTGCCGAGGTGTCCTTGCGGGAAGTGGATGCAGGGTTGGTGGATGCTGTGCGTGCCATGGGGGGCACCCGGTGGATGGTTGTGCGATACGTGCTGCTGCCCGAAAGCCTGCCGGGGCTGATTTCAGGCTTTACGGTTACGCTGGTTACTCTTGTTGGGGCATCCGCCATGGCCGGGGCCATAGGTGCTGGCGGGTTGGGTGATCTGGCAATCCGCTATGGTTATCAGCGGTTCAACACCACGGTTATGCTGGGGGTTGTTGCGGTGCTGGTTGTGCTGGTCATGCTGTTACAGGGGGTTGGTAATTTTTTTGCACAACACCTGCGGCATACATCCCCTCAACGCCGGGCAAAAATGGCCAAGCCGGGTTAACAGAGAATCTGGCCGAATTGCTCCTGAGTTATTTTCTCCCGTATTATGGGCGTGGGAGAGGGGGCGAAGGGCTGTATTTTTAAGGTAATGTTATTTTTTATGGCGTCATAGCCGGGCTGTGCGTGCGGCAATGTAACAAAGCCGATCATTTCCAGACTTCTTGTACCCATCATACAATGAATGGAAATTTAAGGATTTATTCGGAGTAATCGGCAATAAGTGCGCACGAAATTGTTACCAGTGGCTCTAAATTTTAAAAATTAATGGTCGGTAATTTCTTGCGTGTGGTTTATCCTGTGTTATCACAGAACAAGCCGTTTGTTGGTACATTGGTTATCCGCTTTTCTCATGAGTTGTGATTTGAGACAGGGCGGCCTGCACTCTGTACATTTTTAGATGTGGTGCGAACTTTTTTAAAAAATCGTTCTACCACGCGTGGGAAATGGAGGAATTAAGATGGCTCAACGGGACACTGTTATCTCGCCGGGTATTGAACTTGGGCAGCGTATCAAAATTCTTCGTAAAACAGCAGGGTTTACACAGCAGCAGGTGGCTGACGCACTTGGCGTGTCCCGCCCTGCCATAGCCTTCTGGGAAACCGGGCGTGAGGGTAGTGCGCGCAAGCACATTCCCAAACTGGCAGCCCTGCTGCATGTGGACCCGGAAGTGTTTTTGACCGGTTATGTGCATGAAGATATTGACCTGATTGTCTCGCCCGATGAGCGGGACATGGTCTCGCTTTACCGCATGCTCGACGCATCGCGTAAAGTCTCTGCCCAGAAGTGGATGGAGCGGCAGGCCAGAACAGTCCAGTTGGATAACTGAGAAGATTTTTAGTCAGTGCGTGACACCCTTCTAACCACGAAGGGTGTCACACGCTGACAGATTGTTCTGCGTCTTGAAGTGACGGTGCGGCTGGATGAGCAAGATGCCCAACCAGCCGCATAGGCTTTAGAATTCCATAGAAAGCGTAAAGTGATAAACCCGAGGCAGGCCCGCGTATAGTGTTGATGCGGCGCCAGATGTTCCTGCAACGGCTCCGGTAAAGACAGATGCCCAATACCGTTCATTGGTAGCATTGCTCACTCCGAACCGGACGACCCAGGGGAACCGGGCTACATGGAATCCATAACGGGTTCCCAAGTCTAGTGTTGTATAAGAGCCAGTATGCAAAGTATTTGTAATGTTTGCTGCGCGGTTGCCCATGTAATGCACATTAGCATTGAATGCCCAACCGGATGCAAAATTTCCAAATGAGGCAGGCAGTCGATAATCCAGTAGCATGTTAGCCTGCAAAGGGGCTGCGCCAACAATCTGCTTATGGTTGTACTGTGATATTTGACTGCCGACCAGTTCTGCATCCAGCCATGTCATGCCAGCAAGAACAGACAAATTTGGTAGAACCTCACCTGAAATCTGTGCTTCAACGCCATAATTACGTTGTGTTCCGCCATATGCGTATGTTTGCAGGTTTCCGTCGGGAAGATACATTGCATATTGTGACGTCATGCGGAAACCTGAAACATTGAACTGCATTTTTTCATAACGCAGCTTATACCCCACTTCATATTCCTCTGCGTGAGAAGGGGCCAGATACTGGTTCTGGTTGCTATAACTAGCATTGTTGGATGTAACAGGACCCGCTTCAACTGATCGACCATAGGTAAAATAGAGTGTCTGATTGTCGGTCGGTTTGTACATTACGCTGGTTGTTGGGCTGAAAGCGGCGTTGACGGAGGTATGAGTGCGCCCTTGAATGATAGCGGCCGTGGCCGGTATGCCGAGGCTCTTATTGGCGTTTGTTGTGGAGATGGTGCCATCCTGGCTGATCCAACTCCATGACAATGTACCCATAATTGACCAATGTTTATTTATTGTGATGGTGTCTCCCACAATAAAAGACTGGCTTGTTATGCTGCTTGATTTGTACCGACCATAATAATATGGCTGTGATCCACCATTTACCTGTGGATTACTATACATATTATAATTTGTACCGATTGATGCATTTGCATCGTAGCTGAGAGGGTTATAATTTCCCATCATGTAACCATTGGTGCCGATTACAAGATCATGTTTGATCGGACCTGTGTAAACGCGACCATTGAAATACGCCATATTACTGCCAACGCGGAAGTCGTTAGCTGTTGTTGCCGCATTTGCATTGGAGTTATAGTACCCATTCGTGCCGCCAGTTGCTGTCAGCGTGTTGGCGACACCAAAAGACTGACGCATGGCATCCTGATAAAGTCCTCCGAGTGTGAAGCTCCAGTCTTTATTGATCTGATGTTTGATTTTGGCCAGGAATGTATTGGTTTCCATATTGAAGCCACTCCAGCCGGGCGCTTGGCGCTTACTAAGATCTGGAGCTTCGGGTAGATTCCCCCCGATACCGGTAGGATTGGCAGCAGTGCCAGCGGGAATACCAAAACCGGGGGCCATGCCGCGTTCGGCATAGGTGTAGTGGCTGGCGTCTAGTTCGATAACGGTCTTGTCGTCCAGATGGATATCAAAGTCAGCGCTGACCATTTCGCGCCGGACCCAACTGTCAGGCGCGTAGCCTGTGCCGTTGGCGTGCAGCATGTTCAGGCGGTAACCGAACCAGCCATTTTTACCCACGCGGCCCGAGATATCGCCATTGACTGTGGGCGTGCCTATGGAGTCCACTCCAACAGAAAGGCGTTCGGTCCGCCGGTCTGTTGGGCGTTTGAGTGTGTATTCAAACACACCGGCCGGGTTTTCGGGTCCATACATCGCCCCTGCCAGACCGTTGAGCACCTGCAGGTTGTCTACCCACTCTGCGGGGTATGGGGTGGTGGAAACCACGTTCAGCCCGTCCAGACGGGAGTTAGAGATCACATCGGCCTCAAACCCACGTGACTGAGGGCGGGATGTGTTGGGGTCCCCACGGATTTCTAACTGAACAGAGGGCAGATACTGCGCCATGTCGTTGATATTGCGTATCTGCTGGTTGACCACAACGTCGTGGGGAACACCCATAACGGAGTAAGGCGTGTCCAGTGTATCGCGGTTACCCAGTGGGCCAAGGTAGACAACCTTGTTCATGTATTTGGCGCCGGTGCCATCGGCTGCATGGTGGCCGTGAACGTTCACGGTTTCACCATTGGAGCCATCCAGAATCCCGGCAATGGGGGCCATGGTTTTTGGGGGTGTGGTATTGACGATGGGCTTGGGGGGAGGGGCCGCTTTGGTTGTGGCCTGCTTGCCGGTAGGGGCTTGTTGCGCCGGGGCAACAGGCGTTGCCGCCAGTGCCGAGGTCGTTAGCAGCAATGCGCCAAATGTTCCGGTAGCGAAAAAGGTATGGAAACGATCGTGCATGGATCTGGCTCGTCCGGGGTATGGAGGGGTACAAGGGGGATGTCCCTTCTGCCGGGCGAGTAGGGCGTTTGTCTATATATAACGGAACACAAACCTATATATGGCCAAATATACTCACTGAGTGATGCAGGAATAACACACCTGCATTGTGTGCCATTTAAGTGGCGGAAAACAGCAGCTTCAGCGCTCCATACTGCGTAAGGCAAGGGCCGCAGCCGTTGCCACGTCCCGGCGCAGGGCGACCACATTACCTTGCCCGTTGGGGTGTACGCGGTTGGTCAGGACCACCACAAAGCTGCGGCTGTTGGGCACCAGCCATATGGATGTGCCGGTAAAGCCCGTATGCCCAAAAGAGGAAGCGGGAAAATAAGCCCCCCGTGCTGTGGAGTAATGGGTTGCAATATCCCACCCTAACCCGCGCAGGTCTGTTTTGCCCGGCGGTTGCTGCGGGGTGGACATAAGGTGCAGGGTTTGTGCTGTCAGGGGGAAGGGTGAAGGCAGGCCCGCCAGTTTGTCCAGCAGGGCCTGCACGTAAACAACCGTGTCCTGCGCGCAGGAAAACAGCCCGGCATGCCCGGCCACCCCTCCCATGCGCCGGGTTGTGGGGTCATGCACAACACCACGCAGCATATGCCCGCTTTCATCATACTGTGTGGGGGCGATTATTGATTGTAGTGCAGGGGATGGCAGGAAAAAAGAAGAGTGCAGGCCAAGAGGTTTAAAAATATGGTCCTGCGCGTAAAGGGCAAGGGGCTGGCCTGCAAGGCGTTCGACAATTAACCCCAGAGTGATAAAATTGATGTCGCTGTAAACAAATTGCTCACCCGGTGTGTTGAGTGGGCGGGTGTTCATCAGCATTTGTGTGGCGGTCTGTTGGCCCTGCCATGCAAAACTCAGGTCCAGATCGGGTGCAAGCCCCGAGTAATGGGTGAGTAACTGGCGGATGGTAATGGCCTGTTTGCCCTCGGCCGCAAAGGCGGGCAGGTAATGGCAGGCAGGCATATCCAGCGCAATAAGCCCCCGTTCATAAAACTGCATGATTGCAGGCGCTGTTATGAGAACTTTGGTCAGGGACGCCATGTCAAAAATGGTGTCCCATGTCATGGCCTCCACTTTGGGGGCTTGGGCGCGCTGGCCAAACACGCCGTGCCAGACCATGCGCCCCTCGTGGCCTATGGCGGCGACTGCTCCGGGCATTTTGCCGTTGCGTATGGCCGTGCGAAAAATATCGTCCACGGGGGTAAACGGGCTGGTTGGCTGGCTCTGTGCCTGCGCCAGACGGGGCGCAACTGCCGCACAGGTGGCATGGAGCAGCCCGGTGCGCAGAATTTTGCGGCGTGTCAGGGGGGGGCGTGGGGGCATGTGTGGCTCCATCAGTTTTTGTTGTGCTGCATGGCAGGAGCCGCAACGTGCCGGAATGTCATGTTAAAGCGGGTTTCCCCCGTTACTGGGTGCGCATTGGGGCCAAGTTTTTTAAGGCCGTGGTAATGCAGCCGGGCCGGACCACCCCAGACCAGCACATCTCCATGCTCAAGGGCGATTGTGCGAATTTTGTCGCGTGGCGTTGGGCCTCCCCACATAAAAAGCCCTGTCCGCCCGAGCGAGAGTGAGACAATGGGTTGCGTGGTGTCGTGTTCATCGCGGTCCTGATGTAGCCCCATATGTGCTGCGTTCTGGTAGCGGTTGATCAGGCAGCTATTGGGGGCAAAGTGAGGGTATCCCGCAGTGTGTGCAGCGTTTTGGGCGAGGTCGTGCAAGGGAGCAGGGAGTGCGGGCCATGGGTGCTGGCTGGCCGGGTCTTGCGGTGTGTAGGTGTAACCTTGGGTGGAACTGACCCAGCCCAGTGCGCCGCAACTGGTCATGGCGGCGGACATGGTGCCTCCACCCGGTGTGTGCATGTGGCGAAAAGGGGCCTGCTGGGCCACGTGTTCGATTGCCTGCAAAAGCTCCGTGGCATGGGGGGTGGCAAACTGGCGCAAAAGAACGGCACCTGTTTCCAGTTCCTCCCGCAGAGGTCGGGGGTCGGGGAGGAGGAAGTCCATCTGCTGGGGCG